>CANQBK010000020.1 GCA_947589485.1 uncultured Clostridia bacterium | reverse complement strand
GTTTGGAATATCTACGCTTGTTAAGCTTGAGCATGCAGAAAAGGCCTCATTACCGATTTTAGTAACGCCGTTTGGAATATCTACGCTTGTTAATTTGTCGCAGTAGGAAAAGGCACCATCACCGATTTTAGTAACACTGTTTGGAATATCTACGCTTTTTAATCTGTCGCAGTGGAAAAAGGCATTCTCGCCGATTTCAGTAATGCCGGCGGGAATAGTTACGCTTGTTAACTCAAGGCAGCAGAGAAAGCTTCGCTCTCCGATTTCCGTAACAGACTTGCCCTCTATTTTTTTTGGTATGCTAACCTCTGTGTCACTGCCTATGTAGTCTGTTATGATAACCTTATCGTTTTCAACAGTATATTTAAAATCCGAAGCAGGGCTTTCGGGTATTTTGCTTTCCTTTGAAAGGTTGGAAGAATTGCTGTTGTTTTGATTATTACAACCGGTGGCGGTTACGCCGACCCCAACTATGGCAGCGGCTAAAACCGCTGCTGTTAACTTTGCCATTGTTGTTTTGGATAACATATTTATTCCTCCTGTTTTTGCGGCGTTAATTCTCGCCGTTCTTGCCGCGTTTAACGCGGCTGTCACTGTGTAAGTTTTTAATCGGTCATAAATTTAAAGCCGTTATCATTAGCGTATGTTTCTGCGGCAGAGCCTGTCTTGCCTTTAATTATAAGGTCGCTTGAGCATTGATTAAATGCGTACTTGCCGATTTTCGTAACGCTGTCGGGAATAGTTACGCTTGTTAAATTTTTGCAGCTCAAAAATGCACAATTACCGATTTCAGTAAGGCTGTTTGGAATACTGTATAATGTGTTTTCTTTTCCTGCGGGATAGCAAATTAAAGTTGTTTTGTCTTTGTTAAAAAGGACGCCGTCCTGTGAGCAAAACAACGGATTATCACTGTTTACATTTATGTTTGTTAAGCTTTTGCAGACGGCAAAGGCATAATTGCCAATTCTCGTAACACTGCTTGGAATAGTTACGCTTTTTAAGTTGTTGCAGTAGCAAAAGGTCTCATTGCCGATTTCAGTAATGCCGTTTTGAATATCTATGCTTGTTAAGTTTGTGCAGCTGAAAAAGGCATAATCGCCGATTTCATTAACGCTGTCGGGAATATATACGCTTGTTAAGCTTGAGCATTCAGAAAAGGCATCATTACCGATTTTCGTAACGCCGGCGGGAATAGTTACGCTTGTTAAGTTTGAACATTCAGAAAAGGCATCATTACCGATTTCAGTAACGCTGTTGGGAATAGTGTATGATGTGTTTTCTTTTCCTGCGGGATAGCAAATTAAAGTTGTTTTGTCTTTGTTAAAAAGGACGCCTTCCTGCGAGGAAAACAACGGATTATTACTGCTTACATTTATGTCGGTTAATCTTTTGCAAATGGCAAAGGCAGCAATACCAAATTCAGTAACGCTGTCGGGAATTTCTACGCTTGTTAAGCTTGTGCAGCTGTCAAAGGCATAATTGCCAATTCTCGTAATGCTGTTTGGAATATCTATGCTTGTTAAGCTTGTGCAGCTGTCAAAGGCATAATTGCCAATTCTCGTAATGCTGCTTGGAATAGTTACGCTTTTTAAGTTGTTGCAGTAGCAAAAGGTATCATTGCCGATTTCAGTAATGCCATTTGGAATATTTATGCTTGTTAAGTTTGTGCAGAAGGTAAAGGCATAATTGCCAATTCTCGTAACGCTGCTTGAAATAGTTACGCTTTTTAAGTTGTTGCAGTAGCAAAAGGCCTCATTGCCGATTTCCGTAACGCCGGCGGGAATAGTTACGCTTGTTAGGCTTGAGCATTCAGAAAAGGCTTCATTACCGATTTCCGTAACGCTGTTGGGAATACTATATGATGTGTTTTCTTTTCCTGCGGGATAGCAAATTAAAGTTGTTTTGTCTTTGTTAAAAAGGACGCCGTCCTGCGAGGAATATAACGGATTATCACTGCTTACATTTATGTCGGTTAATCTTTTGCAGATGTCAAAGGCATCAATACCAATTTCAGTAACGCTGTCGGGAATATCTACGCTTGTTAAGCTTGTGCATTCAGAAAAGGCCTCATTACCGATTTTAGTGACGCCGTTTGGAATATCTACGTTTGCTAATTTGTCGCAGTTGGAAAAGACATAATTACCGATTTCCGTAACGCCGGCGAGAATAGTTACGCTTGTTAAACTTTCGCAGCTGAAAAAGGCATACTCACCGATTTCAGTAACGCTGTTTGAAATTTCTATTCTTGTCAATTCTTTGCAGAAGGAAAAGGCATGCTCTCCGATTTCCGTAACAGGCTTGCCCTCAATTTTTTCGGGTATGCGTACCTGTGTGACGCTGCCTATATATTTAGTAATTGTCACCTCACCGTTTTCAACGGTATATTCAAAATCCGAGGCAGGGCTTTCGGGCATTTTGCTTTCCTCTGAAATGTCGGAAGAATTGCCTCCGTTGTCTTTAGAGCCGTTATTGTTCGCTTTATCTTTATTATTTTTCTTATATATTGTTTGTGAATTGTTGCTGTTGTTTTTGTTTATTATAACTGCGGCGGTCACACCGAAGCAAACTACCGCCGCTATTACCTTTGCCGTTGTTGTTTTGGATGTCATATTTATTCCTCCTGTTTTTGCGGCGGTAATTCCTGCCGTTCTTGCCTCGTTTAAAGCGGCTGTCACTGTGTAAGCTTTTAATCGGTCACAAATTTAAAACCGTTATCGTTCGCGTATGCTTCTGCGGCAGAACCCGCTTTGCCTTTAATTATAAGGCCGCTTGAACATGCATTAAATGCGTATTTGCCGATTTTCGTAACGCTGTCGGGAATATTTACGCTTGTTAAGCTTGTGCACTTTTGAAAGGCCTTTTTTTCGATTTTCGTGACGCTGTTTGGAATATCTACGCTTGTTAAGCTTGTACAGCAGTTAAAGGCGGCAATACCGATTTCAGTAACGCTGCTTGGAATAGTTATGCTTATTAAGCCTGAGCATCTATCAAAGGCATATTCTCCGATTTTAGTAACACCGTCGGGAATAGTTACGCTTGTTAAGCTTTTACAGCTGAAAAAGGCATCATGTCCGATTTCAGTAACGCTGTCGGGAATAGTTACGCTTGTTAAACTTGTGCAGTAAGAAAAGGCATTATTGCCGATTTTAGTAATGCCGTCAGGAATAATTACGCTTGTTAAGCTTGTACAGCAGTTAAAGGCGGCAATACCGATTTCAGTAACGCTGTTGGGAATAGTGTATGATGTGTTTTCTTTTCCTGCGGGATAGCAAATTAAAGTTGTTTTGTCTTTGTTAAAAAGGACGCCTTCCTGCGAGGAAAACAACGGATTATTACTGCTTACATTTATGTCGGTTAATCTTTTGCAAATGGCAAAGGCAGCAATACCAAATTCAGTAACGCTGTCGGGAATTTCTACGCTTGTTAAGCTTGTGCAGCTGTCAAAGGCATAATTGCCAATTCTCGTAATGCTGTTTGGAATATCTATGCTTGTTAAGCTTGTGCAGCTGTCAAAGGCATAATTGCCAATTCTCGTAATGCTGCTTGGAATAGTTACGCTTTTTAAGTTGTTGCAGTAGCAAAAGGTATCATTGCCGATTTCCGTAACGCCGGCGGGAATAGTTACGCTTGTTAGGCTTGAGCATTCAGAAAAGGCTTCATTACCGATTTCCGTAACGCTGTTGGGAATACTATATGATGTGTTTTCTTTTCCTGCGGGATAGCAAATTAAAGTTGTTTTGTCTTTGTTAAAAAGGACGCCGTCCTGCGAGGAATATAACGGATTATCACTGCTTACATTTATGTCGGTTAATCTTTTGCAGATGTCAAAGGCATCAATACCAATTTCATTAACGCTGTCGGGAATATATACGCTTGTTAAGCTTGAGCATTCGGAAAAGACCTCATTACCGATTTTAGTGACGCCGTTTGGAATATCTATGCTTGTTAAGTTTGTGCAACTGTCAAAGGCATTCTTTCCGATTTTCGTAACGCTGTTTGGAATATCTACGCTTGTTAAGTTGTAGCAGTTGTAAAAGGCGTGCTCTCCGATTTTAGTAACAGACTTGCCCTCTATTTTTTCGGGTATGCGTACCTGTGTGTCGCTGCCTATATATTTGGTAATTGTCACCTTGCCGTTTTCAACGGTATATTCAAAATCCGAAGCAGGGCTTTCGAGCATTTCGCTTTCCTCTGAAATGTCGGAAGAATTGCCTCCGTTGTCTTTAGAGCCGTTATTGTCCGCTTTATCTTTATTATTTTTCTTATATATTGTTTGTGAATTGTTGCTATTGTTTTTGTTTATTATAACTGCGGCGGTCACACCGAAGCAAACTACCGCTGCTATTACCGTTGCCATTGTTGTTTTGGATATCATATTTATTCCTCCTGTTTTTGCGGCGGTAATTCCTGCCGTTCTTGCCTCGTTTAAAGCGGCTGTTACTGTGTAAGCTTTTAATTGGTCTTAAATGTATAGCCGCCCTCGTTCGCGCATGTTTCTGCTGCAGAGCCTGCTTTGCCTTTAATTATAAGGTCGCTTGAGCATTCACTAAATGCGTACTTGTCAATTTCAGTAACGCTGCTTGGAATATCTACGCTTGTTAATTTGTCGCAGTGGGAAAAGGCATACTCTCCAATTTTCGTAACGCTGTTTGGAATATCTACACTTGTTAAGCTGTCGCAGTTGGAAAAGGCATTATCACCGATTTCGGTAACGCCGTTTGGAATTTCTATGCTTGTTAAGCTTGAGCATTCAGAAAAGGCACCATTACCGATTTGAGTAACGCCGTCGGGAATAGTTACGCTTGTTAAGCTTTTACAGCTGAAAAAGGCATCATCTCCGATTTCCGTAATGCTGTCGGGAATAGTTACGCTTGTTAAGCTTGAACATTCAGAAAAGGCATCATTGCCGATTTTAGTAATGCCGTCGGGAATAGTTACGCTTGTTAGGCTTGAACATTCAGAAAAGGCATCATTACCGATTTCCGTAACGCTGTTGGGAATAATGTATAATGTGTTTTCTTTTCCTGCGGGATAGCAAATTAAAGTTGTTTTGTCTTTGTTAAAAAGGACGCCGTCTTGCGAGGAATACAACGGATTGTTACTGCTTACATTTATGTAGGTTAAGCTTTTGCAGACGGCAAAGGCATAATTGCCAATTCTCGTAACGCTGCTTGGAATAGTTATGCTTTTTAAGCTGTCGCAGTAGAAAAAGGCATATCCTCCAATTTTCGTAACGCTGTCGGGAATTTCTATGCTTGTTAATCTTTTGCAGTAGCAAAAGGCATAATCGCCAATTTCAGTAACGCTGTTTGGAATATCTACGCTTGTTAATCTTTTGCAGTAGCAAAAGGCATATCCTCCAATTTTCATAACGCTGTCGGGAATTTCTATGCTTATTAAGCCTGAGCATCTATCAAAGGCATATTCTCCAATTTTAGTAACGCTGTTGGGAATAGTGTATAATGTGTTTTCTTTTCCTGCGGGATAGCAAATTAAAGTTGTTTTGTCTTTGTTAAAAAGGACACCGTCCTGCGAGGAATACAACGGATTATTACTGCTTACATTTATGTCGGTTAAGCTTGTGCAAATGGCAAAGGCAGCAATACCAATTTCAGTAACGTTGTTTGGAATATCTATGCTTGTTAAGCTTTTGCATCTGTAAAAGGCCTGCTTTCCGATTTTCGTAACGCCGGTGGGAATAGTTACACTTGTTAAGCTTTTGCAGTAGTCAAAGGCCTTTTCTCCGATTTTAGTAACGCCGTCGGGAATAGTTACGCTTGTTAAGCTGTAGCAGTTGTAAAAGGCTTTATCACCGATTTCAGTAACACTGTTTGGAATATCTACGCTTGTTAAGCTTGTGCAGTTGGAAAAGGAATAATCGCTGATGTAAGTAACGCTGTTGTGAATAGTGTATAATGTGTTTTCTTTTCCTGTGGGATAGCAAATTAAAGTTGTTTTGTCTTTGTTAAAAAGGACGCCGTCCTGCGAGGAATATAACGGATTATTAATGCTTACATTTATGTCGGTTAATCTTTTGCAGATGTCAAAGGCATAATTGCCAATTCTCGTAACGCTGCTTGGAATAGTTACGTTTTTTAAGTTGTTGCAGTAGCAAAAGGCCTCATTGCCGATTTCAGTAACAGACTTGCTCTCTATTTTTTCGGGTATGCGTACCTGTGTGTCGCTGCCTATATATTTAGTAATTGTCACCTCATTGTTTTCAACGGTATATTCAAAATCCAAGGCAGGACTTTCGGGCAATTCGCTTTCCTCTGAAAGGTTTGAAGAATAGTTTCCGCTGTTTTTAGAGCCGTTATTGTCCGCTTTATCTTTATTATTTTTCTTATATATTGTTTGTGAATTGTTGCTGTTGTTTTTGTTTATTATAACTGCGGCGGTCACACCGAAGCAAACTACCGCCGCTATTACCTTTGCCGTTGTTGTTTTGGATGTCATATTTATTCCTCCTGTTTTTGCGGCGGTAATTCCTGCCGTTCTTGCCTCGTTTAAAGCGGCTGTCACTGTGTAAGCTTTTAATTGGTCTTAAATGTATAGCCGCCCTCGTTCGCGCATGTTTCTGCTGCAGAGCCTGCTTTGCCTTTAATTATAAGGTCGCTTGAGCATTCACTAAATGCGTACTTGTCAATTTCAGTAACGCTGCTTGGAATATCTACGCTTGTTAATTTGTCGCAGTGGGAAAAGGCATACTCTCCAATTTTCGTAACGCTGTTTGGAATATCTACACTTGTTAAGCTGTCGCAGTTGGAAAAGGCATTATCACCGATTTCGGTAACGCCGTTTGGAATTTCTATGCTTGTTAAGCTTTTGCAGGCGGCAATGGTATACTCTCCAATTTTCGTAACGCTGTTTGGAATTTTTATGCTTGTTAAGCTTTCGCAACCGTGAAAGGCAGAATTACCGATTTCAGTAACGCTGTCGGGAATATCTACACTTGTTAAGCTGTTGCAGTTGGCAAAGGCATGAGCACCGATTTCAGTAACGGTGTTTGGAATATCTACGCTTGTTAAGTTTTTGCAGGCGGCAAAGGTGAATACTCCAATTTTCGTAACGCCGTCGGGAATTTCTATGCTTGTTAAGCTTTTGCAGCTGTCAAAGGCATATTCTCCAATTTCAGTAACGCTGTTTGGAATTTTTATGCTTGTTAATTTTCCGCATTCTCTAAAGGCATTATTTTCGATTTTCGTAACGGCGTTTGAAATTTTTATGCTTTTTAACCCTTCGCAGTGTGAAAATGCCCCTTCTCCAATTTCTGTAACGCTGTCGGGAACTTCTATTATTGTTAAATCTATACAGAATTGAAAGGCCTCCTCTCCGATTTCAGTAACGCTGTTTGGAATATCTATTCTTGTTAATCTTGTGCATAATTTAAAGGCCTGCTTTCCGATTTTCGTAACAGGCTTGCCCTCTATTTTTTTCGGTATGCGTACCTGTTCGTTGCTGCCTATATATTTAGTAATTGTCACATCGCCATTTTCAGCGGTATATTCAAAATCCGAAGCAGGATTTTCGGGTATTTCGCTTTCCTCTGAAATGTCGGAAGAATTGCCTCCGTTGTCTTCATCAGAGCTTTCGGGTATTTTGGACATTTTGCTTTCCTCTGAAAAGTTTGAAGATTTGTTTCCGTTGTCTTCATCAGAGCTTTCGGGTATTTCGGACATTTTGCTCTCTTCTGAAAAAATTGAAGAATAGTTTTCGCTGTCTTCAAAGTCGTTATAGCTCGATTCGTCTTTGTCATTTACTGTTTGTGAATAGTTGTCATTGTTTTGATTATTACAACCGGTGGCGGTCAAACCGCCCCCAACTACCGCAACGGCTAAAACCGCTGCTATTACTTTTGCCATTGTTGTTTTAGAGATCATATTTATTCCTCCTGTTTTTGCGGCGGTAGTTCCCGCCGTTCTTGCCGCGTTTAACGCGGTTGTTCATGCTGTTGCTCCTACTGCTGTCGGAGCTCCCAAAACCGACTGAGATATTGCCGAAAACGCGGGTGCATTTACGCCTTGCGCCGCCTTTGAAAAAATAGAGGTCAAAACCGTAAGCGGCATTTCAAGTGTCTCGGCAATTTCTGTAGTTGACATTTCCTGATAGTAATACATCAGTATTACAAGCCGCTTTTCCTCCGAGAGTTTATTTATTATCTCCATTATCAAACGACTTGTTTCTTCTTTGTCAACAAACTCGTGGGGGTACAAGGTCGGAATTTTGCTCGTCCTTTATCTCATACATAGCCTCATCTGAAATACTCTCAAAAAGCATGGGCTTTTACCGGCGGTATAAAATCTTTGTTCATTGCAATTCTCCTGACTTACGTTTTTTATTTTACTAAAATTACGGATAAACAAAACGAGTAGCCTATCAAGTGACATACTCCCCACCTAAAGGGGTTGGAGTTTCTCAACTCCGTCAGGCCTGGTTCTCGTTCGATAGTACCAATGTACTAAGCATAAGCGAGCTAACCCCGTGTATCAAACGGTTCTTGTTTTGATTTCAATATATTGTAGATAAATTTGACACAGCCGAATGTCTTTTCAATCAATGTGCTTTGCTCTTTATTCGGATATATACTAAATTTATAGACTTTATTCATTGCTTTTCACCTCTTTATCACAAAGATAACATAAACAGAATCGTAAGTCAATAAAAAGTCAGCCTTGCGGCCGGCGCGCAATTCACTACACCGCCTTAGAGGTAGGGGACTTCTTGACCGTTTAGGTTAAAATAAAAATCGTTTCCTGCCCGGTCATTTATATAGACTAATAAAAACATCGTTTGGATAGTAAATTTTAAAAATTTTTTAAAAAAATTTTCTCTGTCGGGTAATCGGCGTTTTAACTTTTCACATACAGGCGGATAATGTTTATACTTTTCGGTTGCCTGCATATAAAACTGCAAAAGACCGTCAAAAGCATTTTCTTTTTTCATTCAGAAATATATGAAAGGCAAAAGGGCATACCCACACAAAGCAGATTGCCCTTTTGCCTTTTTGTAAAACAAGACACCATTGTCTTGTTTTCGGTCATTTGCAAAATGAAAAGTACAAAACTTCCACCAAACACTTTACAGACAACCGTATTTGTTTTTTCTGATAATTTAAGTTTTTCGTTTGCCTTTTTGAACGAGCATAGTTGCGAAGTAATACCCGATGCAAACGAACAGCCCCATAATAGCAACATAGTCCATAAGGAATAGTATAAGCGATTCATCAAAATCAAAGAAAACGAAATGATACCGCAGGAGCATATAATTTACGAAATCTCGTTTCACGAACGCATACGCTCCATACGCGGCAATCGAGGCCGCCATACTGCGCAGCGTCCATTTTCGTAATTTCGAGCGCTTTTTTGTGAGCTTTCTTGCTATACTCATGATCCCACCCCAGTGCAGTCCAAGGTGCAGAGATAAAAATACAAATCCCCAATAGGCCGAGAGTATATGAACCGTCCGTAGGACTGTGCTGAAGCTGTGTACGTCAAGGCGAAACACATAGCGGGACAGTAAAACACCGCTTATCATAGAGCCCGCCATAGAAAGAAGCACAAGCAGCACCATCACCGTTCCGAATACACGAATCGGCGGATATTTCCCACGAAAGAGGTTTCTGTACCATTTTAAGTTCAAAATATGATGCAGGACAAAAAGCAGGAATATGCCGACGCCAAGCCATTCGTGAGCCGCTTCGCCTATAATGGAGTACGCCATTAGGAGGAGAAGCAGGACAGTCATAGAAACATTGGTCAGGATTTTCACAATTTGTTTTGTTTTCATCTATCTGCACGCATAAAGAACTGCAAGCAGCTCGTCTTTTGTGAATTTTTTGCAGCAGCCACCGGTAAGAACGGTGCTGTCTGCGATTGCCACATAGTCTGTGTCTGCCGAAATACCCATTTCCGTAAACGTCGTCGGCAGACCGACTTCTTTAATGAACGACGCCAGAGCGTCGAGAAAAGCGTTTGCCAGATCTGTTTCCGTCTTTCCGACAGGATCGACGCCCCACACATTGACGGCGAGGCGGGCAAACTGCGGTGCGGCCTCCGAAAGCATATAACGGTATAGAACAGGATGGATCACCGCCAGACCTTGTCCGTGGTTGCAGTCTGTGTATGCACCGAGCTGGTGTTCCAGCATATGTGCCTGAAAATCCGTGACCTTGCCGATTTTAAGTATCCCGTTTTCGCCCATAGCCGACGCCCACACAAGCTCGCTCCGCACCTCTATATCCTGTGGGTTTTTCAGTGTCGCCCGAAGGTTGCGGATAATATTGCGCTGACAGGCTTCGTTGATCTCATCAGAAAGATTCGTTTCCCTCGGTGTTCCCATATAGGTTTCCATGCAGTGAGAAAGCGCATCAAAAGAGCCGGAGATTACCTGATTTATGGGCATAGTCATAGTATAAGTCGGATCAAGAATGGCAAAATCGTAAAATGCGCCCCACAGAGGGCCTTTGACCTTCTTTTCCTCATTAGTGATGACTGCACCGTTATTCATTTCCGCACCGGTGCCAAAAGCTGTCACCACCGCACCCATAGGGATAAAGTCCGCAGGACTGCCGTGCTTCACGGTTTCCAGTTCCCACAGATCATCGTCCGTTTTTGCCTGAGCCGAAACGACTTTGCAGCAGTCGATGACGCTGCCGCCGCCCACGGCTAAAATGAAATCAATCTTGCTTTCACGGGCAAGACGAGCGCCCTCCTGCACTTTGGCGTATGTGGGGTTGGACATAATGTCGGTAAATTCAGTGACGTTCTTTCCGGCAGTGGTGAGCAGATTCATCAGTTCATCGTAAACGCCGTTCTTTTTGACGGAACCGCCGCCATAGGCCAGCATTACATTTTTGCCGACCTTTTTAAGCTCTGAGGGCAGATTTTTTTCTGCCGCTTTTTCTCCAAAATAAACCGTTACGGGATAACGGTATGCAAATGTGTTCATAACAGCCTCCTTTATCCGGCGAAACGTCCGTGGAGCGCTCGGACAAAGTTCGGATCGAAATGGTTGACGATCTCGCTATGACCGATGTCAAGAGCCGAAATGCGTACCATTTCTTCCTCGGTGAGTGTGAAATTCCAAATATCCAAATTCTGCACCATGCGTTCCCGATGAGTGGATTTCGGGATAACGACAACGCCCCGCTGCACGTTCCAACGCAAAGCGACTTGGGCGGGTGATTTGCCGTATTTTGCGCCAATCTCCGTCAGTAGCGGGTGAGTGAAGATACCGTGCTTGCCCTCGGCAAACGGCCCCCACGCTTCCGGCTGTACTTCGTATTCTTTCATAAGGGAAAGCGCGTCCGGCTGCTGAAAGAACGGATGCAGTTCTACCTGATTCACCATGGGCAGGACTTCCACTGTCTCACAGAAATCCGCCAGCACATGGGGATAGAAATTGCACACGCCAATAGCACGAATCACACCTTCCTTGTATAATTCCTCTATGGCTTTCCATGCGCCGTAGTAATCTCCCATAGGCTGATGAAGGAGATACAGATCAAGGTATTCCAGTCCCAGCTTTTTTAGAGAATCTTCAAATGCTTTCTTTGCACCCTCATAGCTTGTATCAGATACCCACAGCTTTGTGGTGATAAACAGGTCGTCACGGCAGGCTCCGCTCTTTTTGAGAGCCGCGCCAACCGCTTCCTCGTTTCCGTAGGACGCCGCTGTATCGATCAGCCGGTACCCCACGCTGATAGCGTCCATAACCGCCTGTTCGCATTCCTTCGGGTCACGCACTTGAAAGACGCCGAAGCCCTCCATGGGCATTTTTACACCGTTGTTCAATATCGTGTATTCCATGATAAACTCCCTCCTGTAAAGTTTCGGCTTAAATCAAAGGTCAGGCTGCAGCTCCATATTTGCGTAGGCGGTCAGCATTTCCGGCGTTGCCATGTAATACCTCTTATTTTTGTTTACCTTTGCAATCTGCACCATATCCTCATCGGAGAGGACAAAGTCAAAGATATTAAAATTATCACGGATATGATCGGGATTCTTGGAGCCGGGAATCACCACATTACCACTTTGAATGTGCCAGCGCAGAATGATCTGTGCGTTGGTCTTTCCGTACTTTTTCGCAAGCTCCGTGAATATCGGTTCTTCACGCAGACTCTTGTCGCCGTGACCCAGCGGATACCATGCCATAAGCCCCATGCCTGTCTCGGCAAGAATCTTTTTCAGTTCGGTCTGCGGGTAGTACGGGTGCGCTTCCACTTGAACCACTTGAGGGTTAAGTTCCATGGTGTCGATAGCTTCTCGGAGCAACTCATCGGGAAAGTTTGAAAGCCCGATGGCTTTTACCTTGCCTGCCTTGACCGCCTTTTCGATGTTCCGATAGCCCTCACGCCAGTTGGCTGTGGGCTGGTGCAGGAAAAGCAAGTCGATGTAGTCTGTGCCGAGACGGGAAAGTGTTTCGTCTACCGCCGTTTCCTTTTCATAGACCGTAGGCCACAGCTTGGTGACAAGGAAAATGTCCTCTCTATTGACACCGCTCTTTTTGATACCGCGACCGGTGCCGCTCTCATTCATGTAGCCGTTTGCCGTGTCGATTAGGCGAACACCGCTTTTAAGTGCGCTTTCCACTGAAGCCTCCGCTTCGGCAGGGGACATCATAAACACGCCGATTCCGGCCATAGGCATTTTGATTCCGTTATTGAGTGTAATGTATTCCATAATTTATACCTCCTGTGGGATTTGTTTGTAATTCTATTTTAGCCTGCTTTGCCGGATAACAGAAGTCTCGGTTGGTTCAGCAGTTATGACCTCAAGTTAGAACTCATAAAAATACCCGCCCACAAGAGGTTAAATATCAAATCCATAAGATTTTAATATTGCGGAATTATGTTTCTTTCTTTTCTCCGTTAATTCCATTGCTTGTTCATACAAACCATTATCATTATAAACCCTATCTCTTGATTGAGCAATCTCTACAACAATTGCATCATAGTATATTTTCTTTGTTCGAATAAAATCCGGGTCATTTGTGTTGTTATTATACTGTTCCCTCAGTAACAAAGCACATATCTTATTATAGTCGTCTATGAAATTATCATGATTATTTGTTTTTAGCAATAGTATAGAATCTCCCCACATTTGTTCAGCATTCTTTAGTAAAGAAATCTTCATCTGTCTACAATAACCGATATAATCATTTAATGTTATAATTTGATTTAGATATGGGAGCATAACTGATTTAAACCCTTTCAAAGATTGTTTAACCTATATGGGCAAGAAGTCCCCCACCTCTATAGGTGGGGGAGTATGTCACCAACAGTTTGAATGGATTGTGTGTTATAACTTAAATCACATAGTCTTATTAATTCTGTATGCGGCAAACAATCCATAAACTCAAAATCGGTAAAGAAGTTGCCATAGTTTTCAAACAGTTCCTTATTTAGAGCAGGACTATATACAGTAAAAATACCTGATACGATTGTAAATCTTTTTTTATTTTTTTCTAATGATTTTCTGTTTATTGGCATAACATACTGAAATATATCATTGTTTATTATTCTTCCAAAACAAGCCATACCTTTCAGCCTCCGGAAACCATAACTTGACAATTCATTTGTGTAGATATTATTAAAAATCGAAATTAATGACATATTTTCCTCCATAAAATCAGGCAAGCCCTAACAGTTTATGAAAGGGCTTGCTATAATTAAAAAACATTACTTTGTAACACCTAACCCTCCGCCATGGTTGTCGTTCCGTAAATTGCAGCGGGGCAATCGTAAAACTTTCGCACCTCTCCGTATTTCCGCAGAGCGGGCATCGTCTACGGTGCGGTGAAAAACGACCCGTCGATTTTTCCGTCCGGCGCCGTTAAAATATGGCATATTACAGTCGGTCTATCCATAATCTTCTCCAATCTGCTTTCCAAACAGCCAGCCCATAATGTTCTCATCGTAGGCGAATAATCCACCGCCTCCGTGCTGGTTGTTCATGCCTCTGTCCCGAAAATAGCTGTCCTCTTTGATGTCCAGTACCAGGAGCTCCCCGATTTGTGCGTTTGTAAGCCCCTGCTTTTCATACAGTCCGTGCAGGGTATTATATGTGCGTTTGGTCGGCTCGGAGCCGTAATACTCGTCGTCCTCACCTATGGCAAGATATACCGGCGTTCGGCTTTGCGCCAAAACTTCGAGGTCGCCGTCCCACTGAGAAGAACAATGAAGATACGCGGTAAACAGTTCGGGACGTTTACCCATTACAAGGGACATTGTCTCTCCGCCTCCCGAATAGCCGTTTGCGTAGACCTTTTCGCGGTCGATGTTGTAGGCGTCAAGGAAGTATTCAAGCAGTGCGATGGTCTGATTTGCGGAGGTTTCGCCCCAATCGGAAAGTTGAGGAGCGACGACTATCATTTCCTCGTTGTACTTCTGTGCTTCAAAACCAAATGCTTCTGCCTCCAGATTTCGGGCCACGCCCTGAAAATATAGTCCCTCATATCCGGGAAGTGTGAAGAACAGCGAGTATGGACGGCTGCCGTCGTAGCTTTCGGGGATATAGACGTTGTAATGAATATCCCCGTCATTTTGGGAATGATATACGTTGTCGATTACAAAGCCGCGATAGGTTTCGGTTCCGGCTGTTACGTTTCCGAGATTCTGCGATTTCGTTTCGGTCGGATTCTCTGTGGAAGTTTCACTTGACAACGGTTTTTCGCTGCTTTGCGGTTCGCCGGTGCCGGTGGAATTTTCGCTATCGGAGGACGTACTTCTGTCCGGTCGGTTTGTACAGCCGGACAGAAGCAGACAAAGTACAAGGATCAAAGACAAAAGTGTTTGCGTTTTCATAAGTCAAGTCCGTTTACCCATTCTTTTACCGTGTCCTCGCTTGCTCCCGACTGGAATCGCTCACCCTCCAGCCAGTTGCCGCCTTTTGCTTCCTCTTTGAGCAGTTCACCGCTCTGTCCGAGACCGGACGAGGAGGAAGTGCAGAACGGGATCACGGTTTTGTCGGTGAAATCATTGGCTTTTACGAATGTGTCGGTCGGCCATGCGGCGATACCCCACCAAATCGGGTAACCGATGAACACGGTATCATATTCGTCCCAGTTGTCAGGGACGGATTTTTCCAGTTCGACGGTGCGCAGGGATTCATTGTCATGCTCACGGGATACACGGCTGTCACTGTTTGTCCAGTCCAGATCATCAGAGGTATAAGGCTCTACCGGAACAAGCTCAAATATATCCGCACCTGTGGCGTCCGCGATATATCCCGCAACTGTTTCGGTGTTGTTTGTAGCAGAGTAGTAAACAACGAGCGTCTTTCCCTCGGCCGTTTTCTCATTCGGTGTTTTAGAAGATGCTGTATCAGATGGTTTGTCGGGCTGCTCTGTCGGTTCAGAACTGTTTTCCGATGGTGTGATTTCCTCAGTGGAGCTGTTGGAACTGCCGGAGCTCCGGCTGCTCTGCTCATTTTGACCGGAGCAGGCTACGAGAGAAAAAATCATCGTAAGGCTAAATAAAATTGTTAAAATTCGTTTCATAGTAATTCGTCCTTTCTATTTGATGATATTATTATAAATCTGTTTTCCCGTTTACAGAAGTCTCTATTTGTTCATTGGTTAATACCGGAAGTTATAGCCGCGTTTACATTTGTTCTTCCCAAAACGCCACGGCATCGTTTATCCAGCCCTCGGCGACCGTTCCCGTACCCAGGCCGAAGCCGTGGGAAAGCCCTTCGTAGGCGTGAAATTCTGTAGGAATCCCTGCGGCGGACATTGCCTTGATTCGGCTTTGCATCGTGCGCCAGTTTGCAATGCCGTCGCTTGTTCCGACGCAGACATAGGTGGGCGGGTCTGTTTTCTGCCATTCACTGTGACCCGTGTACTGCATGACGATACAACCCGCTTGCGGCAGATAATCTCCGCCGAAATAAGCCGTACCGTAAGAGCCGACGTCCGCTACCATTCTCGCGCCTGCCGAACCGCCCCAAAGGGAATAACAGTCGGTGTCTACTTTCAGTTCCTCCGCATGTTTAAAAATAAAGCTGATTGCCCGCGAAAGATCTTCCATCGCCGTGTCCCAGCCGGGACGATAGATCAGCGCAAAGGCATTGTAGCCCATTTTTGAAAGCTCCAGTGCGTGTGGGAAACTGTCGTGCATCGCACCGACGTATGCAAAACCGCCTCCGGCATTACACACGGCAAACTTTTCGCCGGAATTTCCCTTGAAAAAGAACAGCCCCGTATTCGCCTTGTCGGGGTCAGCCGCTTTTTCTTCATCGGTATAAATATCGTAAAAGATCGTTTCGCCCGCCTGCACATGAGATTTCATATAGTTTACAATTTCCACCGTTTTATTCGGGTCGATATTCGAGTACCACGTCAAGCTAAGGTCGCCCAAAGTCTTGCCGCTATAATATTCGGAGTCTACGGGGAAGATTAGCTGTCCATATTCTCCGAAAGTTGGGTCGTTTATCACATCCGAAATGGCGGTGTCGGCTGTAAAGGGTTGGCTTTTCGTCTGCACGTTTGCGGAAGAGCCGTCCCGAAAGAACAGTGGGAGCGCGTTGTAAAGATATTCCTGCACGGCGTTGAAGTCGTGGTAGCCGCCGTCCTTTTGATAGAATACATAGTGTTCCGGCGTGAAAATCTCCCGCGACAGCATTTCCTCCGCCATATTGATCGACTGGCTCTTTACCGCATCCTCGGTGCCGACTGCGTGATAGATAAAGTACCCGCGCTCATCGAGGTTTTTGTCCTTTACAAGTTGCTCTATGAAGTCCACGTTGTCCTCAAAGCGGAAATCGCCGTAGGTTCCGTAGTACCAGCAGGAACCGCTCATAGGAAGAAAATAGCGGATATAATCGTAGTCATAGCAGAACTGGAGCCATGTGGTGACTGAACCCAAGGAGAAGCCGCCGAACGCCCGATGGTCGCGGGAGGCTTTCAAATCTTCAGGGGACGTGGACGCGGCGTAGGTATGGAACCGACCCTCAACCGCGGGCATCAGGTGGTTTTCAAAATCCTGATGGAAAACCCGAAATTCTTCAATTGAGCTGCTGAAATCCGTGCTGCTGTTTTCGTTGTAGAAAGTTGCTGACACGATGATGAGCGGTGGAATGTTTCCGTTTGCGATAAGATTGTCGAACATATTTTTTGTTGCCGTGAAATCAAAATATTCTCCGGCGTGACCGCCCCAGCCGTGCATGAGATAGAGAATATTGTAACGCGTTTCGGAATCGTTCTCATCGTAGCCGTAGGGCGTATAAACGTATGCGGTTTTCGTAACGGCACTGCCGTCCCGCACATAGTCCTCGGATTCATAGTCGAGGCGAACGACGTTGCCTTGTTCGGATGCCGTCTTGGTGTACTCTGCCGGAACAGCTTCCGTCCAGCCGGTCTGCGGTATTTCCATTTCACTCCCTCCTGATTCTTCACTCTCGGCGGATGAACTTTTTTCTATGTCACTTGCTCTCGATTCTTTGCCACCGGCAGGCGTACTGTTTTTCTCTCGGTCACTGGCTGCTTCCGTTTTCTGAGACGGTTCCGCTGCCGGCGTTTCAATGTTTACCTGATTTCCGTTACAGGCACAGAGAAGTGTCAGGAGTAGGGCAAAAATCAGGCATATTACAACTTTTTGTTTCATCTTTATCACCATTCTTTCGGATGCATTTCAATCTGCCTATCCACGATATTATTATAAAAAAACCGAGGCTTCCGGGGAAGTCTCGATTCGTTAATCAGTTCTAACCGCAGGTTATTACCGAGCGTTTTCTTTTGGAGAGGTCAGTACCGTTTCCGGTGCGGAGAGGAAGCGTCGGACAACTTCCGTTGGTCGGAGAGAACAAAGTATCTCTACAGGCATGATATTGTCCCACTTTACCGGAATCACGAGTATCATCGGATGCACCATGCTCCAACTTTTAATGACTATCGGAATATCCTTGTTTTCCTCACACCGATTGAAAACGCCCACATCGTATAGATTGAAATTCACAAGGTTGATCTGCGGATGGTGTTCTGGCAAATTGTCCCGCAGGTCGTCCGGGTGACGATACCACCCGAGATGAATCATCATCAGGTCTTTTCCGTACAGATCATGTACCGTCAATTTCTCTTTTGATGCCGGTGGGTGATAGCCGGACACCGCGCAGTAAATCGGCTCATTTTCAATCAGCAGTCCCCGGCATTTTCAGAGGTGTTTTCATAAGTCTATATATTATACCGATTTTGGGTTTCGGATTCAATAGGGTAAAATGAAAAATACGCAAACATTTTGTGAAGTTGCTATGTAAAAGAATAATGGGATTTTCAAAAAAGCTGATACATAGTAATCTTAGAGAACCGGTCATCCATTTATAACTCGTATGCTCATTCCAACTTTGTGTGGATAGTAAAGTGTATTTTTGTGAGTATGTTCAGATATTGACTGTGCCATTGATTTGACCATTTCTTTTCAAAATCATCATAATGGAACAGCAAAAGAAGTTTCAAGTTAGAATGTTTCTTTTGACGTTCCAATTAGCTATGATTGAAAAATAAAAACCTCCGGCGTTATAATAAGTTTGGTCTGCCAACCAAAGTAAAAATAACGAGGAGGTATCGTAATGAAAAGAGACGATATAAGCAGTTTAGCACATTCCAAATGAAATTGCAAATATTATGTGGTGTTTGCACCAAAGTATAGGAGAATGGTAATTTATAATAAGATAAAAATTGATATAGGAAGGATATTGAGAAAACTGTGTGAACAAAAGGGAATGGATATAATAGAATCAGAAGCATACCCGGATTATATCTACATACTTATTGCAATACTGTCCAAATATAGTGTAGCACAAGTAATGGGGTATTTAAAGGGGAAAAGTTCTCAGGTTTCTAAAAAGTTTATGCAGTGCAGAGAAGAAGATTTGAAAAGAATTATCAGTGAAGAAGGTTGTCAGCTGCGAATGAACCGAAGCATTCAGGTAGAAGGTTCCTTTGGTAATATTAAACAGGACATGGGATTCCGTAGGTATCTTAGCAGAGGAAAGCAAAATGCAACTGCCGAAAGCATTCTTTTAGCCATGGCTCATAACATTAACAAGCTTCATAGAAAAATTCAATCTGATAGGATGGGAAATTATCTGTTTGATTTGAAAACTATTGCTTGAATTTTGAAATTCAAAAATTGTGCACTAAAAAAATTGACGTAATTCGTTTACGTCTTTTTGTCATACAAATTTTTTGTTTTTATCATTTTTCACAGGGTATTTTTCATTCTTTCTATATATTTATTTTCTTTTATGCAAAAATATCAGGGCTGCCGCACTGCGTTTTTTTACGCTTGTGCGACAGCCTCCTTCATATTATAAATATAATGGTAGATTATGTTATTATTCAAGTGTCAAAGTCAATTTCGCTGATGATGTCACGGAAAGACTTATTGCCAAACAGATGAACAGGAGAAGTCAAAAGGATAAGCAGATTCTTATCGGAACTGATGAGATTCCAGTCTTTATCCAGTACATGGTACGCTGCCACTCCGTAAACTCCTGCCATGTCATTTTAGCTGTACTTCTTTTTCCATTTATCATAAACTGTTTTTCTCCAAATCTTATCAACCCTATCAACCATTGCACGTTCCTTATCTGTAAGGTTCGCAAAGCCCTTAGAGGTATCATTTTCCTTGTTATTTACTCTGTTGCAATAGCTATCCGCTTATATACCTTGGAACAATCCGATTCTGACTGAGAATTAAAAAGCCATACATAATCACCGTTAGCTATTACATAGTATGATGCTTTAAATTTATCAGGTATCTCGGACACAGGTATCGAAGATTCCGATATTTTTTCCCATACATAATCCGAGAATATGACATACTTTTCAGCGTTCCTGTCAACAGGGGTATTATCGTTGGTTGGGGTATATACCGCCCTGACATGAAGTCCGCTATTATCAAACACAGCTATTGTTCCGCAATGAGGGCATACCCAGACCTCAAAATAGTCGTCCTCAAAATCCTCCCATATCGTATCAGCTCTGTACAGGTAGGGACCGGGGGTATTCCATTCTTCGTGCATACGCTCATTATTCGGATCATATACGGTCGAAACAATTTTTTTCCAGTTTTTCAGAGTAAAAACAGTATGTTCAATTCCGTTCGGCATACCGTGATATCGTATGCCTTTGCCGCAGTGACTGCATTTTAATCCTGCCATATACTAACCTCCTATGTGATATCGTACATTACACCGTTATGAAACAGCTTTACATTGCCTGTTACATAACCTTTTCTTACTGCTTCGTCATATCCAGCCTTGACAACTATCTTTGCTTCTTCAAGAGAATTGTATTTTGAAAGGATAACAACAGTGCCGGGACGGTGCGTTTCTTTAGAATGTCTTTTGTTATCGGCATCAACCTGAATGAAGCCCTTTTTAAGATTTTTTGCTACTTGTCCCGGCTTTGGAGAAGACATTCCCTTTACCTCAACATGAACACCTTCAACAGACATATCCGCTCTGTTTTCATCGGGAATTTCTTTAAGAAATGCTACATACTTTCCTTGCTTAATATAGTAATCGCCTATTGCAACAGCATTCCGGTCTTTTACCTTATGTCCACCGGTATCATAGTAGCACTTGTCCTTAACACGACCGCTCGCTCCACCATAACCGCCCATCAGCCGCACCTCCTTGCACTCCACATCTGACTATAACTAAGTATCTGGATTATATGAACTCCCGGATATTTTGTGTTTAGCCATTGCGGATAGTTACCACATACAATGAGTGCGTAAGGTTCAAGAGTCAATACGAGAGCATCAACTCCGCCAATAAACAGTCTGCAAGCTTCCGGATCTGAAAGACCACCATTAGTTGTGATAGCATAAGTAGAATGCTTGGGTAAACCATCAAAGCACCAACCCCATGTATTCTCTCCGCCAAATCCGGCAGTGGGTATTACATTAGGATTGATCTTCTGCATCGCATAGGTCATGACTCTATTGCGGTAGCAATTGCGAATCTGTGTCTCTTCCGGTATGTCACGATACATACTGAAATCAGTGGATATCAAGCCTTTTGCAGAGCGTATATACGGTACATACTTATAAAAGTTATGCCAGTATCTTTCAAATTGTTCATCACCAACAAAGCAGTGATACCAGTTCTTCGAGATATTTCTATCGCTCATCATATAGTTCATAGGCAACGGCATCACATCAGGGATCAGCTTCTGAGGGGGGATAGCAGGAAAACCATATTTACCCACAAGCGTGGCATCCAATGCTATCATATCACCTATGAAATCAAGCTGATATTCATAAAAATTTGGTTTACTTATAGCATATTCCTCCAATCATTATTTATTTTTGGTGTTTTTGTCAATAGACAAAGCTCCCGGAATATGCTATAATAAACTTTATCGAAGTTGTGCATATAGCATAACTGGGAACGCATAGGCAGATACTGAGCCAACAGTATCATATGCCTGTGCGTTTCTTCTTTGTCTGAATGTATACAATCATAAATCATCACCACCAAAGTATAGTATATTTCATTAGTATTTCCTCCTTGATGATTCTCTGCTGTTATAGGTTTTCTTGTTTTTGGCTTTTGTTTTTGCTTTAACTTACCATAAGTATAATTATTATTGCTTATTTTGTCGAGATTTACAAAAAAGTTTGTATCATTGTACATATATAAGTTAAAACGCAAACTACTTATTGTGCAACATAATACAGAATTACCCTGAAATGATATATATTTGATAGTAAGAGGGGCTGTCGCAGTAAGAAAAGCGGCAGCCCAAAAAAATATGCAAAAAAATAACAGCCGGACTATGAAAAATCCGACTGTTGGTGTAAAATAGAAGTATGATCAAACACAACTATTTACAAAAAAGATTATACGACAAACGGAATAGAAAAGCAACTAAAAATTCCGTTTGAAATAGAATATTTGAAATAGAATACCATTTGAAAAAAGAAACAAAGTTCTTCAGGTTTCTAAAAAGTTTATGCAGTGCAGAGAAGAAGATCTGAAAAGAATTATCAGTGAAGAAGGTTGTCAGCTGCGAATGAACCGAAGCATTCAGGTAGAAGGTTCCTTTGGTAATATTAAACAGGACATGGGATTCCGTAGGTATCTTAGCAGAGGAAAGCAAAATGCAACTGCCGAAAGCATTCTTTTAGCCATGGCTCATAACATTAACAAGCTTCATAGAAAAATTCAATCTGATAGGACGGGAAATTATCTGTTTGATTTGAAAACTATTGCTTGAATTTTGAAATTCAAAAATTGTACACTAAAAAAATTGACGTAATTCGTTTACGTCTTTTTGTCGTACAAGTTTTTTGTTTTTATCATTTTTCACAGGGTATTTTACATTCATTTTATATATTTATTTTCTTTTATGCAAAAATACCAGGGCTGCCGCTTTTCTTACTGCGACAGCCCCCTTTGATTATAATATAAATGTTTTTATCTGTTGAAAGCACTGTGATTCAAACAATTATATATGTTTCAACGAAGAAATAAATTCACCGCTTTCAAAAGCCATGTTGGGATTCGCTATGTTGTCTGTGTAAGACATTTTTAATTTATTATCTACATAACCCATTTTAAGCGAATAGGATACACCTCAATTAAAAAATGATTTTCTTCTATTGCCGTTGATGGATGAGATTCAGCAATACCCACCTCAACTGAACCTACAGTTTCTTTCACAAAATCATCAGGTGTACCACAAACAATATATTGTGCACATATATATTCAATATACCCTGATTCATCAGGCTCAAGCGGCATCGTTTCAAAGGGCTTTTCAATATCAATACCCAAATTATTCAAATATTCTGTAAGTGTCGGATAAGATGCTTTAATTTCCCGAAAATAATTTTGACAATAAGCACAGTTACATAGTTCATCAGATTTTATTTTTTTATAAAATGATTTTGTCTTTTCAATATTCAAAACATCATCCCATATAAGCAAGAATCTTTTGCTTCATTAAACTGAAGATTTGTACTTTAGGTTTCATCTAAATATATATCTACTTTACAAAACTTTTTATCCTTACAGAAATCAAATTTCGACGATTTTTTAATATAATTAAATATATTTTCTTCAAAATCTTCATTTTCTTAATATAGGTGAATATAACACATCCACATGAATTTGATAATATTCTTTCTCATCATCAGGGAATTGTCTAACTAAAGAAAAGTAAAACATCGGTTTACCCGTAAAAGAATAAGTCCCTGTTTCAAATAGAATTATATCTTCTTCAGTCGGTATATTACACATCTATTCAAATACATTTACAATATCTTCCAAACCGGACTTATCTGAAATTCTATTTTTCATATATTTTAATAAATTTTCTTTTAATTCAATTTGAAATTTCTCCGTAAAATTCAATGTTTCTGTTTCTTATTTTATTATTTATTTGTTATCTAAATCACAGCCTCAATACTTCAATATCTAAATCTAAATCTAAATCGGACACTTAACCCCACGAAAAAATCGGCTGATATGTTCCTACAGCATCCGCGCCACTCATCATGCTGCTCGCTATATTCGCTCATAATATCTGAAACGCTGCGATTTATGAAGTTATTCGCTGTATTTTTCGTGTTCAGTAAGAGTATGTGACATCAATATCACCATCTACACGTGGCTTGATACGACTATTTTGATATTATGGGTTCTAGTAGCTATAGGAAACATATCAAAACGTAATAAAGTTAACAAGAATACGTTTTTCTAATAAAGTATCTTATTCAATGAGTCTACGACATTAATAATAGCTGCTTTGGATATCGGTAGGCCTATAAGAAATGCTTTATTTTCACATTCATTCAAACTGCTGTGCACGGTTGTAACATAATATTTAAACTCTTTATAAGGATACGCAATAATCGTTCTTTTTTGTTGTACAGAATTAAACGAGGAATAAGCAAGTACTTGATGAAAATCCTCTCTAAAAGCGTCATGTAACTCAGTAGAATTACTATCACAGTTATACATATGAGACTTGTATTTTGCCTCTACGACCACCTGTTCACTGTCTTTAATCATCACCAAATCTGGTTCCAGGTATTTTAAAGCCCAAGCCGGTTTTTGGCCGCTGATTCCAAAATGGGGATTATTAAAAACTCGCGCGCCCCTTTTATATGCTAACTGTGCAAAGATGTATTGAACATAACATTCAAAGAAACGCGAGTAATCAACCCTCCAAGCGCAACGAATATCTGATGTATTCTTAAGAATCAGATTTGCTGTGGCTTTCAGTTCTTTAATAATTATTGGATCAGAGGAGTGAACATTTATATGATCGATTATTTGCAAATCGTCTCTAAAGTATGTATGTTCAAGGCGTTTGATAATATCCGCATAATGCAATTTAATTGATTTCGGCGTTGTACTTGCTCTTAATTCTGAAGTCGCAAGTGATAACACATATTTTAGCGCAGCCCATTCAGAATGCTCTGTAGTTAATTCATTAATGCTATTTGGATATTTAAAAACGTTGTTCGGATTATATGATTTTAGGGAATACGTCACCCAATCTGTATTTCTTGGCTTTGTCTGAGTGATTTTTTTATTTGAAAATTTCTGCCAATGAAACCGATCCGCTTGCACATACTTATCCACATATTTTGCGCATTCTATGTATTTGGGTGGAGCCACAGACATGTCAGGTCCAATCAACATTGTGTTATCAAAATTGGGAGTAAAGTCTTCACCTTTCAGAAGCGGCAATACTCCAGCTATATCTTCACCATAGCGTCCCACTACCTTCAAATAGCCACATATTAGCCCAGTTCCAGCAGAGCGAATTGGTACTACTCCAGAATATTCCGATGATTTTAAACAAAGAGAAAAATTAAAGCTATCGTCATATTGTCCACGAGCATCTATTTTCAAGTAATCAAAAGCTTTTTTGTTTAAGCCTATAAGTTTTTGAATATCCCTCTCGAATTTTCGTTTGTCTCCAGATAAAAAATTTTTCAGCTTATCCATTGTAAAAGTATTGCTATTAAGAACCTGTAGTGTCAAAATCGCATTATTATTCATATAAATCAACCCTTAATTTGTCATAGACGTAGTCGCTGAACTCGGAAATTGCATTTTTTAAGTATCCTTCATTAAAATACTCTTTCATCAAAGGAACCAACTCATATCTTAACCTTTGGTTCCATGCTTCCGCGTTTTCAGCGATAAAGTATGACTGGCCTGGTTGCAAATTTAGCTCTTCACTAGAAGCGTATCTGCTGAATAAATCTGAAAAACGTTCAAACTCGTTATTCATAAATATTTGCCCTTTTTGTGCCTCTATTACATGAGGTCGTAATGTAACCCATGAAAATCTTCGTCTAAGCGCAAAATCAACGACCGCCAAACTGCGGTCAGCAGTGTTCATCGTAGCTATTACATATAGGGTATCTGGTAATTTCGTTATTTTTTTAGTTCCGATCTTTATATAATTAGACCTTTCACCAGCATTTTTCTCAAACAGATAGAAAACCGGGCCAAGAACACTTGCTAGATTTGCCCTGTTAATTTCATCTATAATTAATAATGTGGGCTTGCCCGAAGTTGCATAGTCTATTGCATCTATAAGAATCCCATAATGCTCTTCATATAACAACCCTTTCCCATCAGTTTTTGGCTTAATTCCATAAACAAAATCTGAATATGTAGTTTCCGCATGAAACTGCTCGAAAAAGGTCTTTCCTTCACTACCACTAAAATGCTGTTTAGCAATTTTATTTGCAGTCCAAGTTTTGCCCGTTCCAGGAGCTCCCTGAAGAACGATGAATCGCTCCTCAAGTAACTGTTTGTAAATGGCGCCCTCAGAATAATCGTCTAAGTCTTTTGCACGAGGTAAATATTTTCTAATCTCATTTCTTTGCGCCTTATTATTTCCAACTTCTCTAAAAGCTGCATAGCTTGCTAGCCATTGCCAAACAATGCCATATACTTCTTCTTCAGAGTATTTTGCAACTTCAATAATCTGGCAAGCAGAAAGAACCTTAGAATATTTGTTAATTACCTCTCTCAAATCTTCTATGTTTTCCATGTAATTTAAAATAGCGGATGGTGATTCAATATCAGAAAAATCAACCTTAAAGAATTGTTTTCCTGCGAATTTGTCATCTCTGAGCCTAGAAAATGATCGTCTTAGCCACGGTAAAGTGGCAACAGTAAAATCTTTGTTGAATCCTAAAGAACCAACACCCAGGGCGATAACAAAATGGGAACACTCAGCATTTGGAAAGATAACCAAACTAAAATCGCTGTATGCTCCTGTTGGTTCTTCATCAGCATTTACCAGGCCAAAATAAGCCCCCTTCCTGAAGTCCTCTTCTTTCTCTGGATGGATATTTTTCCGCCATACTGCGTTCTTTGTTTTTCTTGTTTGAGATTCAAAACAAAATCCGAACCTTTCACTTTGACTCTTGACCTTATCAATAAATTCATTTAGCTCCATGTTTTATTCCTCCAACCGTGTGTTTTCTCAATACTTGCCCATATTTATCTAACGGTCATTATTGAATACTAATTTTTTTGATTCACTATTTAAACTCATGAATTATTATTATGTGATTTTCTAAAGTATATGCTTTACTGACATCCAATCCATAGTTTTAATACTTCGGCATCAATATCACTAACTCAACCTGTTTTGTATAGTTATAATTTATATGTTTCTTCTTACGATAAAACACACTTTGGGTCGAGTGTCCCATTTTGATGTTACCAAAAGTCTTTTATTTTTAAGGATTCTGACGTGACATAAATACCACCATCTCCACATGGCTCGATACCTCGATATGGATGTCGGCGTTCGGGGGAATATATCCAAATTCATTATAGCATAAAATCGCAGATACTCAATCCCTAAAAGAGTGAATATCTGCGAATGAATTACGGTTTCTCAATTATTTGATAGATCATTTTGTTTTTCTTTTACGATACCTAAGACAGAATACCATTGCAGAAGATGAAACTACAAACAAAACAACCATAAAAATCGCAGGATTACTATCACCAGTTGCAGGCGAGTTATTGTTTGGATTTATAGTTGGGTTGTTACTTGGCTCGACACTTGGGTCATTGCTAGGTTCATCACTTGGCTGACTGCTTGGGTCATTGCTAGGTTCATCACTTGGCTGACTGCTTGGGTTATCGCTGGGCTCGTCACTTGGATCATCACTCGGCTCATCACTGCCACCGTTACTATCAGATATCAATGTTTCATACACACCATCACCATCGTTATCAATATACGCACCAAGAGTACCGTTATCAACAGCCATGAATTTTACAGAATCTTTATCTGTGCTGAAATTCAGTGAAACTTCATTATTTCTGTTGTTGGCTGTTGTCTTCACATCTTTTAGATTATCACTTGTAAGTATCATACCATCTGATACAACTTCAAGGGAGGAGTTATTTGCCGAATTGCCGTTTACTATAAGCGTAAACCAAGGCAAATTACTCAAATTATCATTGTAAGTGGCTTCAAGCTGATAATCACTGTTATTACCTTCAAGAGAAACTTTACCTTTTGGGTCAAATGTTGCTGATTTTCCGGAAGATGTTTTTGCCCCAACCATATAATTAATAAATGTTCCTGTTGAATCAATTATTCCATTTTCCATTTGTGGCGTAATGGTATAACTATCTTCATTATTGTCCGGAAGAATAAATCTGTTAAATTCATTTCCAGTTCCATCTGCTGTTTCAGATAATGAAGGTAACACAACAATGTCTAAATCACCCTCAGATGAAAAACCATTTATTTGTGCTTTTTTATTGCTTGATGATGTTATATCAGCAACAGAAGTTTGATAAGAAGAAATAAAGTTTTGGTTATAATTCTTCAAAACACTTCTATCTTCTCCAGTTTCTGCATTTACAATGTCCAGTGTTCCTATATCGGAATTTGCCATGACCATAACTTTTTGTTCAACACCATTTGCATCTGTTGCAACATTATGAGTAGCATTTTTTTCGGAAGTCAGACTCATATTCAAATAGTACCAATCAGAATAATCCTCTGATATATAAAGATATGTCCATTTAGATGCATTCGGATCACATATTGAAACTCTGTAACGATACGTTTTTCCATTCTCGGCTGTTTCGGGACCATCAACATCATAAGCTATTACAGCATGACCAACACCAGAAACTCTTTGATATGTGTTTACTAATTTCAACACTTCTCCATTAATGTTGATCTTTTCACCTTCATCAAGCATTAAGGTATCTTCATCAAGCATATCCACTTTGCATTTCTTACCGTTTATTAATATATACACACAATCGTCTTCCAGAATAATATTTTTGGATTTAAACTCTTTGGTAATCCCTTTATTATTCATCCATGAATCATCAGCGATAAGCTTTTTGTAATCATCAATTGATGTTTGATTGCTTAACTTAATCGGATTATTTTTCTCATTTTCGTGTACATATTTGTACCAGAAAAAAGTCAGCTGTACAGGCATGCCACCATTTTTAACTCTTTGTGCTTCAGATACAACATTTTTTAATACAGATGAATCATCTGATTTTAATGTATCAGACTCCCATATAGCATCATAGTTACTCTCTATGTCCTGTATATCTGGTAAATATTGAGACAGGTGGTAAAAGCTTATTAAACTTTCAACATTTTCACTTTTATTCGGATCGCTTAATGAGTGAGTCATCGAGACATTGCTTTCCCAGTATGAAGGATGAAGGTATCCTGTTCTCATCAATGAAACAACATCACTCATTCCATAACACGAACCGTCCCATTCATTAGTGCGTTGCTTCTGCAAATAATTATAAACTGTATTGCTCATATTCTTAGTGAGTAAGTTAAAATAATGATCTGATATTCTATAAGTTTGTTTGTCATAACCCTCACGATCAAAATACGGATGACTATTAATAAACCCAAGGTTATCCATTCCAGTCCATTCTCCAGTTGGCTTTCCCCAATTCTTTTTTTCTTCGCCCCAACGAATTCTGTTATCTTGGACATTTTCCCTTTCAGGAATGTTAATAAACCTTTGAATTGTTTTTTCTTCCATATCATCAGCACCACATACTACCTTAATTGAATATGTGCCTGCAACAATATCATCGGATATTTGAATCGTCCAACTATGTTGTTTTATATCTTCCACATCCAAAACTTCATATCTGAACTCTGCTTGATTATAATTAGGATATATTTGTCCGTCTGGAGTTTGAACCAAATTCATTCCTTCTGGTAATTCGATTCTCAAATATGCATTCTTAGCTTGTACATCACTTATGTTTTCTATATAAGCTGTAATTGAAATAGCCTCAAATACATATTTTAGCTTTTCCAAACTATAATATGGGACAGCTGTATTGTCACTATAAA
Organism: uncultured Clostridia bacterium; assembly: GCA_947589485.1. Classification (GTDB taxonomy): domain Bacteria; phylum Bacillota; class Clostridia; order Oscillospirales; family Acutalibacteraceae; genus UBA1213. Next base: position 2,963 of record CANQBK010000020.1, on the reverse strand, counting down.
CACTAAGAGCCAAAGGCGGAGTATTGTCCTGTGTCAGTTCACTAAGTCCATAATAGGTTTTGTATGTACGGCTTTCACCAGAAGTTAACTCTGTTTCATTCCATGTAACCGTAACAGCACTGTCATCGTTGCTTTTTCCATCAGTAATTTGATAATCCCACGGTGTTTCAGCTACGCCCGGGGTTCCAAACCAACCTCCTGCACCCCAATGTGCAAATTGAACTTTGTCTGGTTTTAAATCGTTACCCCTTACAAATGTACCTTGAGATACAACTGTTGGCTCAGTCAAACTATCGAAAGCCTGCCAATATTGCGGAATATCATCTCCCATAAATTCCGTTTCCGTTGTGACACTTCCTGTACCTTGAACTCGAAATGGAGCATCATCATTGTTGCCAAGCATAGTGTCCAACATTATTCTCGTACCAATATTATGCGATATGCTGTCATTGTTTTTTACGACATACTTTATTTCCATAACATCTTCTTTATCAGTTGAGACATTATTTACAAAAGATAAAGTCTGTGTTATTTCGATATTGTTGATAATCTGTGTCGATACACACGATTTTTCATCGGCATTAAAGGTAGGGGAGGTTTCCAGTCCATTTTCACCGTAGATATAGGATTTTCCATCTATTCTTATTGTGGTAAATGAGGTTTCAACATAATCTGGAAAACCATATAACAACTTTTTGTTGTTGTCTGTGTCTTTCGAAAGATCACCTCCAGTTGTTCCAAGAACAAATCTGCCATTTTCATCAGTTACCAGTTTAATGTACTCGTTGCTCATTGAATCTTCTTCTACTGTAACTGTGGATAAGTCATCTTTTGCATATACAGTTGAGTTAGGGATAGCTATACCCAATCCTCCAATTGTTACACATGAAGTTAAAGCAACGGCAAGCACCTTTTTCATAAAAGCATTTTTACTTTGCATATTATTCTCCTCTCTTAAAATTGATTATACATCCTAAAAATATCGAGTTTTCAGCATTTCCTCCCTTCAAATAGTTATTTTAGCAGCATCACCTTCTTTCAAGCTCAAATTATATTTTAGTTTAATATAGAAGTTTATTTACAAGCATAATAAATATTTCATTACATAAATCATTCATTTATTGATTTGCAGATCTTAAATAATACCTTTATGGGATAAGAAATTTTCCTACATACAAATACTCACTTTTATTCCATGCAGAAATGACTGATTGATTATTATTGTTTATAGCGATATATGCCACCTCAAAGTTTTCAGTAAATCTTGAATATGTAGTAGCATCCACTTTGTACTTCTTTATGTTTTCAAGTGAATTGTTATTCTCACATACAAATACAAAATAATAAACATCAGGTTCTTTTGGGATTTTTATGTTCCAGTCATTTTTATCATTATGGTTATTATCGGTTATTTTATTTTCAAAATAATACACGTCAGCTTGTGCTACGTACTTTTCTTCAATTCTGAACGAAACAGGCTGATTGTTATTTATAACTATAAGTATCCCGGCAATGCCAATTGCTGAAGACAACAGTAAGATAATCAGATCACCAAGCCAAGGCAAAATAGGTTCTAATGAACTCGAATCAGATTCGTTTTTGGTTATAATAGAACTTTCGTTGTTCATTGGTTCCGAACTGACATTGTCTACAGCTTTTAAATTTTTCCGTTTTCTACTTATCATTAAAATACGAACCACTGTTTCAAATATACAAAACCCAATACATATTACCCACAAACCAATCATAACATATGATAAAAAGTTATCTAAAATACGCTGATTATTTATAACACCCATTATATCTTCATCTGTAAGTTTTGTCATAAGCTCACCTCAATTATTTTAAACTCTAAATTATCAAATACGTTATGCTACTGTTATTATGAGTCATTTGACGTTCAAACTCCAAATATGCAAAACGACTTCAATCACAAATATTGACTAAAATATAAACAAAAACAACCTAACATAATTCGAACTACTTTAGGGATTTTGTTTTTAGCAATCTTTTATTAAGATAATCATTACAATACATGAAAATTTCAAATATGAATACAATTTTTCATATTGATTTATATATAAGAGTCTAAGGCAACCAGGGCAACAGCATTTACTTTAAAGGATCAAAAAGGATTTTTAAAAGAAAATCAGGATTAAGAGCAGCGGAAAACATAATGCGTTTTTTGCTCATACGATCAAATTGAGCCTGAGAGGCAAGCTTTAATGCAAACTTCCGCAAAACATTAAAGTTCAATGGGGAATTATCTTTTCTTTTTCTTGAAGCATCTTCGTGAAAAATTACATCTAAACACCAATGGAGCCGGTTTTCGATAGACCAATGCTTTCTTACAGAATCAGCAAATTCGCTCAAATCAGTTAATGACGTAATGAAATATTTTGTGTATTCACGAGTTTCAGTTTTTTCTGTTACCGTAGATCTGACCATTCCAAGTGCTTTTAGTTCACTCCATTCGGATTTCTGATCTAACCATTCAATACCGGTCAAAAGTCGATATTCACGTTTTTCTATTTTGCCGTTTCCTTTATCAAATTGGGTTATTGCCTGAACATCTTTTGAGAAAGTTTCAAAGTAATCTTTCGTATCTTGAAACAGTGCCGGCTGATTCTGCTTTAATCCGATTGTGTAATCGGCACCCTTTTCTGTTATCTTTTTTACTATCTTTTTTTGACAGCTCATCGCATCAGCCGTCACAATACATCCTTCAACATCAATAAGTTCCAACAATTCCGGTACTGCAATGATTTCGTTTGATTTTTCTTCGACGGTTATCTCACCCGGTGTCAGCTGTGTTTCTGCAACAAAAGCACTTATAACGTGATAGGCTCTATGCCTTTCATTCCCACTTCCGCATATTGTTTTCCCGTCTATTGCTATTGTTTCTCTTCTTCCTCTTTTTACTGATAACCAATTTATCAAACACAACGAGAGCTCAGACGGGT
>CANQBK010000019.1 GCA_947589485.1 uncultured Clostridia bacterium | reverse complement strand
GCGGATTCCAAAGGCGGAGCCTTTGGCGGCGCAGTGCCTGCGCTCTCAATTCGCGTTATCGCTCGCTCCGCTCGCTCGTACTGCAAACAATAAGTATGTTCGCGCGCAATAAGTTATTTTAGCCCAAATTAAAAGTTTCGCTCAAGGCGCAGGCACTGCGCCAAAGAAATATAGAGAATTTGTACGACACATAAAAGCCGACCGATCTTACCTTAGTAAAATCGGTCGGCTTAAATTAATAGATTATATATTCGATGTGAATTTCGTATTACCGACACATTGTCATTATGAAAGAAGCCATTCCTTCATTTTTGACAAATCGTCGAAAATCCTAACGTTTCTTCCGACAACGTCCTTCGATCTCAGCGTCAGATAATTGCCGTCCTTATCATCAATATTTGCACCATGCAAAGTATATATACCATCGCTGCTCCAAATACCGTCAGAATCCGGAATCATTTTAAATATATTTATATCGGAGGTGTTAATACCGTCATAATATATAACATCGTCATACGCAAGATACGGTACATATAGAGCAGATGTGATATTATCACCGACAAATGCCATTGTTCTCTCCCATTCGCCATCTACATATTCCATATATACGGCGCACTTTTCAATAACGGCATCTTCGTTAGTGATAAGCATTATACCGTACTCATTTATTAACTGGTCACCCTTACTCGATACAACAGGCTCTAACACAAAATATTGTGAGTATGATTGAGTAATCGCTTCATTATATAATTTTACATTCACAGTACGGTCTTCCGCAACATCAATGATTGTTTTAGACTGAGTTACATAGCCGTCCTTTACAAAATCCAGCGTAAAGGTAGTATTGTTATCACAGGAAACTTCAAAAGAATATGTACCGTCCTCTGCAGTATCCACGCTGTCAATAGTGTTATGGTCAGCATCATATATTGTGACTTTTACTGCATCAAGCGGCTCGTCGTTTTCACCGACAGTCTTACCGGAAATAGTAACAAGGTTCTGATCTTCTTCTTCGGTTGTAAAACTAATATTAAATATTATTGGTACTGTATTACCGTTGACTGAAACCTCGGTATCAAGCTGAATATTCTTTTCAACAGGAGCTGCGGCATATATATCGAGCGGTACTATAACAGCAACACTGCCGATAAGTGCAACACTCAAAAGGATAGAAAACAGCTTTCTGCCTTTCTTTGTCTTTAATGTTGCTAATACTAATACTACCGAACCGAGCATTACTATACCGAAAATAATAAGTGCTATATCGTTATCACCGGTATTAACAGTTTGGTCATTTGCTGCTTTGCCCTCAATTGTACTGCTCTGAGGTTTATTGCTTTCTACGAGTATATTGCCCCCGGACTTACTGTTTTCTACAGGCGGCTTACTGCCTTCTTCGGGTTGGCTGCTCTCAGGCTTGCTGCTTTCCTCGGGCTGACTGCTCTCAGGTTTGCTGCTTTCCTCCGGTTGGCTGCTTTCAGGTTCACTGCTTTCCTCCGGTTGACTGCTCTCAGGTTCGCTGCTTTCCTCCGGTTGACTGCTTTCAAGTTCGCTGCTTTCCTCCGGTTGGCTGCTTTCCTCAGAGATAGGCTCAAATGTCAGGACCATACCGAAGGCCATTCCTTCAACTAAATTTCTATTTTGCTCCTTCTTTAAAATTTCAGCTGAATCATCAGCAAGTTTGTAACCATCGGGAATCACCGGCACAACATTAACATTTTTAACGGGCTCACCGGTAATATTTTTTATTTGTATAAACGCGGAAATATTTTCATTTTCAGTATATTCCTGCTTATAAGTTGACAGTTCAGCATGAATACCATTTTGTTCATAGGTCGATGCTGCAAACGCCTGCATTGCGGCCGTGCCTAACATCATAGCTGCTGTAACAGCAAATACTGAGGCTCTTTTTAGCAATTTCACAAAATTCCTCCTTAAAATTTTACTTCAACAGAAAAAAGGCCACCCAACATTAGAGCGAAATTCATCACCTCACTTCAATTTAGTGTAAATCTTCCTGAATATAAATTTTAAAAGCAGCACTTTTGTCTGTTAATACGAAATTATACATATCTTTGAAAAAAATGTCAATTATCAAAATAATCAAATAAAATTAAAAATTTAATAGATTTGAATGACATTATGATGACATTGTGCTGTCAAAAAATATTGATATTCTAAAAATAAAAAACAAGCTCAATATATCGTAAACAGAGTAAGTAGTATGTATGGCAAAAGAGAATCAGCAGATTTTATAGACAAGACGCTCAATGAAAACAGGGAAAAATCCTAAATTGAGAATAGGAGTTGTGCATAAGTAAATTTTGCGTTGATTCTATGGCGAAGTAATTGCTAAATAACACAATTATTTGATTGTAATAAATCAACCGAGAGTTTATAATAATGGCATAAGGAGGTTTTGAGTATGGAAAAAATATGTGCTTTGCTTTTATCTTCTCTCACACTGATTTCAACTGCCGCCTGCTCCGCAGGCAACTCAAATGTTTCTTCATCTTCAACTGCCCCAAATATTACGGAGTCATCTCAAAGTACGGTTTCTGATACTTCCGATTCGTCCAAAACAACTTCCTCGGATAGCTCTGAAACAACTGTCGATGATTCAAAAATTACCGCTGACGACGAAAACGCAAAAAAAGCAATGAAAGAAATTATTAACGATTTTGCTTTTGAGGGTGTAATATATGCTGCAAAAAACGGAAAACCCGTTGCATCTTATGCCAAAGGCACTCTTGAAAACGGAGAAGAAATTACATTAAACACCCCTATGCCGCTCGGCTCGGTTTCAAAACAGTTTTGCGCCGCGGCTATACTGCTTCTGCAAGAACGTGGAAAATTAAGCATAAACGATACTCTTGACAAGTATTTTCCCGAATATAAAGACGGCAAAAAAATCACCCTTAAAAATTTGCTCTCTATGCGTTCGGGTATCACTGATATTTTAACAGACCAAATTGCGGACGTAAACAAAACAGATGAGGAAAATACCGCTTCTATTAAAAAATGGGTTTTTGAAAATGACCTACGATTTGAACCCGATGAAATGTTTGAATATGCAAACGCAAATTACACTTTACTCGGCAATATTGTTGAACAGGTATCGGGCAAAAAATACATTGACTTTTTAAGAGAAAATTTTTTTGAACCTCTCGGTATGGAACATACCGGTTCCATAGGTGAATTACCCTCTTCCCCAAAATGGGCAAACGGAATATCTTATAAAAAGGTTGACACCCAGCCCGGACTTACAAAAGGCGCAGGCGATTTAATTTCAACCGGAGCCGATATGACGCTATGGATGGAGGCATTGTATAACGGAAAAACTATTTCCAAAGAAAGCTACAAACAAATGACCTCAAACTATTCTCCTCAGGAAAACTACGGATTCGGTTTTTATATTGACACCGGAGGAAATCCGTGGCATGGCGGTCTAATCGGAATTTACAGCGCATACGATTACATAAATCAAGACAATGGTTTTACACTGTTTGTTTCCTGTAATAATTTAGACCCTTTTAAGACAGTAACAATGGCGTCACGCCTGCACACCGAATTAACATAATAATATGAAAAATTAACCCCATTTTCATTTTATATTTATTATACGGAGTGCCTTACAAAATACCTTAACAAGTGATAAACAGTAAATTTAGGACGTTTTGATGTGTTTGATTTTTCCTTTCTAAATGCAAGCTGATTAACAGTGGACATAATATACGGTACGAAGAATTTTCTTTGTGCCGTTTTTTATTTTGGCGAATAAAAAGTTACTCAATAGGTTTGCACGGCTGTAATAGTATTTTCGTTCTTCCGAGAGCTTGTTATTTAAGTTTATTATGCTTTTTCTGCCAAAAAAATTATTTAAATGAAATTCTAAAATCCTCACGGATTTTACTGTATCCGTTAAGTATGGTCAAAATTACACAAAAATCAGTACTAAATACAATTATTAAAATAAAAACGGAATCCATACCTTATTATCGCCCTTTTAAAGACAAGTAAAAACTTTTGAAAATGAATAATTATTGATACATTTGAAAAAATAATTTTAAAATTGTTTTTAGGAGATTAAATATGTATCAGAATGAATTACCCGTAGGTTTCGGAATGGCACTTGCAATGGATACCGAGGCTATGAATAAATTTGCCTCTTTAAGCGAGGAACAAAAACAAGAAATTATAGACGCTGCTCATTCTGTAAATTCAAAAATCGAAATGCAGATGCTTGTTGATAGTATTAAATCAAAATTTTAATTTACCGTTATGGACGCTAAATGTCAAGAAACCATTTGTAAATAAAAAACCATTAAAATCTTTACGGAAATTTTATCATTTACTTAATGATTTACGAAAGTTTGTAATTCGGATTTTATTTACACGGATTTTGGAAAATATTTTAAAAAAGTATTGACAATTGCAGTCAAAACATATAGAATTATATTGTTAACTCGGTTTGTTAGAAATTTTAGTTTTGAAATATTATTTACGGATATTTTACTAAAATGTATTAAAAGCCGTCAAACAAAAAGGTAACTTGTATGGAGATGTATCGAAGTGGTCATAACGGGCCTGACTCGAAATCAGGTAGTCCTCATGGGCTCGTGGGTTCGAATCCCACCGTCTCCGCTCAATATTTTAAAAGCTGCAATAATATGCGGCTTTTATTTTTTATCTCCGAAAAATCCCCGAATTATCGTTTTTTAAAACGCAATTCGGGGATTTTGTCACTTTCATAATATTACAAAAGTAATGATATTTAAAACTGTTTCACTGACTTTGGGATAAAAATGATTTTTTGCACATTCACAACAATACAGGCCATTTTTTCGGATACATTTCCGTTCCGCCCTATTTCTGTTTGTTTTTGCTTTTACATAGCCAATCGTCCGAATCAAACGGTCGGTTCTTATTTTGCTTTTTAGGTATTATAATCTGTCAAAACATCTTGGAAAAAGAACACGCCGAGCCGGCGCAGGCGATTCGCGGCGCAGTGCCTGCGCTCTCAATTCGCGTTATCGCTCACTCCGTTCGCTCGTACTGAAAGCGATAAGTATGTTCGCGCGCAACAGGTTAATGTATCCATAATTAAAAGTTTCGCTCAAGCCTTTTCAAAGGCTTGCGGATTCCAAAGGCGGAGCCTTTGGCGGCGCCGAGCCGGCGCAGGCGATTCGCGTTGTCGCTCGCTCCGCTCGCTCTTACTGCAAACAATAGGTACGTTCGCGCGCAATAAGTTTATGTAACCATAGTCAAAAGTTTCGGTCAAGCCTTTTCAAAGGCTTGCGGTTTCCAAAGGCGGAGCCTTTGGTGGGTTTTTAAGGGCAAAGCCCTTAACTATTTTTTACGTTTCGTAATTTCGGAATACAAAATATAAGAGAACTGTCCATTGCAAAAGTCAACGGACAGTTCTCAAACGTGTTTGTAACCTGCTGAATACACGGGTGCTGACAGGAATCAGACCACCCCAACAATTTTATTTTTTATTATTTTGAAAGAACTTTTTTTATTCTTTCAACAGCCTCCGCCGTCTTGTCCCTGTCACCGAATGAGGTAAGACGGAAAAATCCCTCGCCGTTTTCACCGAATCCCGCACCCGGTGTGCCGACAACATTTGCCTCATTAAGCAGCTTGTCGAAGAAATCCCAAGATTTCATACCGTTCGGACACTCAAGCCAAATATACGGTGAATTTTTGCCGCCCGTATAATATATACCCAATTCGTCAAGAGCCGAAGCTATAATTTTTGCGTTTTCCTTGTAATACTCAAGATTGACCTTTATCTGTTTTTGACCTTCTTCAGAAAAGACAGCGGCTGCCGCACATTGTACAGGCCAAGAAACACCGTTAAACTTTGTTGCCTGACGGCGGTACCAAAGCCCATATATATTATGTCCGTCACGCTCAAGTTCTTTTGGAATTACAGTATAACCGCAGCGTGTACCAGTAAATCCTGCCGTTTTTGAAAGTGAACAAAACTCTATCGCACATTTTCTTGCGCCCTCAACAGCAAAAATACTCCGCGGAATATCTTCGGTAATAAAAGCCTCATAAGCGCAGTCATACAAAATAATGGCGTCATTCTTTATTGCATAATCTATCCATACTTTAAGCTGTTCCGCCGTATATGCCGCTCCCGTGGGATTGTTCGGTGAACAAAGATAAATAATATCGGCATGAACGCTGTCGTCGGGCATAGCCGTAAAATTATTTTCCTTTGTGCTGTTTGCATATATTATTTTTCTGCCCGCCATAATATTTGAATCAACATAAACAGGATATACCGGGTCTGTTACAAGAACTACATTATCTTCATCAAAAATATCGCCTATATTTCCGCAGTCGGACTTTGCACCGTCGGAAATAAGAATTTCGTCCGCCGAAACACTTACTCCAAACGATTTGTAATAATCGGAAATTTTTTCTCTTACAAAGGCATATCCCTCATAATCGGGGTAACCCTTAAATGTTTCTTTCTTTGCAAGATCGTCTGCGCCCTTTTTCATTGCGTCAACAACAACGGGTGCAAGAGGAAGTGTTACATCACCTATACCTAAGCGAATAATATCCTTATCCGGATTTGCGGTTTGATAGTCGTTTACTCTCTTTGCAATCTCAGCAAAAAGATAACTTGGTACCAAATTGTCGAATTTTCTGTTTACTTTCATTTTTATCCCCTTCTCATAATTTATTATTATATCTATACAAGAACCAAATCCTTGCCTAACACTGCGAATCTAAAACACGGGCATTGCACAGTTAAGGGCTCCGCCCTTAAAAACCCGCCAAAGGCTCTGCCTTTGGAATCCGCAAGCCTTTGAAAAGGCTTGACCGAAACTTTTGACTATGGTTAAAATGACTTACGCCGCGCGAGTGTAGTTTTTGCTTGCAGTACGAGCGAACGGAGTGAGCGACAGCGCGAATCGCCTGCGCCGGCTCGGCGCCGCGAATTGACAGCGCCGGCTCGGCGCCTTGACCGAAACTTTTGACTATGGGTACATAACTTAATTATGGGTACATAACTTAATTATGGGTACATAACTTAACTATTTATTCTTCACTCTTTTTTTCAAGACTCGCCTTTATAAATTCACGGAAAAGCGGATGTGCATGATTTGGACGGCTCTTAAATTCCGGATGATACTGAACCCCGATAAAAAATCTGTTTGAAGGAATTTCGACCGCCTCAACAAGCAACCCGTTCGGTGATGTACCCGTGACAGACATTCCGCCTTTCTCAAAAGCGGCACGGAACTCATTGTTAAACTCGTAACGGTGGCGGTGGCGTTCCTTAACTTCACTTTTACCGTATGCTCTGTCCATAATCGTACCCTTACGGATTTTGCACGGATAAGCTCCCAACCTCATTGTTCCGCCCATATCGGCAACTTCCTTTTGCTCAAGCATTAAGTCAATTACTTTGTGCTTGCTTTTTGGAGCAAGTTCACCGGAATTAGCGTCTTTAAACCCAAGTACATTACGCGCATACTCAATAACTGCCGTCTGCATACCAAGACATATACCAAGATAAGGTATATCGTGTTCTCTCGCATATTTTGCGGCAATTATTTTTCCTTCCACTCCCCTGTTACCGAAACCTCCCGGCACCAAAATACCGTCGGCATTTCCAAGAAGCTCGTCCGCCGTGTATTCTGTAATAAGCTCGGTATCGACCCATTCAATTTCGACAAACGAACTGTTCTCATATCCCGCGTGACGAAGTGCCTCGGCAACAGACAAATATGCGTCGTGCAGCTGCACATACTTTCCGCACAGTGCAATTTTTACTTCCTTTTCACGGGAATTTATCCTTTCAAGCATTTCCTGCCATTCACTCATATCGGGTTTCGGAGCGTCAATGTGCAGTTCACGACACACAATATTGCTGAAGTTCGCTTTTTCAAGCATTAACGGCGCTTGATAGAGTACCGGAATAGTCATATTTTCAATTACACAATCCGCTTTTACGTTACAGAACATTGCAATTTTCTTAAAAATGCTCGGTTCAAGAGGCTCGTCACATCTCAGAACCATAATGTCCGGATTTATACCGAGCGAACGCAATTCTTTTGCGGAGTGTTGTGCCGGCTTTGTTTTATGTTCTTCACTGCCCTTTATGTACGGAACAAGGCATACATGAATAAATAAGCTGTTTTCTGCTCCGACCTCAACAGACACCTGACGTATTGCCTCAAGAAACGGCTGGCTTTCTATATCGCCGACGGTACCGCCAATTTCGGTTATAACAACGTCGGCGTCGCTGTCCTTGCCCACCTCATATATAAACGATTTTATTTCATTCGTTATGTGTGGGATAACCTGAACCGTTTCACCAAGATAGTCCCCGTGACGCTCCTTTTCCAGAACATTTGAATATACTTTTCCGGTAGTAAGATTTGAAAATTTATTTAGATTTTCGTCAATAAATCTTTCGTAGTGACCAAGATCCAAATCTGTTTCTGCGCCGTCCTCCGTAACATAAACCTCACCGTGCTGGTACGGGCTCATTGTTCCGGGGTCAACGTTTATATACGGATCCAACTTTTGAGCGGCAACTTTCAAACCTCTTGCTTTAAGAAGTCTGCCGAGCGATGCGGCGGTAATACCCTTTCCAAGACCTGATACCACACCGCCCGTAACGAATATATACTTTGTCGTCATAGCTCAATTTCTCCTTCAAATACTGTTTCTGCACGTCCTGTCAAATATACTGTTTCGTCCGTATATTCAATAACAAGGTTACCGCCTTTCAGCTTTACCGTAATAGGCTCGTTTTTCCTGCAAAGACCGTTTTCAACGGCGGCAACTGCGGCGGCACATGCACCGGTTCCGCACGCCCACGTTTCACCGCTTCCGCGCTCCCACACACGCATTTCTATCGTATGTTCGTCAACGACCTTTACAAACTCGGCGTTTATTCTTTCCGGAAACAGTTCGCTGTTTTCAAAAAGAGGTCCTATTTTTTCAAGATCTACCTTTTCAACATTGTTGCAGAACACAACACTATGCGGATTTCCCATAGAAACGCAAGTTATATTATAACGTGTTCCGCCTATATTAACCGGCTCGTTTATGATTTTCGGTTTATTTATAGCAACCGGAATAAGGTCTGCGGACAACTCCGCTTTTCCCATATCAACACGGAGAACATCAACAACACCGTCGTGCCTGAATGCCTTTAATGTTTTTATTCCGCTCAGTGTTTCTATTTTTACCGTGTCGCCGCTTACCATATTATGGTCAAAAAGATATTTTCCGACACAACGTATACCGTTTCCGCACATTTTTCCCTCGGAACCGTCCAAGTTGTACATTTTCATTTTGGCGTCTGCCATATCTGACGGGCAAATTAAAATTACACCGTCGCCGCCGATACCGTATCTTCTGTCGGCAAATCGAACGCTCAGTCCTTCGGGGTTATCTATTTTTGTTTCAAAACAGTTAAAATAAATATAGTCATTGCCGCAGCCCTGCATTTTTGTGAATTTAAGTTTGATTTTTTCGGTTCTCATATTATTAATGTCTACCAGCTCCGTGCTGTATTCCGAATACTTGCTTTGCAGTGATTCCGCAAGAGCGTTAGCAGTGTCAATCGACGTAAGACACGGAATGTTCCTTTCAACGGTTTTGCGGCGTATTTTAACGCTGTCACGGGTAGGTATTCTTCCTTTGGACGATGTTGAAATAACGTAATTGATTTTACCGCTTTCAATAAGGGTAAGAGTATTATCCTTATCGTTTTCATGTATTTTATCAACCTCAATTACGTCAAGTCCGTAATCTCTGAGTGTTTTTGCCGTACCCTTAGTAGCGTAAAGCGTAAATCCGAGTGCGTCATATTTCTTTGCAACATCGCCTATTTCGCTCTTATCGGGATTTTTGACGGTTATAAATACTCCGCCCTGCTTTGTCATCTTGTATCCTGCGGCAATAAGTCCCTTATAAATTGCCTCTTCCAAAGTGTTGGCAATACCGAGAACCTCGCCGGTCGATTTCATTTCGGGTCCAAGCTGGTTGTCAACATTAATCAGCTTTTCAAACGAAAATACCGGAACCTTGACCGCAACATAAGGCGAACGCCTGTAAAGTCCCGTACCGTATCCCATATCCGCCAGCTTTTCACCGAGCATAGCCCTTGTGGCAAGGTCTACCATAGGAACTCCGGTCACCTTGCTTATATAAGGAATTGTACGGGAAGAACGCGGATTGACCTCAATCACATAAAGATTTTCTTCATATATAAGGTACTGAATGTTTACAAGACCTTTTGTTTTGAGCGAAACCGCAAGATTTTTTGAAGTGTTTATAATTGTCTGCGTCATTTCATCGCTTATGTTCCATGCAGGATATACCGCAATTGAATCGCCCGAATGGATACCGGCACGTTCAACGTGCTGCATAATTCCGGGAATAAGGATTTCCTCGCCGTCACATATTGCATCAACCTCAAGCTCCGTACCTGAAAGGTACTTGTCTATAAGAATCGGGTTCTCTATGTTCTGAGAAAGAATTATCGCCATATATTCCCTTATATCGGCTTCATTAAAAGCAATTATCATATTCTGACCGCCAAGAACGTAAGACGGACGCATAAGAACTGGATAACCTATTTTTTCCGCAACTTCAAGAGCCTCGTCTGTTGTCATAACAGTATATCCCTGCGGACGTTTAACGTGGTGCTTTTCAAGAAGTTCGTCAAACCTTTCCCTGTCCTCTGCCATATCTATGCTGTCGGCAGACGTACCGAGTATGTTCACGCCGTTTTCACTGAGATATTTTGTCAGCTTGATTGCTGTTTGACCGCCAAAGGCAACAACCACACCGTAAGGTTTCTCGGTTTTTATAATACCCATAACGTCCTCGTTGGTAAGCGGTTCAAAATAAAGCCTGTCTGCCGTGTCAAAGTCGGTCGAAACCGTTTCGGGGTTATTGTTTACGATAACAACATCATATCCCGCTTTTTTCAATGCCCAAACACAATGTACGGACGCATAGTCAAATTCAATGCCCTGACCTATGCGAATCGGTCCCGAACCGAAAACTATAATGGTTCTGCGGTCCGAATTTTTCTCTTTTATAAACAGCTCCGCCTCGTTGTCCTTGTCAAACGTAGAGTAGAAGTATGGAGTTTCCGCTTTAAACTCGGCGGCGCAGGTATCAACCATTTTATATACGGGAACCAACGGGGATTTTATGCTTTGACCGGAAAGCGATTCAATCGTTTTATCAAGAAAACCGAGATTTTTTGCCTTTGTGTAAAGCTCTTCCGTCAACTCCTCGGTTTTAAGGCGTTTCTCACAATTTACAAGGTTTAACAGCTTTTCGAGGAACCACTCGTCTATCATAGTAATTTCGTGTATTTTTTCTGTTGTTATTCCTCTTTTCAGAGCCTCGTACACACAAAACGACCGTTCATCGTCACACACGGAAAGCCTGTCATATATTTCCGTATCGCTCAATTTTTCAAACTGCGGAGAGGACATTGTATCACGGTGAATCTCTGCGCCTCGAACAGCCTTCATAATTGCCTGTTCAAAGGTGGGAGCTATCGCCATAACCTCGCCTGTCGCTTTCATTTGAGTTCCGAGCGTTCTTTTTGCATAAACAAATTTATCAAAGGGCCATTTCGGGAATTTTACGACCACATAGTCGAGCGCAGGCTCGAAACAGGCATAAGTTGTACCCGTCACGGCATTTTTTATTTCATTAAGGGTATAGCCTATTGCGAGCTTTGCGGCAACCTTTGCTATCGGGTAACCCGTTGCCTTTGAAGCAAGCGCAGATGAACGTGAAACACGGGGATTTACCTCTATTACGGCATAGTTAAAGCTTTCGGGTTCGAGAGCAAACTGGCAGTTGCAGCCTCCTTCCACACCGAGAGCCGATATAATATTAAGCGCGGCGCTTCTCAGCATCTGATATTCCTTGTCGGCAAGCGTTACGGTAGGAGCGATAACTATACTGTCGCCTGTATGTACACCAACGGGGTCAAAGTTTTCCATTGAGCATACCGTAATAACATTGCCGAGCTTGTCACGCATTACCTCAAATTCAATTTCTTTCCAACCGGCAATACATTTTTCAACAAGAACCTGTGTAATAGGCGAAAGCTCCAGTCCGTTTGCGGTTATCTCCCGCAGCTCCACCTCATTGTTTACAATGCCGCCGCCTGTTCCGCCAAGCGTAAATGCAGGACGTATTATTACCGGATAACCTATTTTACCGGCAAACTCGACCGCCGACTCAACATCATTGACCACTGTGGACGGTATAACGGGCTGACCTATGGACTCCATTGTGTCCTTAAACATTTGTCTGTCTTCCGCCTTGTCAATCGTTTCAGGGTTTGCTCCGAGCAGTTTTACATTGTGCTTTTTAAGGAAACCTTCCTTTGCAAGCTGCATAGAAAGCGTAAGACCCGTTTGTCCTCCAAGAGTTGATAAAAGTGAGTCGGGCTGTTCCTTTATAATTATTCTTTTAACGGTTTCGAGGGTAAGCGGCTCTATATAAACCTTATCCGCCATAGCCTTGTCGGTCATAATTGTTGCGGGATTCGAGTTTACAAGTATAACTTCAAGTCCCTCCTCTTTAAGCGCACGGCAAGCCTGTGTACCGGCATAATCGAACTCTGCCGCCTGACCGATTACAATGGGACCCGAACCGATAACAAGAACTCTTTTAATAGATTTATCCTTAGGCATTCTTTTTATCCTCCTGAATCATATTTATGAATTTATCGAAAAGAAACGACGTATCAAGCGGACCTCCGCAGGCTTCGGGGTGGAACTGGACTGTAAAAGCCGGCATATCCGTATAGGTAACTCCCTCACAGGTGCCGTCGTTAGCATTTACAAAGCTCTCTTGTGCATTTTCCGGCAATGTCGAGGCTACTACCGCATAGCCGTGGTTCTGGCTTGTTATATATACCCTGCCGGTCTTTGTTTCCGTAGCCGGCTGGTTGGAACCCCTGTGACCGTACTTAAGTTTTTCAATTTTTGCGCCCTGTGAAACCGCCAAAAGCTGGTGACCCAAACAAATGCCGAATGTCGGTATTTTTTCTTTGCACAAAATTTTAAGCTGTTCAGTAACTTCAACATTTTCGCGGGGGTCTCCCGGACCGTTTGAAAGCATTATTCCGTCGGGATTCAACGCCTTTATCTGCTCTGCCGATGTAAAGCTCGGAACGACGGTAACGTTACAATTCCTCTTTAAAAGCTCACGGCATATATTTTCTTTTGCGCCGAAATCCATAAGTACCACATTATATTTTGCATTTTCCGCTTTGAACACCTTCGGTTCATCTATGGTCACCGACTTTACGGCATTTACTATTTTATAGTCTTTAAGCTCCGGACATTTGCCGTCAATCGGATTTTTATATGTTATTTTAGCATTCATTACACCGTACTCTCTTACGGTTTTTGTAAGAAGGCGCGTATCTATTCCGTAAAGTCCCGGAATGTCACTGTCCTTTAAAAAAGTGTCAAGCACACCCTCACAACGGAAATTTGAAGGCTGTTGACACCACTCTCTTACTATATAAGCCCTTAAAGCAGGCTTTTTACTTTCAAAATCGGACGAAATAACGCCGTAATTTCCTATAAGAGGAAATGTTTGGCAAACAATTTGACCGTAATAGCTGGGGTCGGTAATCGTTTCAAGATAGCCCGTCATTGCCGTCGTAAAAACAAGTTCACCCACAATTTCCTTTTCCGCACCAAAGGCAAAGCCTTCGTAAACATCACCGTTTTCCAATACAAGATAGGCTTTTTTATCCATACCGTTGACCATCCTTTCATAAAAATGCGAATAAATACGCAATTACAATAACATACGTTCCCGTCCGCATCTAAGGCGTGCGGAAATCGTTTCCGTCAATTTTCATAAGTGCTGAGCAAACGCTTGGCAACCTCAATTTTTGTAAGACGCAAATCCATAGCCTGCCGCTCCAAATATTTATGTGCCTGAGGTTCGGTCATTGACAGATATTCCATAAGGATACACTTTGCACGGTTTATGACCCGAATATCGTCAATTTTCTTTTGCAGCTTTACGTTTTCAAGCCTGACTCCGCTCATACGGTTCCTCATTGCCTCAAGCAGTCTGAGTGCCTTATAAAAAACAGTTTTACTCAGCGGTTTGCCTATAACAAACACTCCGTATTTTGAAACACGGCTTTCCAGCTCCGCTTCAAGCTCATTTTTAACTATCAGTATAACTCCCGCTCCGGTATTTTGCACTGCATCTACAGCAAGCATATCGCCGAACTCATCTTTAATCGGCGCATTGACAATAACAAGCTCATATTCACGCTCGGACAAAAGCCTGCGCCCCTCGGAGCCGCTTTTTACGCTGTCAATTTCGCCGCACCGTTCGGCTTTCAGAAGCTGAGAAAAAAGACCGATACTTTGTTCATTCGATGATATTATCAGCACATTATCCAAAAGCCAAACACCCTTCTCTTTATTTTACAAAATTTTTATATATCAATCAAGTGTTATCAAGAATATTTTAAAATATACCAAAGGAAAATTAACATATATGACACACTCACGCCGCCTGCGTTCACTTATAGGCGGTAACTTCTTAACAATCGAATCAAAATCGAATCAAATAATCTCAAAATATCTTTCGTCAAGCATGCGCCGCTGTTCCGAGCTTTGAAGAGATTTACTTATCATCTCGGTTTTTAGCTCAAGATAGTTCTCAAATATGACCGGCGGCAGGCATTTTTTTATAAACGCGCTGTTTTTGGCACAATCGACCGCCTCCGCAAGTGATTTCGGCAGCTTTGGCGGCTCTGCTCCGCCGTTTGTCGGGAGACACAATTCCGTACCGTTTTCTATTCCGTCAAGTCCCGCATACAAAAGCAATGAAAATGCAAGATACGGGTTACAGGACGGGTCGGGAGAACGGAAGTCCATTCTTGCGTTGTCGGTTCCGTATTCGGGCAGCCGTACAAGAGAGTTAAACCCCTGATAAGACCAGTCCACGGTATCGGGAGCCTTGTAAGCCCCAAAACGTGCATAGGAATTAGGCAAAGGATTAAAAAACACCGTCATATCGGCGGCGTGGTCCAAAACGCCCGCAATAAAGTTTTTTGCTGTGTCCGAAAGACCCTTGCCCTTATCCCTGAAAATATTGAAACCGTACTTTCTAAGCATAAGGTTAATGTGCATACCGCTGCCGCTTTCGTGCGGCAAAGGTTTCGGCATAAACGATGCGAACAGACCGTTTGACGCTGCTGAAGTTTTTACAACGTCCTTAAATGTAACAAAGTCATCTGCCGCAGTAAGAAGGTCGCTGTGCTTAAAATCTATTTCATTTTGACCGGGACCGTTCTCGTGGTGTGAAGAAAGAGGATCTATTTCCATTTCCTCAAGCGTAAGACAAATTTGTCGGCGGACATTTTCGCCCTTGTCCAAAGGCGCAACGTCAAGATAACCCGCATTGTCGTGCGGCACTCTTGTGGGAAGACCGTTGTCGTCCAGCTTGAACAGGTAAAATTCGCAGGCAAGCCCAACACGGCTGCTGAACCCCATCTGCTCCGATTTTTCAACGGATTTTTTCAGCACGCTGCGAACGTCGCCGTCAAACAGTGAGCCGTCCGGATTCCTTATGTCGCAAAACAACCTTGCGACTCTGCCGTTTTGCGGACGCCACGGAAGTATTTTAAGCGTTGCGGGGTCGGGAAACAGCAAAAGGTCGGTATTTGCCGCACCTCTAAAACCGTCTATGTTGGACGGGACTATACTTACACCGTGCTCAAATGCCGATTCAAGCTCGTTTGCCATAATGGAAATATTTTTTTTAATTCCGAAAATGTCAAAGAAAGCAAGACGCACAAACTTGACGTCATTCTCTTCGACAAACTGCAAAACTTCCTTTACAGTAAATTTCACCTTAATATCCCCTTTACGTTTTTATTTATATTCAATTTATTATAATAACAGAATTTTATATTTTTGTCTATACCCTGTGCGTTGTTTTCACTCCGACCCGCCCTTTACGCCGAATCGCGCCGCCGTTGCTATGTTTACCGCCGTAACCTGCCCAAGTGTCAAAAATACCGCTGCCGGCATTTATTAATATTCCCGCAGCGGTATTTATATTTTAAATACGGTAATTTTTTTTGTTTTTTCCTTACAATTGTCAATAACAAATTTTGTTCCCTTTGATTTCCCGTCCCAAAAGGCGATAACCTCGTCCGCATAATCTATCATTTCAAGATTTCTTTTAAGAGGCGCATACTTTCCGAATTTTTCGTATTTTGGCAAAAACTCTTTAAGGGATATGTTATTCTTCAATGCGTAATCTCTTGCGCTGCTGTCAACGCCCTTTGCCCCTCCGCTTACTATTTCGGTCGTATTTTCCGGAAGATATTTTTTAAGATTTTTGATATTAAGACTTCTTGAACCAACAATTGCCACTTTCATATTTATCCCCTCATAAACGCGTATTCTATCTTGCACGGTCTATATTCTAACATATACGGACTATATTTTGCAACATTATTTCATATTCTAATGTTAAAAATATATTGAAAGTATGATATTATGGATATGATTAAAGTCATAAGCAGCCGACTTTTACAGCTTTGTGCGGCAAAAAATATAACTGTGAACAAATTAGCAAACATATCGGCAGTTCCTCCGACAACACTGAAAAATATTATATACGGACTGAGTAAAAATCCGAAAATAGTTACCGTCAAAATGCTGTGCGACGGCTTGGACATAACTCTTGCGGAATTTTTTGACATACCCGAATTTAACAAAAACACCAAATGCGAAAAATCAACAAAAATAATTCCAAAGAGCAAAAAAGGGCTTGCGGTAAATACGGTAACCGCAGTCAAGTACCGAATATTGGAGCTTTGCGAAACAAACAATGTTGCAATATATAAGCTGACAAACATTACCTCGGTCCCGACAGGAACAATAAACAATATTTTATACGGCAAAAGCAAAAATCCAAAGCTGTCCACCATAAAAATGCTGTGTGACGGTTTAGGTATCACACTTACCGAATTTTTTGATACCGACTATTTCAATAATCTGGAACAGGAGGTAAAATAATTACATCGACAGGACGTTACAGGTCAATATTCCAAAGCAAAAATAACTCAAAAATATATTGATTTATTCGATTTACCGTGCTATAATATGCGAAAATTTTTATGATTAATTATTGCAGATGATTTTGGAAAGGACTTTAAAGTGAAAAACAAAACGTTTTTTAAAAGTGTTGTATGCGCCGTAAGGGGCTTTGCATACGCCCTGAAAACGGAAAAAAATTATGCTTATTATCTGGCTGTAACTCTTGTTTTCCTCTTAGTCAATATTTTGGTGAGGGTCGATTTTTACTGCTATATTTTTCAATTTACAGCCACTTTCGGAGTATTTTCAAGCGAATGTACAAACACCGCCATTGAACATATTTGTAATAAAATCACCACAGACAAGGACCCGAAAATAAAATTGATAAAAGATATTGCCGCAGGCTCGGTCCTTTGTTGGGGAGCGGTTTTCTTTACCGCCGAATTTATTTTTATAGGAAGGGCTGTTCTGTGCTGATACTCGATATGTATGTAACCGCATTGCCGGTAATAGCGTCCGGAATTTTAAATATGATTTTTACAAAAACAAAATTTTATAAGCGGCACTGCTCACCGATAGACCGCGGCAAATGCCTTTCGGACGGTAAACGTATTTTCGGTAAAAATAAAACATGGATAGGGTTCTTTTCCATGATTTTTTTTTGTATCCTGACACAAATTATTTTCGGTTTTATTTTAAAACAAACCGGACTTGAATCACATAACGAGCTTTACGGCATATATGACAACAGCTTTGTCTATAACCTTTTAATAGGGTTCCTTTTCGGTCTTACATATATGCTTTTTGAACTGCCGAACAGCTTTGTTAAAAGAAGGCTGAACATTGAACCGGGAAAAACTGTCTTTTCCCCTATCGGGCTGATTTTTTTCATTGCCGACCAAATAGACTCTCTCATAGGCGTTATGGCTGTTATTTATTTCTTTTCGGGCATTTCCTTTTTAAAGTACCTCGGTTATATCGCCCTTGGCGGGATAACACATATTGTAATAAATGCGGTTCTTTTCAAAATAAAAATAAGGAGAAATTTTTAAATGATAGGCTGCTTTAACAAATCTGTAATTTTGACATACCTCGGTACGGCTCTGTCGCTGTTCGGAATATGCAGTCTTATTTTCACTGCGGAAAACGAATATATAAGTCAAACCGACATTGCCGTTATCTGCCTTATTCTCGCGGGTATATGCGACCTGTTTGACGGTGCCATCGCAAGAAAATGCAAAAGAAATGAAACTCAAAAAAAGTTCGGAGTACAAATAGATTCGCTCGCGGACGTTGTTTCATTTCTTGTTTTCCCCTCGGTACTTCTTTATTTTATTTGCGGTAAATCAAATCCTTATTGGGCTTTGGTTTTTACGATAATCGCATTTTATGTTCTATGCGGTATAAACAGATTGGCGTGGTTCAATATAAACACTGAAAAATTCGATAATACATACAAGGGACTTCCTGTAACATATTCGGCGTTGATTATTCCGTGCCTGTATGTTTTTTTGGGAGATTCGCTTCTCAAATCGGTTCTGCCTGCGGCATATTTTGTTTTAGGAGTTCTATTTGTATTGAATATTGACATTCCAAAACCAAGGGGCATATTTTATATTATATTCGGAATATTGGCAATCGCTTTAATAACGCTGATTATAGTTTTTTAGGAAATACAATGAACATTTACGACAGAAAAACAAAAAAAATAATATGTGAAAACGAATATAAAGAGGGTGCGCTCGACTTTCTTTACAACACAGTAACGGGACGTATAATATTGAAACTCGTTGCGGCAAGACCGTATTTTTCAAAAATCAGAGCCATTTATATGAAAAGTACGGCAAGCAAAAAAGATATAATTCCTTTTATAAAAAAATATAACATAGATATGACATACTATAATGAAAACTATAAATGTTTCAACGATTTTTTCATAAGAAAAAGAACGATTAAAAACACATCATCACAAAATGAGCTTGTCGCAATTGCAGACTCAAAGCTGTCGGTTTACAGAATAGATGAAAATTTAAGGCTCAACATAAAACACAGCGTCTATACATTAAACGAAATTTTAAAAACGGAACAGGATTTAAAACAGTTTGAAAACGGATATTGTCTTGTATTCAGATTATCCGTATCCGATTATCACAGATATTGCTTTATAGACAGTGGGAGATACCTCCGACGTTACCGTATACGCGGGCTTCTCCACACGGTAAGACCCATATCATCACGATACAAGGTTTTTGTAAGAAATCAAAGAGAGGTTTCCGTCCTTGAAACGGAAACACTCGGAAAGGTTATAACCGTTGAGGTGGGCGCACTTCTTGTGGGGTGTATTAGAAACCGTCCCATAAGCGAATTTTCAAAGCTGGACGAAAAGGGATACTTTGAATACGGCGGCTCTACCATAATAGTTTTGATAAAAGACAAAATAAAAATAGACGGAGATATTTTGGAAAACAGCAAAAACAATATTGAAACAAAGGTTGTAATCGGTGAAAGGATAGGTGAAATAATTGACTGCGGCTCTTAAAAGGTTAAATATATATTTTAAAGAAATGTACCCGATTTTACCGAGGCTGTTTTTGGGTGCGCTGGTATTTTCGGAAATATATTTTGTTGTGCTTTTAAACCACGGCGTAACAAAATTTGACATAGGTATTCAGGAAGTTGTCTGCGCGTTTACGGTGTTCAGCTTCCTTTGCTGGCTTCGTATAGCCGACGATTTCAAAGACTACGAGTTGGACTGTCGGCTTTTTGCTTCAAGACCGCTTCCATCGGGCAGGGTACACAAAAAAGACCTTGCCGTATTTGTAAGCATTTTAATAGCCTTTACTTTAATCATAAATCTTTTGTTTATGAATAATTTTATCTTCTGTATATTCTTATATACATACGGTTCGCTTATGGCGGTATGGTTCTTTCAAAAGCATAAAATTCAATCGTCACTTCCCAAAGCGTTGGTAACACATAATCCCGTTCAAATGATTATGAATATTTATATCATATCATTCACCGTAATAAAGTACGGCATCACGGCAATAGACCTTACAAATATTCTTGCCGCATTTACGCTTTACTTTCCTGCGCTTATTTGGGAAGTATCCAGAAAAATAAGAGCTCCAAAGGACGAAACCGAATATGTGACCTATTCAAAGCTGTTCGGCTATAAAAAAGCTACAAATTTTGTTTTTGTATTGACGTGGGTCGATATTATAACAAATCTTATTCTTGTATGGAATTTAAATAAAATAGCCGTACTCCTGCTTTTGGTAAACGTGCTTTGGATGAGCGTCAAGTTTATTGAATTTAAAAAAGACCCGACAAAATATAAAATAGTCGATAAAGTCGAAAGGTACACTTACATACAGGAATCACTTATGATATTGACTATTATTGCTTTTTTGATTTTCGGCAAAATTTAAAAAGGGTGAATTGCAGTGAAAGCAAAAAATTTGCGAATCTTAAAAGAAAACGGAATAAACGTACCCAACTTCATTACGGTAAACGGCGAAAACGAAATTGATATGTCATTCAGCAATTCCGAATTTTTTGCGGTAAGGTCATCATACTGTCTTGAAGATGACGATAATAATTCCTTTGCGGGTCAGTTCAAAACAATCCTTAACGTAAAAAGGGACGAAATAAAAAACGCGGTTTTGGACGTAATAAAAAGTTACGACCAAAAAAAGCTGTACAAGGGTATATCGGCAGATTCCTTATCCAAATCCCCCGTTATCATTCAGGAAATGATATATCCCGATATTTCAGGCGTGATTTTTACCGCAAATCCGCTGGGAATTTTAAATGAATCGGTAATAACAGCAGGATACGGCTTGGGCGAAAATGTTGTTGAGGACAAAACCGAAACGGTCACTTATTATTACAACAAAGACGAATCATTATTTTACTTAAAAGAAAAAAGCAACATATCCGTTGACCACAAAATTTTAAATGAACTTACCGATATTGCATTAAAAATAAAAAATATATTCAAAAAGGAATCGGATATAGAATTTGCCGTAAAAAACGGCGTAATCTATATACTTCAGGCACGCCCCGTAACCTCACTCAATACCGAAAATCCCATAATTCTGGACAACAGCAATATTGTGGAAAGCTACCCCGGAATTACAATGCCTTTGACTCAGGACTTTGTGCATAACGCTTACAAAGATATTTTTGGCAGCTG
The DNA here is from genome assembly GCA_947589485.1 of uncultured Clostridia bacterium. Taxonomy (GTDB): domain Bacteria; phylum Bacillota; class Clostridia; order Oscillospirales; family Acutalibacteraceae; genus UBA1213. Next base: position 11,263 of record CANQBK010000019.1, on the reverse strand, counting down.
CATATCCCGATTTGTCAAAAATAAAAATCTGCTGAAAGCTGCGGACGAAATAACGGAAAATATGGTAACCGACTATCACGGAGGCATATATTATGTAATAAACAATTGGTACGAGATTTTGCATCTTTTGCCGTTCTCGAATAAAATAATTAAAATATGGCAGGAAATGCTGGGTGTGGAAAATAAAAGCGTATCCAAAAGCAGGCTTAAAGTCAACAAAGTCCTAAAGCTGAAAATAAGTATATCTTTCTTATATTATTTAATGATAACACCGCGATTAATGAAAAAACTTAACAAATACTTTGACGATATTTACCCAAAATACAAAGAAAAAATTAAAAGTACAAATACCGTGGAAGAATTGCTTGAACTGTTCCATAAAACCGAAAAGTCTGTAACAGACGTATGGGATATTACACTGATAAACGACATTTACACATTTATATTTACCGCTCTTTCCGGCGGAAAGAAAAACGGGAAAATTGCAAGCATAAACAATTTGGAAAGTATGAAGCCCGTAAACGCAATGAACGAACTTCGTGTAACCGCACATAAGGAGGGAATTGACAGCGATATATACAGATTAAAGGAAAACGAATATATAGAGCTGTTCGGGGACAGGATTTACGGTGAATTGAAGTTAGAAACAAAAACTTACAGAACAAATCCGGAGCTTTTACGTCAGCAAATTTTATCATCTGAAATTCCGACAAAATGTGAACACGAAAATACAGGGAGGGTATTAAATCCTTTTATAAGAGCCGCAAAGCGCGGAATATCAAACAGAGAGAAATCAAGACTTAATCGGAGCCGTCTTTTCGGACTCGCAAGGGAAATTATGCTCAAGACCGGTGAACTTTTGAAGAGAAACAGTCAACTGGACGAAAAAGAAGATATTTTCTTTTTATATCAAAATGAAATAAATTCATTGGACAGATACCAAGAATTAATCAGCGAAAGAAAAAAGCGGTTTGATATGTACAGGGCATCACCTCCGCCAAGGAGAATAGTATTCGGGAACGGTATAATTGACAATCAAAGGATAACCTGCGAAAAACAGTTTGAGGGTTCAACGGTTCTTCACGGTACACAAACATCATTGGGAAAAGCTGTCGGAAAAGCGGCGGTAATTTTTGACCCAAATATGGATACTGATGTTACGGATAAAATTATAATAACTAAATCGACAGACCCCGGATGGGTATTCCTGATAGAAAAATGCAAAGGCATAGTGGCGGAACGGGGCTCGGTTTTAAGCCACACAGCAATTATCAGCAGAGAGCTTAAAAAGCCTGCTGTCGTCAATGTGAAAGACGCGGCAAAAATTATAAAAACAGGAGATTTAATAGAAATTGACGCCGATTCCGGCACTGTAAAAATATTAAAAAGGATTGATTAAAATAGCATATCGTGCAATATTCGGTAATTCCGATAAAATAAATAAACTGTTTTTAAAACTGCCCCGTATGCTTTACCACAAAAACACATACGTTCAGGACATTGTTTTGGAAAAACAGATTTTGTCCGGCTCGCATATTTTAAGCAAATATTTTACTGTCGTTCCGATAATAGTTTTAAATGAAAGCGGAAAAATCGCAAGCAGATGTTTACTTACGTTTTACGAAAACGATTCCAACGCATATATAGGATTTTTTGAAAGCGTAAACAGCACCGAAGCAAGTAGTTGTCTTTTCAAAGCATCTGAAATGCTCGCATCAAAAAACGGAAAAACAAAACTTGTCGGACCGCTGAACGCTTCTTTTTGGATAGGATACAGACTTAAAACGAACAAATTCGACTCGGTATATACTTCCGAACCTTACAATAAAGCCTATTATTTGGACTTGTGGAAAGATGCGGGATTTAAGATAAAGGAAAAATATTTTTCAAATATTATGAGGGCTCCGACAGAAAACGACCAAAGCGCAAAATGTATAAAGCGACTTCAAATGATAAAAAATTCGGGTTATATAATCAAGTCACCGACAAAAAGCACATTTAACAAAAATCTTAGGGAGATATACGGACTGCTCATACGTACATATTCAGGCTTTCCGATGTTTAAGAAAATAAATGAAGAAGATTTTTTCAATATGTTTAGAGGGCTTAAATATATACTGGATTTCAACCTTGTAAAGCTCGTATATAAGGAGAGCAAGTTGGTTGGATTTTTTATATGCGTACCCGATTACAAAAATCTTACGCACCAAAAAATAACAATTATAAATTTAATGAAAATATTAAAAATAAAAAACGGAAAAAACAAAAAATATATTGCGCTTTATATGGGAATTGATTCAAAGCATCCGGGGCTTGGCTCGGCTATGTCGGAAATCATAAAAAAGGAGCTTGAAAAAAGGCAGTCGTGTTCCGTCGGTGCGTTAATTCACGATGGAAAAATTTCCGGAGAATATTACAAACAACTAATTATTGATAAATACGAATACGCTTTATTTGAAAAAAGTATTTTGCTCGGTGCCGAGCCCGCACTGTCGATTCGCGGCGCCGAGCCGGCGCGGGCGATTCGCGTTGTCGCTCACTCCGTTCGCTCGTACTGAGAACCAAAAGTACATTCGCGCGGCGTTAGTTAATATTGCCCAAATTAAAAGTTTCGGCGCAGGCACTGCGCCCTTAACTATCATTTCCAATCATATTGACTTATGCCGCGTCAAGAAATTTATTGTTTGAATTAAGAGTGAGCGGAGCGAACGACTTCGCGAATTGAGAGCGCAGGCACTGCGCGAGTCTTTGGCGGGTTTTTAAGGGCAGAGCCCTTAACTCTCATTTTTAAGAAAAAACTGCGCGTCCGTAATTTATGGACACGCAGTTTTGTTATACAGTTATATTATATATAATTATTAGTCTGCATATTTGTTGTCGGTTTCATTCCAAGAATACATTTTGCGGATTTCGGAACCGACTTTCTCAAGCTGATGCTCAGCCTTGAGTGCTCTTGTCGCATTGAAATGAGCACGTCCGTTCTTGTTTTCGGCAATCCATTTTGAAGCAAATGTACCGTCCTGAATTTCTTCAAGAACTTTCTTCATTTCCGCTTTGGTTTCGTCGGTTATGATCCTCTTGCCGGTTTCATAATCGCCAAATTCCGCAGTGTCGGAAATTGAGTATCTCATCATAGAGAAACCGCCCGAATAAATAAGGTCAACTATGAGCTTCATTTCGTGGATACACTCAAAATAAGCGTTTTCCGGAGCATAGCCTGCCTCAACAAGTGTTTCAAAGCCTGCCTGCATAAGAGCGGTAACACCACCGCAAAGTACAGCCTGCTCGCCAAAAAGGTCTGTTTCGGTTTCAATTCTGAAAGTGGTTTCCATAAGAGCCGCACGAGCCGCACCGATACCTGCGCCGTAAGCAAGCGCAATGTCAAGGCACTTGCCTGTCGCATCTTGATATACGGCAACAAGCGCAGGAGTACCCTTGCCCTCAACATACTCCGAACGAACCGTGTGACCGGGAGCTTTCGGGGCAATCATAAATACGTCTATGCCCTTTGGCGGTACGATCTGTTTAAAGTGAATGTTGAAACCGTGAGCAAAAGCAATTGCCTTGCCTTCGGTCAAATTCGGCTCAATGTCGTTTTTAAAAATATCGGCTTGTTTCTCATCGGGAGTAAGAATCATAATTATGTCGGCTTTTTTGGTTGCTTCTGCGGTCGTGTAAACCTCAAAGCCAAGCTCCTTAACATGGTTCCAACGCTTGCTTCCCTCGTAAAGACCAATAATAACATTCACACCGCTGTCACGAAGATTAAGAGCGTGAGCGTGTCCCTGACTGCCGTATCCGATAATCGCAACGGTTTTACCTTTGAGCTGATTTATATCGCAATCGGCATCATAATAGATTTTTGGCATTTTAAAGACCTCCAAAATATTTTTTGTATATTATGAAATTCGTTAAACCGTCGGTTTGCGCTGTGCGGCTGAATCCTTTTCGATTGCAACCGTACCCGTTCTGACGATTTCACGGATACCATACGGTTTTAACAAATCCGTCAATGTTTCAAAGCGCTCCAATGTATCCGCAAATTGCAGCGTCATTGTGTTTATTGCAACATCAACGATTTTGGCTTCCATAAGCTCGGCAATTTTCATAATGTCAAGCCTTTGTTTTGCGGGGCAGTTTACCTTTATAAGCGACAATTCACGGCTTATGAACTCACCGTCAGTATATGTACGCACTTTTATTACGGGTATTAATTTATTAAGCTGCTTTTCAAGCTGCTCGATTATGTACTCGTCACCGTGTGCAACTATTGTTATCCGTGATATGTTGCTGTCCTCGGTAATTCCGACCGCAAGACTGTCTATATTAAATCCTCGTCTTGAAAACAGCCCCGAAACCTTTGAAAGTACGCCGGGGTGGTTTTCTACAAGAACCGATAGTGTATATTTCATTTTTTTCTCCTTGACCTGCCGATAACCGTTTTATGCGGAGTTTGATTTAATTATCTTGAGGACGTTTTCGGATTTACTTTGCATATCAATATAAACGGTTTGTCGCTTTTCAGCATTTTTTCGGCATATTTCTCGGCGTCCTCATTCGACTCGGCAACCGCCGATTCTATTCCGTATGCTTTTGCAATTACTCCAAAATCGGGAACGTCGCTAAGCTCCGTTATGGCGTAACGTCCGTTGTAATGAATATCCTGCAATTCGTGAACCATACCCAAAACATTGTTTTGCATTACTATAATTTTAACATTCAAATTGTTTTGGGCAATAGTTGCAAGCTCGTTAAGCGACATCTGGAACGAACCGTCACCGCAGACCGCAACAACGTCACGGTTCGGTCTTGCGAATTTTGCGCCGACCGCCGCAGGAACGGAATATCCCATAGTTCCCATTCCGCCCGATGTAAAGAACCGACCGTCTGACATTTTGAAATTGTTTGCACACCATATTTGATTCTGTCCTACATCTGCAATAAGTATCGCCTTTTGACGCAGCATTGATGACAGTTTTGCAATAAAGCTCTTGGGTTCCACAAATCCGTCAAACTTTTTCGGCTTGGCAACATAATCTTCTTCCCATTTGCAAACCTTTTCAGTCCATTCGGCAGGCGCTGTATAATCAATATCCTCGAGCATTTGAGAAATGACATTTTTCATATCCCCGACAATCGGGATAGTCGTTTTCATATTTTTCCCTATTTCGGCAGGGTCTATATCAATATGTATTACTTTTGCCCGTTCTGCGACCTGTTCCGGCGCAGCAACCGCACGGTCGCCCACTCTTGCGCCGCACAATATTACAAGGTCCGCATTATGTATCGTCATATTAGCCGCTTTTACACCGTGAGAACCTATCATACCCACATACAATGGGTCTTCCGACGGCATAACGCCTATTCCCATCATTGTAGAAACAACGGGTATATTCGTTTTTTGAGCAAATTCGCGGAATTTCGGCTTTGAACCCGATGTAAGAACTCCGCCGCCTGCACATATAACGGGACGCTCGGATTTGCTTATCATTTCAAGCGCGCGTTTTATCTGCATAGGGTGTCCGTGTACACTGGGTTTGTAACCTATAATATTAACTTTTTCGGGATATTCAAAACTATCTACGGTACCCTCCTGAACATCTACCGGAACATCTATAAGAACCGGTCCCGGACGACCTGTGGAGGCAATATGAAATGCTTCTTTAAATACTCTCGGCAAATCAGCCGTATTTTTTACAAGGTAGCTGTGTTTTACAAAGGATTCACACGCACCGGTTATATCCGCCTCTTGGAACACATCGCGTCCCAAAACATCGCTGCGTACCTGACCCGTAATAGCTACCATAGGTATGGAATCCATATAAGCAGTCGCAATGCCTGTTATTAAATTTAACGCACCCGGACCCGATGTTGCAACGCATACGCCTACCTTTAAAAGAGCCCTTGCATATCCGCTGGCAGCGTGGGCGGCATTTTGTTCCTGCCTCACGAGTACCGCTTTGATGTCCGTATCGCAAAGTTTGTCAAAAAACGGGCATATAACCGCTCCGGGATAACCGAAGACAATTTCGACGCCTTCCTCTTGAAGGCACTTGACCATTATTTCAGCACCGCTTATCATGTAATTCCTCCTTTCGGATACCAACAATTATAACATTAGCCAAAATATGTGTCAAGCGTGGAAGCCGTTACAATTTCAAATTTAAAATCATATTACCTTTAACCGACCGCCGTGTCGTTCACGAACCAAATAAAAATGATTTTTTCGATTCCTCTTTATATGTTAAAACTGCCGATAATTTTATAACGGAACTTGACTAAACGATAAAAACGGCGTATCCTATGGGCATTAACAAAAATACGAACTGTTTATCAAAACGTCGGAGGGCTTATATCCCGAATGACCGAAACACGGGAGCCGACACGGATTTGCGGCGGCAGTATTTCGGGCTTTTACTAATTTGTCTTGTACGACCAAAAAATGACAAGGTTTCGTCGGGAAATAAAGGATAATTAAATGACGTTTCAATACTTTTATTATCTGTATATATATTGCGGTACGTTAAAGGGGAGAATTGTTTTGGCTGAATGGTTTGAAGAAAACTTTAACTTTCCGACGCTTTTGGTATGTTTTATTATTGCGGTATGTCTTTTTTTCGCAATACGGTATATTATAAAGAACAGACACAACGGGTGCTGTGGGGGTGATTGTGAAAATTGTTTTAACTGCAAAAAATGCGAAAACAAAAACAAATCTAAAAAATCAGATGTATAAAATCTTAATAAAGGGGATTTTTTAATGAAAGATTTAAAAACATTTATTTCCGTGCTGGCATTGAGCGCCGTTATCGGAATATCAATGACAGCTTGCGATGGAACATCAAACAAAAAAGTGTCAAATCACGAATCGCAGACGGTAAGCTCCCGACAGTCGGACTCCTCCGAAAATTTGAACGAGCCGTCCGCAGACAATAAAAATTCGGACGAAACAAATAGTTCGGAAACAATAATTCTTGAATCGAATACCGAAAGCATAAAAGAAACAAGTTTCTATACGGACAGCAGTATTAAGGCGGTCAAAGAATATAAAACACTTGACGAATATATAAAATCGGATACCGCCAAAGAAGCAATAGACGATATAGAAAAAAACGATGACGAAAATTCCCTGCCGATTGACAGCCGTGTTAAAACGGAAAAGAATACAAAACTGGTTTTTGAACGCACGATTAATGAAGAGCTTGAATATCCTGAGGCTTTCTTGAAAACGCTTGAATCCACAATGGACAGTCAGCAAAAAACTTATACTAAACTGGTAAATGTGCTGGAAAGCTGTGTGGATAACAACAATTTAAATGTTGTTGTGCGTTATTTTGACTGCAACGGAAATAAAATATTCGAGCGGACATTTGACGAAAAGGGCGTGGTCAAAACAGAGGAAATATCTTTTGAAAATTCCGACGATAACGGAAATGACGAAAACGGAAACAAAGGCAACAACAATGAATAATTATATTGTAATTATTTATAATTGACTTTTAAAAAAAATTAATATAAAATTTAAGACAGAGGACAATTTTTATTTTATGCAAAGGAGGAAATGTATTGAAGAAGGGAACAAAAAAAGTCATTATTATTATGGCCGCTGTATCAATGTTGCTTTCGTCCGCATCGTGCAGTCTTTTTGTCAAAAACAAGGAAACACGTATGCCGGAAGAATCGTCCGGAGTTTCTTCGGCGCAAAGCACGGAAAGCTCCGTCAACGAAAGCTCCATCAACGAAAGTTCCAAGGAAAAAAGCAACGCCGAGTCAAGCACGGTTGAGTCTGCAAAAGAATCTTCAGAAAGCACCAAATTTTCGCTGAAAGAATTTTTTGAATCTTCCGAAATGCAGGAGCAGATTAAAGACTTTAGAGATGCTTACTCTACCGACGAGTACACCGCAGACATCAAATGTGACGACGAAAATATCATATTTGAAATGAAGTACAAAGAGCAAATTGAGATTACCGACAGTCAAAAATCCATTGTAGAAGAACTTGTAAACAAACAGATTGCAGAGAAAAACCTGTCGACGGGTATGTTTGGAAATTATGATATAAAATTGATAATCAGATGTCTTAATGCAGACGGAAGCGTTATCTTTGAAAAGGTCATTTCAGACGGCTCGGAGGGTTCTCAAAGCTCTGAAACCCTTGTATCCGCCACAGGCAAGTACGCCACACTTGAAGAGTACATTAACAATCCCGATGTAAAAAAACAGCTTGACAACGCAATGTCAGTAGGCTCCAACGAATACGGAGAAATGAATATTACAGTTGAAGACGGTTCCAAAATAGTTTACGTTTTTACAATGAACGACACAATCGAAATTAACGACAGCACAAAATCCGTTTTGGAAAACGGACTTACAGCTTACGAATCTTATATGAAGCTGTTTATTTCCCAAATAAAAAACAATGTAGAACAGGAAGATATTTCTGTTATTATAAGATATTGTGACCAAAACGGCAACACTGTTGTTGAAAGAGAATTTACAGACAATTAATAAATAAGGAGTAAAAAAATGAAAAAAACAATCAAATCCGTTTCTCTGCTTTTTACAGTATTTGTATTGATATTCTCGCTTACCGCGTGTTTTTCAAAACCCGCTAACGTTAGAGAATATTACAATAATAACACAGCGGCGTTTACATCAATTGAAAAATCGTGTTCAAACGATGACCAAACAATGAAAATATATCCCGAAGGTGACGATACCTTGGTATATGAAGTAACTATGAACGAGCAATGGCAGGTTGACAGCACTGTAAAATCCGCCATAAGAACTCAGTTCAATAAACAAAGAGCAACTTTCTCCGAACAGGCACAACAAATAAAAGAGGAAACGGGATTGGATAAACTTACAATTGCCGTAAAGTATATAAATGCTGACGGAACCGAAATTTATTCCGACAGTGTATCGTAACAAAACAAAACGGGACGAAAATTATTTTCGTTCCGTTTTTATTTGTTTGTTTTTTTGAAAATATATTGAATGTTTTAAACTTTTCTATTATAATATTAGTCAAGATGATGTCGGCGGTATTTTACGGTAAAAAAATTACCTTATGTCGATAAAAAATTTAAATCTGAACGGAGGATCAATATGAAAAATATTTTGTTTGTTGCATCTGAGTGCTACCCGTTTATAAAAACGGGAGGTCTTGCCGATGTTGTGGGTGCGCTTCCGAAAGCAATTAACAAAGACGAATTTGATGTTCGTGTGGTAATTCCAAAATATATGTGTATTCCGTGGGAATATCGTAAGGATTTTAAGTATATAACGAGCTTTTATATGGATCTCGGTTATATGCCCGATCATGTATATGTCGGAATTATGGAATACGAGCATGACGGCATAAAATATTACTTTATAGATAACGAGGGATACTTCGGCGGTGACAGACCTTACAGCGATATAAGGCGTGATATTGAAAAGTTCACCTTTTTTGACAAGGCTGTTCTTGCTATACTGCCTGTTATAGGCTTTAAGCCCGATATAATTCACTGTCACGATTGGCAGGCTTCTCTTGTACCCGTGTTTTTAAGAACGCTTTACAAGGATAACGGCTTTTTCTGGGGAACAAAGGTTATTATGACCATTCACAATCTTAAATTTCAAGGAATTTGGGATATTAAAACATTCAAATATCTTACGGCGTTCCCCGATTATGTTTTTACGTCGCACCACATGGAATATTACAAGGACGGAAATATGCTGAAAGCCGGCATTGTCTTTTCGGATTATATCACAACCGTAAGCGATACATACGCAGGTGAAATACAGATGCCTTATTACGGTGAAGGTTTGGACGGTCTTATGAGGCACCGCAACAATACTTTGTGCGGTATTGTAAACGGAATTGATTACAATGTTTACAACCCCGAACATGATATTCAGATTTTTGAACATTATACGGCTGATTCTTTCCAAAAGAAAGTTATGAACAAAAGAGGTTTCCAACAGGAAATAGGACTTCCCGTTGATGACAATAAATTTATGATTGGTATAATTTCCCGTCTTACCGACCAAAAGGGACTGGATCTTGTAAATTATGTGATAGAAAGTATTGTTGACGAGCATACTCAGTTTGTTGTTCTCGGCACGGGAGAGGAAAAATACGAAAATCTTTTCAGACATTATCAGTGGAAATATCCCGAAAGAGTTTCGGCAAATATTTATTATTCTGACAACCACGCACATAAGCTCTATGCGGCTGCCGATGCCATGCTTATGCCGTCACGATTTGAACCCTGCGGATTAACTCAGCTCATAGCTCTCCGTTACGGCACAGTACCCATTGTCCGTGAAACCGGCGGACTTCGTGACACGGTTCAGCCGTATAACTGGTATGACAATACGGGTACGGGTTTCTCGTTTGCCAACTACAATGCAAATGAGATGCTCGACTCCATCAACTATGCAAAAACGGTTTACTTTACCGACAGACAGCGTTGGAATGAAATTGCAGAAAGAGGTATGCGTCAAGATTTCTCTTGGGGACGTTCGGCGGAAAGGTACCGTGAATTGTATCACAATATTACAAGTTGGTAATAACGATAATCGGCACACAATGAAAATTTTCAAGTGTGCCGGTTATTTTCTTTGTTTTGTTAATTGTTTACGGGGAACCCCTTGCGTGGGTTCCCCACCGAAAAACAGTCCACCGGACTGTTTTTCGCCCCTCCTGCTTTTTAGAAGTAATAAGAATTTCGCAGTCTGCGGACTGCGACAAGGGACGCTGTCCCTTGACCCTGCCGCCTTTTTCAAAAGGCGGGCGAAAACGCGCAGTGCCTGCGCCCTCAATTCGCGTTGTCGCTCACTCCGTTCGCTCGTATTGCAAACAATAAGTACAATCGCGCGGCGTTAGTTATTTTAGCCATAATTAAAAGTTTCGGTCAAGCCTTTTCAAAGGCTTGCGGTTTCCAAAGGCAGAGCCTTTGGCGGCGCCGAGCCGGCGCAGGCGATTCGCGTTATCGCTCGCTCCGCTCGCTCGTATTGCAAACAATAAGTACAATCGCGCGGCGTTAGTTAATGTTCCCATAGTTAAAAGTTTCGGTCAAGCCTTTTCAAAGGCTTGCGGTTTCCAAAGGCGGAGCCTTTGGCGGGTTTTTAAGGGCGGAGCCTTTGGCGGGTTTTTAAGGGCGGAGCCCTTAACCGTCATTAACAAAGGCAAAAACTTAATTGTTTACGGGGAACCCCTTGCGTGGGTTCCCCACCGAAAAACAGTCCACCGGACTGTTTTTCGCCCCTCCTGCTT
>CANQBK010000018.1 GCA_947589485.1 uncultured Clostridia bacterium | reverse complement strand
ACCTTTACACATACGTCATAGGTAGTTGCCACTGCGGGAGTTATTGATACTTTTGCATTTGTTGTGTAGTCCTGTTTTGTTTTCCAAGATGTATCGGTTGACTTTTTGTAGTAAACTGCATATTTGTACGGAGTTGTACCGCCCGAAGCCTTTGCAGTTACCGTTACGGACTTGCCAAGCTCTATTGATGTTGCGCTCAGTGTTGAGCTGTTAGCAAGCGCTTTGGCTGCCGCTGTTACCTTGACCGTAAAGTATTTCTTTACAACTGTTCCGCTTGCGTCCTTTACCTTTACGCATACGTCATAGGTAGTTGCCACTGTGGGAGTTATTGATACTTTTGCATTTGTAGTAAAGTCTTGTTTTGTTGTCCAAGATGAATCGCTTGTCTTTTTGTAGTAAACTGCATATTTATACGGAGTTGTACCGCCCGAAGCCTTTGCAGTTACCGTTACGGACTTGCCAAGCTCTATTGATGTTGCGCTCAATGTTGAGCTGTTTGTAAGAGCCGCTGTACTGCCGCCTTCAGACGTGAATGTCTTTGAAACGGTTGCAGTTTTGCCGGCAGAATCCTTAATTACACACTTGATTGTATGTTTTCCGGCTGTTCCGGGCGTCCATGAATATGTGTTGGTCGTGCTTGAAGATTTTACAACATTGCCGTCAACGGAAAATTCATATTTGTAAGGAGCCGTTCCGCCGTATCCGACAGCCTTAAGCGTAAGAGCTGTTGATGAGAGCTGAGGAGCCGATCTGTCTGTACCGAAGTTTACCTGAAGCGGTGTTGTCGGGTCAACAACCGGGTCATCGTCGTCATCTCCGCCGCCTCCGCCGCCGCCGTTGCTCTTGCCGATGCTTGCAAGCGGAACTGTAATTGTGTCTGTATCTTCCTTTTCGGCAGATGTTGATTCGTCCTGGCTGTATGCTGTTGTAGCGTTATCGAGCATTGTCATATCCATCGGTATTGAAGCGATACCGCCCTCACCGAAAGTTGAAATGTGCATAACTCCGATACCGTTGCTTTCAAGGTAATCCTTTGTTATGCCGAGAGTCGCAAGCGGAACTGTCATATAATAGAAAGTATCCTGATTCTTGTCGTGACCCAAGCTCGTAAAATCAACCCAATTCGAGGAAGAACTCAACAAATCATCGGGGGTATATCCTTCATATCCGTTTGCTTTGATACCTGTAATACTCGAACCGAAGAAACCGTCCTGATACTTAAACGAAATACCGCCGTCAGTAAATCCCGTGGTATCCGTATAGTTAAAGTAACCGTCAGAACCTGTTTTAAAGAGTGCCGGCTGACCTACACCCGGCTTTGAAGAGAAGCACATAAGTGCGTCAATGTCTGTTTCAAAGCCTACTTTAAGTCCCCAAACGTAATCGCCGCCTGCCATTGTACCCTTTGACATATCGGCAGATTTACCCTTGCCAAGATTAAAGGCGAGCATTTGAGGAATATCACCGTTCCAAGGCTTACCGTTGTCGCTTATGGGATAACCCTGTGCGGGGTCAACAACATCGGTCACGTTTGTAAACTGCCAGCCAAGATAAAGATTTGTGTTGTCCCAAGCGGCATACAAAGAATATGTATCGTATACAGGAGCCTCGTGAGAACCTCTGAATATACGGGGATCGTCATTTGCGACGCCCTGTGCTATGATCATATCTTCCGTAAAGTCACTCGGACCTGTTATGGTCTTTTGCTTACCGTACTGACCATTCGGATTTGTTGCATATTTGCCTGTCAGTGCCGAAGCGGAAGAGCTTGTGGTTTTAACTACATAGTCCTTTTCATAAGTAAACGTGTAGGACTTGCTTGTACCGTCGGAGCCTTTAGCCGTTGCCTTGACCGTAACTGTTGAATCGCCTATTTTACCTTCGCCAATAGTGACGGTCTTTGAACCGGTAAAGCTCTTTGTCGGACCGTTATCTACCGAATATGTGCCGCTTACAGCATTCGCAAGAGTAAGTGTTATGTCAAGAGTTTCCGTTGTGAACTTCGTACCCGACGCCTTATTTACCGTTACTACGGGATCTTTCACGGGTACAGGCGGATCAACAACATTCGGAAGAGATTGCCACGAGTCGTTCTCATAGAGCTTTTTGTCACTGTAAGACATTGTTAAACCCGACTGCATAGCTCCCGGAATCTGATTTGTACCGCCGTCATTGAAAATAACGCAAATATTTTTGCTGTTAGAGAATTTGGAGTCAAGCAGATATTTAAAATATCCGTTTCCGCAGTCGGTCATCTTAACTCCCGGCCAACCCGAATTTTCTATTGTTGGTGAACCGCTTTCGTCATATACATAAGCATAAACATTTGACCAATTCTTTGAGGAATTGTCAAAAACAAATCCGCCGGATTCAAGTGAGGGATATTGTTTCGGCTCGGTTTTCTTATATGTATAGCTTGCCGTTGCCTGTGAACCGTCCTCTTTTGTACCGGAAAGATTAACCGTAACGCTTGAGCCTGCCGCCGTTGAAGCGCCGACTGTTATTTTCTGACCGTCGCTGTAAGAACCCGACGCACCCTCTGTGGTCGAATACTTTGCGTTTGTAACACCGTTGCAGTTAAGAGTTACCGTAAGAGTATCCGTAAAGGACGTTCCGGTTGCGGGAGTTGCCGATACGCTGCCCTTTGCGGGAACGGGTGTATCGCTCGGATTATAAATAACAGCAATACCGCTGGCACCTATATGACCTGAAATCGTGGTTGAAGTAACTGTCCATGTGCTGCCTGAAATCTGATCAACGTATGTACCCGGAGCAGTTGTACCGCCGCCGTTTGTTACGGTAACGTCCATATTGCTGCCACTGCCGGCTGATATAACAGCACCCTTTTCACGACATACGACACCGCAGTTGTTACTTTTTGTATAGTAATCTTTCTGACCTACCATCGCATTTTTAAACTTGTTTACTTCTGCAACTTCTGTGCTTGTAAAATGCGTACTTCCTTTTGAACCGATTTTTATACTGTCTTTTTCATGCGTAGACGGACGTGAAAAATATAGCGCAGGTATTCCGTTGCGGCTTGCGACAATTGCATAAGCACGGTCAATGACATTTTGATCCATATTCCATGATTTATCCCATGTATCGCCGTTAGCGAAAGTATCATGGCTTTCTGCCCAATACAAAAGTTTGTCGTTTGCTATACCGATTGTGCAGTAGTTGCCGAAACCGTCCGGTGCTGTACCGCTGTTATATGCATTACGCACAGAGGCGCTGTACACACTGTCGGTAATACCTATATAATTAGAATACTCCTTCAAAATGTTATCGTGGAGCGTCTTATTTGAGTCTGCCGAAACGCCGGGATTGTTAAGTATTTCACCATAGTACCACAATCCTGAAACACTCGTAACTGTCGGCCAGAATTGATCGCCCTCACTCGGAAGTCCAATATGCTTTGCCGCATCCCATCTTATTCCTTCAAATCCCATAGATTTGAGTTCTTCAACATACTTCTTTACGCATGATTGTACATAAGCGTTTTCGGTATTAATGTCCGGCATACCTATTTTTCCGTGAGTAACACTGTAACGATTTCCGTCTGTAGCATCGCCGATGTCAGGGTGCCAATACTGGGAATCTCTGAGATCGCTTTGAATATTGCTATGATCACCTGCAAGGTGATTCGCTACAATATCAGCAATCATTTTTATTCCGTATTTTTTAGCCTCGTCAACAAGTGATTGAAGTTCCTGTTTGGTGCCGAGAGCACTTGTACCTACATAAAATCCGAGCGGCTGATAGAACCACCACCACGGACCGGTTCCTCCTGTCGGCTGAGGCGGCGATATTTGAATACTTGTAAAGCCTGCCTCTGCAATTTCCGGAAGCATAGCCTGAATATCGGTATATTTCCATGTAAAACAATGAAGAATATTACCGTCCGGAATACTGTCGGCTAAACCGTAGTTACCGGATCCTGAAACTGCGGCAGATGTTGATGCGGCATTAGCCTCAATTGTTGGCGCCGCAGTTACCGCAACCGTACCCAGACCCGTAAACGTAGTCGCGAAAAGGGCTGTCGAAAGAAATACACTTGCAATCTTTGTGTGCAAACGGTGTTTAACTGTTTGTGTTCCGTTGCCCAATTAGAATCACTCCCCTAAATGTGTTTGATTTAAAGTAACGTACAAAAATCACTTTGTAAATCCAAATACATACTCCCCTCATACTGACGCAACTTAACCGTGACTGCCAAAGTATAGTCACGTCAATAATATGTATTAGATTTTTAAGTTATCTTATTTTAGCATTTAATTTTCATTTTTGTAAAGTGTTCCGCTATTCACTTTTAATTTTTATTGTATATTTTTTATTCTTATAAAACAAAAAATATGTTAATATTGTAAAAATAAATAGTATTTTATTTGTTTAATAATTTCTAAAAAAACACTTTTTTCGTTATTTTCAACATATACTTTTTACTTAAACTGTAAATTTTAACAATAATTATTTTTGTTATATTTGTACAATTTTTACTAAATACGAAAACAAAATAGGGGTAATTTTTTATACTGTGTAAAGAAAGCTGTAATATTCAAAAATTCCTGCGGCGCGGTGCGGTGCCCGCACTGTCAATTCGCGGCGCCGAGCCGGCGCAGGCGATTCGCGGTGCGGTGCCCGCACTGTCGATTCGCGTTGTCGCTCGCTCCGCTCGCTCTTACTGCAAACCAAAACTACATTCGCGCGCAATAAATTTATGTACCCATAATTAAAAGTTTCGCTCAAGGCGCAGTGCCTGCGCCCTCAATTCGCGGTGCGGTGCCCGCACTGTCGATTCGCGGCGCCGAGCCGGCGCAGGCGATTCGCGGCGCCGAGCCGGCGCAGGCGATTCGCGTTGTCGCTCGCTCCGCTCGCTCTTACTACAAACCAAAACTACATTCGCGCGCAATAAATTTATGTACCCATAATTAAAAGTTTCGCTCAAGGCGCCGAGCCTGCGCCCTCAATTCGCGGTGCGGTGCCCGCACTGTCGATTCGCGCTGTCGCTCGCTCCGCTCGCTCGTATTGCAAGAGATAGGTACGTTCGCGCGTGGTTAGTTATTATAACCATAATCAAAAGTTTCGCTCAAGCCTTTTCAAAGGCTTGCGGATTCCAAAGGCAGAGCCTTTGGCGGCGCCGAGCCGGCGCAGGCAATTCGCGTTGTCGCTCGCTCCGCTCGCTCTTACTGCAAACCAAAACTACATTCGCGCGGCATTAGTTATTTTAACCATAATTAAAAGTTTCGCTCAAGCCTTTTCAAAGGCTTGCGGATTCCAAAGGCAGAGCCTTTGGTGGGTTTTTAAGAATAAAAGAATTATGGGGAACCACAAACGAGGTTCCCCATAAAACACAAATATTCGGTTGTTAATATCAGTCGGAAATCTGTTCCATTTGATATACTTCAAATATGTCGCCCTCTTTTATGTCGCTGAACTTTTCAAGCGTTATGCCGCACTCAAAACCTTGGGCAACCTCTTTGACGGAATCTTTGAACCTTTGGAGCGATGCTATTATATCGTCCGCAATTACTATGCCGTCACGAACAACTCGTACCTGCGAACCTCTTACTACCTTGCCCGTAAGTACATACGAACCGGAAACCAAACCGACATTTGTAATCTTATAGGTTTGGCGCACCTCTACACGTCCAACCTGAGTTTCCTTAAACTTAGGCTCCAACATACCTTTCATTGCGGCTTCTATTTCTTCTATGCAATCATAAATAATTCTGTAAAGCCTTAGGTCAACACCGTCACGCTCAGCGTTGTTCTCGGCAACAGGGTCGGGACGAACATTAAAACCTACTATAACAGCATTTGACGCCGACGCAAGCATAACATCTGATTCTCTTATTGCGCCTACACCGCTGTGTATGACATTTACACGAATTTCTTCGTTTGTCAGCTTCTCCAACGACTGCTTGACTGCCTCAACGGAACCCTGAACATCTGCCTTGACTATGATTTTCAATTCCTTCATATCGTCGAGCTTCATCTGGTCAAACAAATTGTCAAGGGTAACCTTAGTTCTGGAATTGAAACGTTCTTCCTTTTCAATAGTTTTTCTTTGCTCAACCAATTCCCTAGCCAGTCTTTCGTCAGAAACGGCATTAAACACGTCGCCGCCCGACGGAACGCTGTCAAGACCGGTAATCTCCACGGGAATAGACGGACCCGCACTTTTTACTTTTGCGCCCTTGTCGTTTGTCATCGCTCTTACACGTCCGACGCAAGTGCCTGCAACTATAATGTCGCCCACATTAAGAGTACCGTTCTGTACCAGAACTGTTGCAATCGGACCTCTGCCTTTGTCAAGCCTTGCCTCAATAACAGTACCCTTTGCGGCTCTGTCGGGATTTGCTTTCAGCTCTTTCATATCCGCAACAAGAAGTACCATTTCAAGCAGGTCGTCAATACCCTCTTTCGTGTGCGCCGATACCGGTATTACGGGCGTATCTCCGCCCCATTCTTCGGGAATAATGTCATACTCGGTAAGCTGCTGCTTTACCTGTTCCACATTCGCTCCCTGTTTGTCTATCTTATTTACTGCAACTATGATTGAAACACCCGCAGCCTTTGCGTGATTTATCGCTTCAACCGTCTGCGGCATTATACCGTCGTCCGCCGCAACGACCAGTATGGCAATGTCGGTAACCTGAGCGCCCCTCGCACGCATAGTGGTAAAAGCCTCGTGACCGGGCGTATCAAGAAACGTAATTTCCCTGTTGTTTATATCGACCCTGTACGCACCGATATGCTGCGTTATTCCGCCTGCCTCTGTCTGCGTAACGTGAGCGTGACGTATTGCGTCAAGCAGCGATGTTTTTCCATGGTCAACGTGTCCCATAACGACAACTACCGGTGCTCTTGAAACAAGATTCTTGTCATCGTCGTCGCTGTCATCAATTATTTTTTCTTCAATTGTTTCTATAACTTCCTTTTCCACCTTTGCGTGGAACTCCATTGCGGCAAGTGAAGCCGTGTCAAAATCTATCGTGTCGTTTACGTTCGCCATAACTCCAAGGAACATTAATTTTTTAATAACCTCGGCAGCCGTCGCTTTTAACCTGAGCGCAAGCTCTCCAACAGTAATTTCGTCAGGGATCTGAACAGTGATAGGTTTTGCCTTTCTGTATTTCTCAATGCGGTGGAGCCTCTCCTGCTCGGTTTCCTTGCGTGAATTTCTCGGCTTTCCCCTTTGCTGTGAACGCTGGGTTATCTTCTGCTTTTGAACAGTGTTTTCCGTTCTCATTTTTTCGCTTGCAAGACGATCATACTTTTCATTGTAACGTTCAATGTCAACGTGCGACTGACGTGTATTTATAACTCTTCCGCGGTTTTCGCCCATTGTACTCTCCTGCTCCACGGTAACACTGTTTTCACTTTTTGTCTTTGCTGCACGCTGCGGCTGTACATTATTCCTTTTGCCGTTTTGGCTCTTGCTTTCATTCTGCTTAGCTTTTGGCTGCTTTTTGCCGCCTTGGGCAGGTTGTTTTTGCTCGGCTTTCGCAGCCTCGTTCTTCTTCGTGCGTGTGCTTTCCGTCTTTGCGGTACTTGCCGTATCTTCAGAATTTGCCGACGCAAAATATTTATCAAAATTCGGAACACCCGCCGATTGTGTAAAATATTCAAAAATTATGTTCAGTTCTTCCTCGTTAAGTATTCCGGCAGGTTTTTTGGTTACATTAAGATATTTTTTAAGTACCTCCGCAACATCTTTATTTGACACGTTGAGATTTTTGGCGACCTCGCTCAATCTTAGTTTTATCATAAAATACATTCCTCCTGTCTTATTCGGCACAAAGCGTTTTCAGCTTTTTTGCAAATCCTCCGTCGTTTACGGAAATTATTCCCGTAATTTTACCGACAGAGCCTCCCAATTTTTCCATTGATATATTTAAAACGATTGTCTGAGTTTCGGTTTGCCGAGCAATATCCTTTATTTTTCTTTCAGTCCGCTCCGACAAATCGTCGGACAAAATCAAAAGCTCAGATTTACCGCCCCGCATTGCTTCCGCTGCCGCATCAAAGCCGAGCGACAATCGTCCCGCCCGCCTTGCTATACCAAGAAACGACAACAGCTTATCATTCATTTTTCGGATCATCCTCTCTCAGACAATATATTTTGTTCATTAATGTTTTTTTAGCTCGTCAACAAGCCTATCATATATTTCATCGGGAATTTTGCATGAAAACGCCCTTTCAAACCTTTTTGCTTTTCTTGCCGCCGCAAGACAGTCGGGATTGCCGCAGATATAAGCGCCCCTGCCGGGTTTTTTGCCCGTAAGGTCAACGGATATTTCTCCCCTTTGTATTATTTCTCCGTTATCGTCTTTTACATCGGGGGCTTTAACAACCCTTACAAGCTGTTTTTTTTCTTTCATTTCCGCACACCCGATACATTTCCTCACGGGTATTTTCTTTTGCCGCATAACCCTGCTCCTTTCCCTCATTTTATGATTTTAACGTAAAATTTATGTTTTTGTGCGGCGGCACGTCATATATCGGCAGCTTCACCGGAATCCTCACCGAAAGCCTCGGATAGTTCTTCCTCATCGTCAAGTCCGTCGCCTATATAAGAGGGTGCGTCGTCCTCGTCCTCATCTTCCCCGAAAAATCCGCTTTCGGGACGAATATCTATTTTCCAACCCGTCAGTTTTGCGGCAAGTCTTACGTTTTGACCTTTATTTCCTATGGCAAGCGAAAGCTGACTGTCAGGAACAGTTGCCTTACATAACTTTTCTTCGTTGTCCTCAACATCGACTTTAAGCACCTCGGCAGGTGAAAGAGCTGCCGTAATAAACTTTACGGGATCCTCGCTGTACTCTACAATGTCTATCTTTTCCCCTCCGAGTTCATCAACAATAGTGCCTACCCTCTGTCCCTTGGGGCCTATACATGCTCCCACGGCATCCACATTTTCGTCGCGGCTGTACACGGCTATCTTTGTCCTTGAACCCGCCTCACGGGAAATTGATTTTATCTCTACCGTACCGTCAAAAATTTCCGGCACCTCGGACTCAAACAATCTTTTCACAAGATCCGGATGCGTCCTTGAAATAATCGCCCTCGGACCTTTTTCATTTGTTTTTACATCAACCACATATACTTTTATATGGTCGCCCTCGGATATAACCTCTCCGTTTACCTGCTCGTTCTTTGGCAGCGTTGCCAAAGCCTTGCCCAAGCGCAGCGTAGCATTTCCGCTTTTTGAATCTACCTGTTCAACTGTCGCGGTAACTATTTCACGCAGCTTGCTTTGATATTCCGCAAGCGCCTGACCCTTTTCACCGTCGCGTATACCCTGCCGTATAATATTCCTTGCGGTCTGCACGGCAATTCTTCCGAAATCTTTCGGGTCGAGCTTTATGCCCGCCTTATCGCCTACCTGTACCGACGCATTTATTTTTCTTGCCTCATCTATATGAATTTCACGGTTAGAGTCGATAACCTCTTCGGTTACCTCCTTGTTAAGGTAAACCTCAAATATACCCGTTTCCGGCTCCATTTTTATAAATACGTCCTCATTGCCGCCGTAAGTATTTTTGCAGGCGGTAATTATGGCTTTCTGAATTTGTGTAAGCATAAAATCGACCGGAATACCCCTTTCCTTTTCTATAAGCGCAAGCGCTTCAAAAAGTTCGGTATTTCTGTTGTCGGGCTGTTTTACGGCTTTCTTCTTCATCGGTTATGTCCTCCGTTTTTAAATATTGAAATCATCGAGTTTTATATAAACAGTATCCTTTTTTCTTATTTCTTTCCGCTCCCCGTTTTCAAGGGCAATAGTAACGCAGTCCTTTTGGTTAGACACCAGTGCGCCGTTATATTCACGTTCTCCGTCGGCGTCGGGTCTTATGAGCTTTACCTTAACGGGCGCTCCGAGAAATTCTTCAAAATGCTCGTCTTTTACAAGCTCACGTTCTACCCCAGGAGAGGATACCTCAAGGCAATAATTTTCCTCAATCGGATCAAGCTCGTCAAGAGGCTTGTCGATTGCCCTCGTAACGCTTTCGCAGTCATCAATCGTAACACCGTCGGGTTTATCTATAAAAATACGAAGATACCGCATTGCGCCCTCTTTTTCAAAACGAACGTCCCACAGTGAAAGCCCCATTTTCTCCACAATGGGCGTCACCAGTTCCGTAACGGCTCCCACGGTATTTGTATGTTTTTTGTTTGCCATTCGGCTCCTCCTTTACAGTCATCGCATAATTGAAACAAGAAGTTTATCCCATTAACGATAAAAGAGCGGGTCGCCCCACTCTTTTATCAACTAACATATACCATACAGTATTTTAACACATATAAAAATAATATTCAAGATAATATTCAAGATTTTTTTAAAAATATTACAGCCGGACAATTTACTTTCTATGTTCCTGCTTTTCCTTGTATCAAACTCCGCAATTTATAATTTTAGCTTTTTCCAGATTTCAGACACTTCAGCTTTTGCTCCATCGAACGTAGGCCATGCATTTATTCCGTCATTCATTTTTCTTGGAATAATATGGATATGAAAATGATAAACAGATTGTCCTGCGCTTTTGCCGCTCGCATTCAGAAGATTTATGCCGTCATAATGGCAGTTATCAATGCAGTGGTTTGAAATCTTTTTTACCGCAATCATCAAATGGCTAAGGCTGTCAGAGTCGCAATCGAGAATGTTATCAATATGTTTTTTGGGAATCGCAAGCATATGACCGTCCACGTCCCCTGCAATATCCATAATTACCAATGTATGCTCGTCCTCATACACTTTCAAACATGGTAAATGTCCGGCTATAATTTTACAGAATACACAATCCATAGTATCTTCCTCCACAACTCCCGATTTACCGGACGAACATATCCGTATCTCAATAAATCATACCGCAAAATCGTGAATAAATCTACCACCCTTAACCCGGAACACATTTTACTCCGCAAAGGCGCACTTTTGGATTTTCCCCTACTTTAGTATAATATAAAAGTTTGCAAGATAATATTGATAAAAATGCTTAGTTTAATACAGCACTACCGTGCCGCCTTTTATATGACACTTGCACTCATAGCTTTCGTGTTTTTTCAGCTTTGAATCGTAAATATAGTAATATGTGTGCGTGTCGCCGCTCTCCTTGCTGAAAACCGTTTTTTCTGAAACAACATATCTGTTGTCCATACATATAAGAAACCTTCCCAAACTGCTGTCATAAGTTATGTCGGCTTCGCTGTTGACGATTCCTTTTATACGGTATTTTCCGTCCTTTGCCGTTACATTGAATGTCTTGAACGGGGTTTCGTCTATTATAAAGTACGCGTCCGGATCCTTAATATCCGAAATATCCGCTTCAACCTCAAGTGTGTTAACAAATGCGTTGTAACTGCATATTTTCTCGGTTCCGTTGCGGAACTCTTTGGCTCGAAAATATATTTTTTCATCTCCGGTTCCCATATACCTTACAAGCGCCTTTATATCCGCGCTCGCTATACTTTTTAAGGATATATCCTCCGTGCCTGATTCAAGCTCCTCCACAAGGTCGCCAAGCCTGCACAGCCACAGGTTGTCGCGAATATCCGCATTTATCCAACGCTGTTCACGGTAATAATTTTCCTTTATATCCTCGTCGGCAAAGGGATCGAGAAGTACGGCAAATTTCTGACCGTGAACGTCCATTATCCTTATGCCCTCCACTCCCAATCTGGCAATAAGAGAGGAACGCACAAAATACTTTTGGTTGTTTTTAAGGTTATAAAGGTAGCACAAACAGTCACTGCCCGTTACCTCCTTATACTTTTCAAACACGGCATAATTTTCGCTGTCAGGAGCCATATAGATAAGTATATGTTCGCTGTCAAGCGCTATACAGTTTTTAAACTCACCCGTACAAACAATTTTGCGCCTGTTAAGCTCTACTCCGCTTTTCTTGTTTATCTCTATCAGCCACAGGCTGTTTGAACCGTTTTCGAGTATGATAACCATTGTTTCCTCAAAGGAAAATATATGTTCTACAAATGTCGGGTCGTCAAGCGTATAATTTGTAATAAGCCTTTCCCTGCGTGTGGACCTGTTGTACTCCAGCAAAAAAAGGTCGTTATGACCGCCGTTGTTTTTTTCCTCGGCATAATAAACGTGTGTCGGAGTAACGTCCACCAGCTCTATATTTCTATCCGTAAAAATATTTCTTATATCAATAACTGTCATTCATTTATACCTGCCTTCTTTTTGTTTTATTCCGAGCGCGGTTTTCCAAGCGGTATGTTAAGCTGTCTTTGGGCGGACGACGGAGCGGCTGTTCCAACGCCGTTATAAATTACCGAATCAGCGCCGCTGCGCTGCTTCGGTTCTTCGGACAGTTCTTGAGGCTTAGCAGGCAGCATTACGCTTTTTTCGGGTTCGGCTGAGGGCGCCGTGTCAGTATTCGGAACCGTACCGTCCTTTGCGCCTATCGGCGGAAGAGGATCCGTTCCCGCTTCAAGAAGTTCAAGCGGGTCCTCGGCGGTTATCGGCGGCAGCTTGTATTCCCCCGTTTCGGGGATTATCTCACCCATAGGCACATCGGAGTGATCCTTTGCGCCTATCGGCGGAAGAGGATCCGATCCTGCCTCAAGAAGTTCAAGCGGATCGGCGGCGGTAATCGGCGGCAGCTTGTATTCCCCCGCTTCGGGTGCTATCTCGCCCATAGGCACCTCGGTATGATCGCTTGCGCCTATCGGCGGAAGATATGTACTCGGATCGTCATCGGGCTTGTCGTTTCCTACACCGTTTTCGTTTCCGCTGCTGTTCTGCTGATTTGCGATTTCTTCAAGCGAATAATGTCTGTCCGATATGACCTTTTTCCCCGAAGGGGAAGATTTTTCGGCACTGTCGGAGCCGTCTCTGTTGTTTTTATTTACTTTTGCGCCGCAAAAAATACAAAATTCGGCGTTGTCGGGTATTTCCGCCATACAATTTTTGCACTTCATAATTTTTCCCTTTTTATTGTCTATTGTCAAAATCGTGCTTTTGCACATAATATACAACTCTTCATTTTTAAGTATATGTTATGATTTTTGTTTTGTCAATGCGGATATATACGCATTAAGCAAAAAAATTAACAAAACGGATTGTTAAAACACAAAAATTCATATATAATCATATTACGGACAAACTCAAAGCACATAAAACGGGCGCAAAACACCTGCTATGTCCGCCGTGCCTTAGTCTGTACCGTTAAAATATCGGATATGTCGGGAAAGGTAACATTTGTTATGGAATATTACGAAATGACATTACAAGGTCTGTACCGTTTCTTTACGGAATACGGCGATAAAAAATATTCGCTTATAACAAAGGAATGTATAGACCGATGGCAAAAAAACAAGGACGCCGCATTTTTTTCCGAAAAGGTTTCCAAAAACGGAGAAATGGCTGAATTTTCCTTGAAATGCTCCGAGCGCATTTCAGACGAGCGGAGTTATACCGCCTTTCAGCTTTTCGGAGCGCTTGTGTCTATGGCGGCTCAGCTTGCCGTATTTATAAATCAAAAATTCAGGGTAGACATAGATTTCATACGCAGAAACTTCGGACGTCCGACAGAGGTTATAAACGGCACGTTTTGCCGCGGCTGCGGAGCCGACAGCATAAGCTCAGCGGATATAGCCGAATATATTTTGCCGACGGTAATTGCGGAAAGAATCGTTGACGGGCTGGAAAACAACACTCTTGAAAAAAATATCGTTTCCGTTATGGAGCTGACGGCTCCCGAAATAGAGCTAAGACGCAATTCCGTAAAACAAAGAATAGAAAACAGCAAAATTCTTTTTTCGGAAGTCCGATGGCACGACGGGTTATGCCCCGTCTGCGGAAGCGGCGACACAAAAACCCGCAGATTTTTGAAAAGTCTGAATAAAAATATTTTTATTCCGCTGAAAATATAAAATAACATCAAGGAGGCTTTTTTATGAAAATGAAGAAGATGAAAATGAAAAGAAAATTATCCATACTTTTGGCAGGTTCCGTAATTGCAGTTGCACTTGCAGGCTGCGGCGGCACGCAAACCGAAAGCTCAGATGTATCCGATATGTCAGCCGAAAGCTCGGCGGTATCCGACGTGTCAGCCGAAAGCTCGGATATTTCCGAGGAAAACGTATCCTCCTCGGACAATACGGCAGAACCGTCGGCAGACAATGAGGCAGAGTCGTCTGAATCGGAAGAACAATCGAAGTATATCCAATACAGCATAATCACAGCGGATATTTCCGACGAGGAAATCGAAAATGCAAAAACCGACTTTTCAAAACCCACAGCTTTTACCGTCAGTTCGGTAAATGAACTTAACGAGTTTTACAAAAACAATGTAAAAAAATATTCTCTTGACAAGGTGGACACGGGAGAGGATTTTAAGTCGCTCACCGCCGACTACGACGACAATTACTTCGGAACATACAGTTTAGTTATAATACTTACAAAGTATAAAGCGGATACGGAAACAGACGTAGGTTTGGTCACTTTGAACAACGGCAGTCTTAATATGGACCTCTACGCCGAACAGCCCAACCAAAATGACAAAACAGCATACACCTGTATCATAACAGGTTTTGAAAGCTCAAAAATTAAAGGAGCCAAACCTGTAATAAATCTTATAAACAGCGACGGTATCGCCGAAGACAGCGAACCCGTTTAGTTTCTGTACCGCGCCGTACACAACACGCCGAAAGGCTGTTATAATTATTTTTTTCAAAGTACTGTAATTTTATAAAAAATGTGTTATAATAAAGAATACTTTTATACGAATAGTTTATGAGGTGACTCCAATGGGATTAAAAACATGGTTTAACGGAAGCAACAGCAGACACGAGCTTAAAAGAATAAAACCCTTGGTAAACAAGGTAATTGAGCTTGGTGATAAATACAAGGATTTTTCGGACGAAGAACTTCGTGCCGAAACGGAACGCTTTAAACAAAAATTTACCGATGATATGGACATAAAACAAAAAGACAATACTCTGAACGAGATACTTCCCGAAGCATTCGCCGTTTGCCGTGAGGCAGCATGGCGCGTACTCGGAATGAAGCATTTCCCCGTTCAGATAATCGGCGGAATAATACTCCACAGAGGACGCATAAGCGAAATGAAAACAGGTGAAGGAAAAACCTTGGTCGCAACGCTCCCCGCATATCTTAACGCGCTTGCTGGCGACGGCGTACATGTTGTCACGGTCAACGAATATCTTGCAAAGCGTGACGCAGAATGGATGGGTAAAATTTACCGTTTCTTGGGTCTTACCGTCGGGGTCATACAGCACGATATGTCAAACGAACAGCGCAAAGAAGCGTATAATGCAGATATTACATACGCCACCAACAACGAGCTTGGCTTTGACTATCTGCGTGACAATATGGTGGTTTACAAGGAAAACAAGGTTCAGCGCGGTCATTCCTTTGCAATAGTCGATGAAGTAGACTCTATCCTGATTGACGAGGCGAGAACACCGCTTATCATTTCGGGACAGGGCGACAAATCGACGGAAATGTACACAAGGGCGGACGAATTTGCAAAAACACTGAAATGCAAAAAAATAACCGAAACCGACGCCAAAGTGGACAACGACGAAGAATATGCCGACGAAGGCATAGATTATATTGTTGACGAAAAAGCCAAAACGGCAACGCTTACGCCTGTCGGTGTAAAGAAAGCCGAGGCATACTTTAACGTTGAAAACCTTACCGACCCCGAAAACATAACGCTCCAGCACCACATTAACCAGGCTATAAAGGCAAACGGCGTTATGAAAAAGGATACGGAATATATAGTAAACGAAAAAGGCGAGGTCATTATAGTCGATGAATTTACCGGACGCCTTATGTACGGCAGACGCTACAACGAGGGACTTCATCAGGCGATAGAAGCAAAAGAGGGAGTTAACGTACAGCGCGAAAGCAAGACCCTTGCGACAATAACTTTCCAAAATTTCTTCCGCCTTTATTCCAAACTTTCGGGTATGACAGGTACGGCTATGACCGAGGAAACCGAGTTTTCTCAAATCTATAAGCTGGACGTAATAGAGATACCGACAAACAAGCCTATACAGAGAATAGATTTCCCCGACGCAATTTTCAAAACCGAAAAAGGAAAACTGGACGCACTTATAGAGGATATTTCCGACGCAAACAAAAACGGACAGCCCGTGTTGGTCGGCACCGTTTCAATTGATAAATCAGAAGAACTCAGCAGGCTCCTTAAAAAGAAAGGCATAAAGCACAATGTCCTCAACGCAAAACTGCACGCAAAAGAAGCCGAAATAGTAGCTCAGGCGGGCAAACTCGGATCAGTCACCATAGCCACAAATATGGCAGGACGCGGAACCGACATAAAGCTGGGCGGTAACGATGAGTTTTTGGCAAAGGCTGAAATGCGCCGTATGAATTTTTCCGAGGAGCTTATAGACGAAGCCACGGGTTATGCCGAAACCGATGACAAGGAAATACTCAAAGCAAGACAAACATACAAGGAACTTCTTGAAAAATACAGAATCCAAACAGAAGCCGAAGCGGAAAAAGTACGCGAAGCGGGCGGTTTGTTTATTATGGGTACCGAACGCCACGAATCACGCCGTATTGACAACCAGCTTTGCGGACGTGCGGGACGTCAGGGCGACCCGGGAGCGAGCCGTTTCTATCTTTCTGCGGAGGACAACCTATTAAGGCTTTTTGCAGGCGACAGAATCTCTGCAATAATGGACAAAATGCCCGGTGACGAGGACACTCCGCTTGAAAGCAAACTGCTTTCAAAGACGGTGGAAAGCGCACAGGCAAAGGTTGAGGCAAGAAACTTCAGCATACGAAAAAGCGTACTTGACTTTGACGACGTTATGAACCGTCAGCGTGAAATTATTTATACTCAGCGTGATCAGGTTCTTAACGGTGAAAATTTAAGGGATACGATAATAAAAATGGTTGGAGAAACGGTTTCCTCAATAGTAACCGAATATTTGCCCCACGATGAAAAAGACAACTGGAACCTTGAAGGTCTGCGTGAAGCTCTGAAGGGCTGGCTTATAACCGATGAGGACGATGAAACGCTGAAATATGACTCGGAAGATCTTGAAAACCTTGAAAAGGAATATCTTATAAAGGAACTCAGCGATAAAGCGACCGAGCTGTATGAGGCAAACGAAAAGCTCATACCCGAAGAAACAATGCGTGAGCTTGAACGTGTTTATCTTCTCAAGAATGTTGACAATTACTGGATGGAACATATTGACGCAATGGAAGAACTCAAAAGAGGTATCCGCCTGCGTTCTTACGGTCAGCACGATCCCGTTGTTGAGTATAGGATCGAAGGTTTCGATATGTTCGACGATATGATAAAATGTATCCGCGAGGATACCGTAAAAATGCTTATGGTAATACCCAAGCGTGTAAGCGAAAGACTCAAACAGCAGAACGAAATGCGTGAAATCGCCGTAAGGCGTGCGGCTAACGGACGTGCCAGAGCGGCAGCTATGGCGGCAATCGGCTCAAAAGCCAAGGAACACGGTCCCGAAATTATAATTGAGGAAGCCGTAATCGCCGAAGAAAACGACAATGACAGCGCAGCCGAAGAAAACAGCGTTATCGGCACGGATATAACGGATAAACCGGAGCAGGACTCGGAACAATATTCAAACGAGGATATTCAAAAAGCCGCCGAAAAATTTATCAAGCGTGAACAGGTAGCCCAACCCACATCGACAAACCTTGACGGCGACCAAGCACCGATAAACCGCACCGTCAAAAAGGTGAAGATCGGAAGAAACGATCCGTGTCCGTGCGGAAGCGGAAAGAAATACAAAAAATGCTGCGGAAGAAACGCATAACCCAAGGCGTGCAAAAACGCATCCTCCCCCGATTTGTAAAATATCGAGGGAGGGTAATTTATAACAGCACGGCACATTAATATAAAATCAAAAATTGGGAATGACTGCAAATGAAAAAAATTTTTACCGTACTTTTGGCGGTGGGAATGATTTTATCTTCCTCTGCGTGTAGCGGTACGACTTCCGATTCTTCCGAAAAAGCCGATACAGACACAAGCCGTGTGCAAACGGACAGTGAAAAAACGGCGGAAGAACAAAGCAAACCCACCACGGCGTCCTCCTCGGCAAACTCCCCCTTGGCACTCGATACATGGGGAATCGCCTCAAAATACTGCACAAAAAATCAATCCTATGTAAATGTCCCCGTCAAAGTGACAAGGATAATACGGGGCGGTCAGGCGGCGGAAACCGTAAAGGAATTTACACAAAAAAGCAAGTCGTACACATACACCGAACCGGAAAAGGACACGGAATGGGCTGTTGCCGAATACGAAATATATCTTGACGGTTTTCCCGTTGACGACGGCGGCGCCGATTCTTCCATAACATCGTTTATAAGCGGTCTTGGCGGCGGCAATATATTAAAGGACGGCGAACCGTTCGGGACAGTTACCTTAAACATTACCGATGGAAAATATTATTATGATGGAACCGTAAGCGGTAAAATCGCATATATTATTCCGAAAAAAAGCAAAGACTATGTTATAGCCGTCGGGGAATATGAAGAAACGCAAACCTTTTTCTCCGAAAAGGCTCTGTCGGAAAACAGCGGCTGAATTTTGCGGATAAATTAAAAAAGCTCTTTTATTTAAAATTAAAATGTTGTATAATAAAGAAAACACCATTTTACGGAGGTAATCGGTTATGAATTTTGTAGACAAAATAAGCGGCACTCTTTTACAATCAATTGATTATATAATCGACAAAAACAGACAATGCGCTCAGCTCAACCGTTTGGACGTTATTATACAAAACGAAACGGAAATTTTAAACAATGCCTATATTGCACTGGGAAAAATTTATCTTAAAAAGCTCGAAGAAAACGGTGAAGAAACCCAAGCCGAAACCGAACAGATTATAAACCTGATTCAAGATTCAAAGGTAAGGCTCAAAAAAGCAAGAGCAAGATATAATTACACATCAAAATACGGTGTTCCGAAACCGGGCTTTAATGAAAATGACGTCGTTAACGAAGAACAGGACAGCGCAGATATTGACGAAATAGATGCCGAGACCATAAATGAAGAAATCGACGACGAGGATATTACCATAGCCTATGCCGAACCCGAAGCTGAAAAGGCTGAAAAAACCGAGGAAACGGACTCTGCAAAGGAAGTTCCCGATTCCGATGCGGTCATTAATGAAGAACCCAAAGCCGAAGCCGAACCGCCTGCGGTTTCCGAGAAAAAAACAGACTCTGCCGCAAGTCTTAAAAAGAAACGTTCCTCTTCAAAGAAGAAAACCGTTGTCAGGGAATCAGACTCCGAAGCGGCAAATGACAGTGACAATGACCCGATAGTTTGATCGTGTTCCTATACTATCATTATAATAT
The DNA here is from genome assembly GCA_947589485.1 of uncultured Clostridia bacterium. Taxonomy (GTDB): domain Bacteria; phylum Bacillota; class Clostridia; order Oscillospirales; family Acutalibacteraceae; genus UBA1213. Next base: position 14,228 of record CANQBK010000018.1, on the reverse strand, counting down.
TTTAAAAGCGAGGCTTTCCGCCTCGCCTTTTTTCTAATTACCTTACAGGGAGTGTTTAAAATGAAGAACAAAATACTTTCCGAGCTTAAAGCCGCCGAGGGATATATTTCCGGAGAACGAATAAGCAAGGATCTTGGCGTTTCCCGTACAGCAGTATGGAAAAACATAAACCTGTTGAAAGATGAGGGATATATCATAGATTCGGTACGAAACAGGGGCTATATGCTGAAAGAATGTCCCGATATAATAGATACCGATATTATAAAAAGCAAGCTCAGCGTTGATACGGTAGGCACGGAAATAATTGTAATGAAAAGCGTGGATTCTACCAACAATGAAATAAAACGGCGAGCCTCAAACGGAGCGCCGGGCGGACTTATCATTGCCGCCGAAACGCAAACTGCCGGAAAAGGACGATTCGGACGTTCCTGGGAATCCTCAAAAGACGGACTTTATTTTACGGCTCTTATACGTCCCGAGCTTCCTCCCGTCGAAATCCCGTCCGTCACGCTTGCGTCCGGCTATGCGGTTTGCCTTGCAATAAGAAAATATACGGGCTGCGACGCAAAAATCAAATGGCCGAACGACATTATAATCGGCAGGAAAAAAATCTGCGGGATACTTACGGAAATGGCTGCACAAAGCGACCGTTTGGACTATGTAGCAATAGGAATAGGAATAAACGTCAACAATACCGTTTTTGCCGATGAAATAAAACACAAAGCAACATCTTTATTTCTTGAAACAGGAAAAAAAATCGACAGAACAGATTTTTTTGCCGAAGTAATAAACAGTTTGGACAAGGTTATAAAATCGTTCCTTGTCAGCGTATCTGCGGAATATATTAATGAATTTAAAAAGCTGTGCGCCACGCTCGGACAGAGCGTTTCCGTCGAAAGAAACGGTAACCTCATAAAAGGCGTTGCACGGGACATAACACCTAACGGAGAATTGATAATCGACTGCGGCAATGAAACAATAACAGTAAACTCAGGGGAAATATCAGTCCAAGGAATATATTAAAACAAAGCCGCCCCGCCGAAAAGCAATCACAAACAGCAATTGCTTTTGCCGCTGTTCATATAATGTGCGGAAACAACGCTTTTGCTGTCTGTTATAATATTTTTTATTTTTAAGGCAACGCTTTCCGGACTTTCTTTCATACCTGTAAGTATCCAATTTATTATACTTCCCGAAACACCGTAAGATAAAAACTCGGAAACAAATTTTATATCTATTACTTCGGCAGACCTGCTGTACCCTTGAACTACACGGTCAAGGACGCGGCTGAACAGCTGTGCCGTAACACTGCAAAAATATTTCCTAAATTCATCGCTGTACGGTGTATTAAGAGCATTTATGTAAAATTTTGAATGTGCTTTAAGGGTTTTAAGCGTTTGTAATATTCCGTCACTCCATTCGTCTATATTATAATTTTCGGTTATCGGGCTTATAATTTCATTATAAAATATCCAGTTTATAAGCTCGTATTTGTCCCTGAAATGATAGTAAAATGTTTGACGGTTAAGTCCGCAGGCAGATGTTATATCGGAAACGGTAATTTTATCAAAGGCTTTTTTTTCCGTTAAAGACCTGAACCCATCGGCAATTGCTTTTTTTGTTATTAAAGACTCAGACATAAGTACCACCCGAATAATAATATTTAACACTTTGATTTTATCATATTTGACAAAAAACCGCAATATTCTTTAAATACATAAAAATGAATTTTAAAAGACTTTCGGCTGCTGACCGCAAAGCAGCCGTCGATATTCAGCAGAAAAATATTAAGGCAAAATAAAAATATAAGAGGTCGATATTTTAAATGGAAGGCAAAAAAAGAATTACACTTTTTGATAATATAAAAGGCATTTTGATTATACTGGTAGTATTTGGTCATACACTGTACAATTTTATTGATTCGCCGTTAATCTCCGTCGTTGTACAGACAATTTATGTTTTCCACATGCCGGCGTTTGTATTTATTTCGGGGTATTTCAGCAAAAGCGAACATTCAAAAAGCGGCGAATCTCTTTTAAAGCTGATGTCCGCTTATGTAATTTTCAATACGGCATTAATGATTTATTCGTTTTCCGCAGACAAAACCCATTTCCAACTTTTATATCCTTACAATTCGTGCTGGTACCTTATATCGCTTGTCGTCTGGAGATTTTTGTCAAGATATATTCCTATAAACAAAAAAACTCTTATTTTATCAACAGTTGTCGCTCTTGCCATAGGATTTTTTCCCGACGTTGACAATGTACTTGCGGCGTCAAGAACGGCAGCGTTTTATCCATTCTTTATAATGGGTATGACAGCAAATAACAAAAGAACCTCGGATTTCTGCAAAAACAAAAAAGCCCGCCATTATTTATTCGGCTTTTTTCTTATCCTGCTGTCGGTCATACTCTCACTGTTTTTTATGCGCCAATTCGGCAATGTCACGCAAGATGACCTCCAAATGTTCGCATACACTCTCCCGACAGACGTTCTGAAAAGGCTCTGCATATTCTTAATTTCAACGATATTTATAGCCGCTCTGTTTTTGTGCGCGCCAAAGAGGAAAATATTCTTTATTACCAAAGCCGGACAAGCATCGCTGTCGATATATCTTCTTCACCGAATACCGACACTATTGTGCGCCGACATTGTCGGAGCTTTCAACAGGGAAGAATATGTCATACTGGCAGGACTTTTGGAAACCGTTTTATTGACCGCGATTTGCAGTCTTAATGTTGTTTCAGCCGCAGTAAACAAAATAACCGATTCGTTCCTTGCTGTAATAAAAGGCAGGAGCATAGGAAAATATACCAATATTGTAAGAATAATCTCGGCGGTACTTGCCGTATTCATATTAATTATTCCGATAATTAATATGATTATCTCTTCAAGTAAGGTAAGCGTTGAAACCGCATCAGCCAAACAAAATAACCAAAAAAGTTCTTCAAGCATAATATATAAACAAATCTCGGACACACAACTCAAAAGAATAAACAACAGCACAAAAATATTATTTACCGGTAATTTAGTTCTCCCCGAGGACAGGATAAAACAGGGATACAAAAACGGAAAATATAATTTTGACAGTATTTTCGGATACGCCAAAAAGTACATATCGGACGCGGATATTTCAATATGTTCCTTGGGGGGAACGACGGCGGGCAAAACCGCAGGATATTCGGCGGAAAGCCTTGACGGCGAAAAAAATGCCGTGCTTAATTATCCCGACGAATTTGCCGACGCCATAAAATCCGCCGGTTTCGATTTTGTTGCAACTGCAAACGACCACTTTCTTGACAATGGCATTGACGGAGCCATAAGAACTCTTGACGTGCTTGACAGGCTTAAGCTGGACCACACCGGTACATACAGAAACGCAGAAGAAAAAAATAAGGTTAAAATTATTGAAAAGAACGGCATAAAAATAGCAGTTCTGTCATACGCCTGTGGTTCAAACAACTTTGCCGAGGATTGCCTGCTCTCGGATAAATACTCTTACCTGACCTCCCTGACGGCAGACCCGAAAGGCAAAAACTTTGAAGAGGCAAAAAAACGTGTAGTTAACGACTTTAAAAACGCCAAAAAGCTCAGCCCCGACATCATACTTGTACTGCCGAATATGGGTGAAAAGGTCACGGAAAGCCCCGATGAATATCAAAAAACGTGGAACGATATTTTTATTTCATTAGGAGCCGACATAATCCTAAACTGTCACGCAAATTCCGTACAGCCCTTACAAATATCTGAACATAACGGCAAAACACAAGTTATTGTAAACTGTACGGGAAATTTTACCGATACTAACCGTAAAAACTTTGGAGATGCGTCCGCTATGGCTGAAATATATATTGACAACAAAACTAAAAAACCGCATTGTGCATCTGTAATACCTATGCAGACGGAATCTATGCCCGACGGTAATTACAGAACGGCTCCCACATACGAGCTTCTTAACGGCGAGCAGGCAAAATCTCAAATTTCCTCTTATGATTCGGAAAGAACAGATGAAGTCCAAAGGCATATTACAAAAATAATGCTCGGCAATGAAATTTCCTCCGACCTTACAAAGGAAAGGTACTACCTGACGCCGAACGGCTTGTATCTGCCCCGATGCGAACAGATTAAAATAAGCGACGAAATAAAAAATACTGTTCTTTACAAAAAGATAACATCAGCAAAAAGTGTATGTTATGTGGGCGACAGTGTTACCGAGGGTACCAAAAACGGCGGATACGGCTGGTACAGACCGATTGAAAAATTAAATCCGCACACATATCAATGTGCAAAGGGCGGAACGACAACAAAGCAGTTCCTTACCAAACCGAGCACCGATTATTCACTTTATATTGTTGCAATAGGTACAAACGATGTTAGGTACCGCAATAAAAAAACCTGTGCAATGACAAAGGAAGAATATATTTACCAACTTGAGAGCTTTACCGAAAGAATACTAAAGGAAAACCCCGACGCCTGTTTTTGTTTTATTGCTCCGTGGTTCGCACTTGAAAATGACCCTGTATGCAAGAACAACATTGAAAAAAGGGACGAGCTTTTTAAGGAATATACGCTTGCTTTAAAAGAGATGTGCAAAAAAAACGGATACATATTCAGCGACCCCAACGGGTACATTAAGGATTTCCTTAAAAAACACACTGCGTCCGATTATATGGTTGACCATATACACCCAAACTGCACTTTGGGCATCGACCTTTATGCGGAAAGCGTACTTAAATATTCCGAACAGTAACCTCATAAACCGCCGCCAAACATTACAGCGCAAAAAGCAGAACAAATTCTTGACGTCACGAAAGGAGGAACAAGAATATGCCTTACAATGAACTTATCAAAAATTTTGAAAATATCCGTGAATATATAAGAGAATTTTATGTATACGGCTTTAAAAGCCGAAGAGAGTACGACAAAAAAAGCTCACGCTCATACGATGACGCCCGCAGAAGAATTGAAAGCTGGCTGGAAGATTATATAAAATTCGGACATACAGACTCGGGGAAAAATTTTTTCATTTCGGTAGATACCCGTTATACGTTCCACAATCCGCTTTACAGAGTATGGAAAACAAAGAGCTTTACCGACGGCGACATAACGCTGTACTTTATCCTGTTTGATATTTTATATTCAAATACTGTTTCCCTTACAATAAACGAAATTGTCGACAAAATTGACAGCGAATATCTGTCCGAATTTAATAATGCAAAAATGTTCGACAAGTCAACAGTACGCAAAAAATTAAAGGAATATACTGACGCGGGCATTATAACAGCAGAAAAAAACGGTAAAACTGTTTATTACAGCCGAGCGGAAACATTGAAAATAAATTGCGCCGATGCTCTTAACTTTTATTCGGAGGTTGCGCCGTGCGGTGTTGTCGGTTCGTTTTTGCTTGACAGAACGGAAAATTACGAAAACCTTATAAGTTTTAAGCACCATTACATAACACAAACCCTTGACAGTGAAATACTTTTTAAGGTGTTTATTGCGATAAAAAACAAAAGCGAAATTAACATAACGCTTATAAACAAAAGGAAAAACAAATTGAAGCAAAACGGACTGGTTCCGCTTAAAGTATTTATGAGCGCCCAAAGCGGCAGACAATATTTAATGGCGTACCGCATATCGGTAAAACGCTTTGTGTCTTTAAGACTTGACCGCATTATTGACATACGGGAAACAAATGCCGCTGATAATTTTGACTGTATCCGAGAATCTTTTGAAAAAACAAGAAAAAATATATGGGGCGTAAGCACATATATAAAAGACGCCGAAAAACAAAGCGTGGAATTTACCGTTTACTTTGACAACAACGAGGAATATATTTTAAAAAGACTCCAAAGAGAAAAACGGTGCGGAACGGTTGAAATAAAATCTCCAAATACCGCAAGGTTCTATGCCGAGGTATATGACGCAAACGAGCTTTTGCCGTGGATAAGAACATTTATATGCAGAATCACGGACATAAAATTTTCAAACGCTTCACTTCAGAAACAGTTTATGTCCGACCTCGACGAAATGTATAAAATGTATGGAATAGACAGAGGTGCCGTTCAATGATATTCAGCGAAATTTACGGATTGTATTACAAGTGTGTTGAGGAAATTCTAAAAGAGGCAGTCAAGAAAAATATCAACGCCTGCGATATACGCCAAATAGTCCGAAAATATGCTTTCTCCGAGAGCATATCGGCAGTGGAGTCGGCTCTTCTTTCTCAAAAATGGCTCCTGCTTAAAGGTGACGGAAAAACTTCTATTAAGCACGCCCCGTCGATACCGATTACAAAAGCGGAAAAAATGTGGCTGAAAGCGATTTTATCTGACAGGCGAATAAAACTGTTTGACATAGACATTGACGGGCTTGACGACACGGAACCGCTTTTTACCGAAAACGATTATTGTATATTTGACCGCTACGGCGACGGCGACCCTTATGACGACAAAGAATATATCAAAAATTTTAAATTGATTTTAAATGCCGTCAGGAATAACCGACCGCTGAAAATAGGTATCAAGAACCGAAAAAATATGCTTATAGAGATAAAAATGGTTCCCGAACATTTGGAGTATTCCGAAAAGGACGATAAATTCAGACTTATATGCCGAGAAACGAATAAACGGTCTGTAATAAATCTTGGAAGAATAGTTTACTGCGAAACATTTTACGGCAAATTTACCGAAAAGAAAAAACTCGAAAAAACGGTTGAAAAACAAATTAAAATCGAACTGACAAACAAGCGAAACGCCCTTGAAAGGGCAATGCTGCATTTTTCACATTTTAAAAAGGAAGCCGTACAAATCGACAGAAATAAATACCGATTAATAATATATTACGACAGCCTTGACGAAACGGAGCTGTTGATAAGGGTACTGTCTTTCGGTCCGCTGTTAAAGGTGACCGAGCCTGACAGCTTTATAAAACAAATAAAAAAGCGTTTGGAACGTCAAAGCCGTTTTTTGGGCGTCAAACAGGAACAAGAACAATAAAACAGGTTCCCCCGTGATTCTCACGTAAAGAGAGAATACAAGGGAACCCGTTTTTTTGTTTATAGCCGTTATTCTATGCTCGGTATTTTTCTTTCAATATCGGTATCAGCGTCATAGTCCACGCCGTCCGCGCAGAATCCGAACAACTTGTAAAAATCCTCATTGTAGCCGTCAATATCGGCGCAAAGGTCTATATTTTCCGTACAAATTTTGCTCCACAACTCTTTAACCTCGGACTGTATATTATCCTGCATTTCAAAATCGTCAAGCCTTATTCTGCACTCTGCGTCCGTCACTGTCTCGCCGTTAAACATTTTTTCGTTAAACAGTCTGTACATTTGCTCTATACAACCCTCGTGTACGCCGTTTTCTTTCATCACCTTATACAGAACGGATATATAAAGAGGAACTATCGGTATCGCTGCGCTTGACTGCGTAACAAGAGCCTTATTTACCGAAATATACGCTTTTATACCGTCGTCCGCCTCGGTTATTCTTTTTGCGGTTTCAAAAAGATGGTCCTTGGCTTTGCCTATTGAACCGTCGGCATAAATAGCGTGTGTTATGTCGGGACCTATATATGAATATGCCACGGTCACGGCGTTGTCCTCAATCGCATCGGCGGCTTTGAGTGCGTCTATCCAGTCCTGCCAGTCCTCTCCGCCCATAACCTTTATTGTGGCGTTCACTTCCTCAACGCTTGCAGGTTCCACGGTAATATCACGAACAGTCTTGGTTTTCATATCAATAGTCTTGTTTGTATACGGGCTTCCGACCGTCTTTAGAACCGAGGTGTAAACGGTACCGTCGGCAACGGTACGGCGCGGCGCGGCAAGGCTGTAAACAACCATATCGACCTTTCCCATATCTCTTTTTATTATTTCGATAGTCTTGTCCTTTATTTCCTTTGAGTAAGCATCTCCGTTAACGGTCTTGGCATAAAGCCCGTCCTTATGGGCAAATTCCTCAAATGCCGCAGTATTGTACCATCCCGAACTTGCGGTACGCACACCGTTTGACGGCTTATCAAAGATAATACCGAGTGTGGCGGCGCCGAACGAATATGCCGAAACTATCCTTGACGCAAGACCGTATCCCATAGACGCTCCGATTACCAGAACCTTTTTCGGTCCGTTTGAATGTTTCTTTGATTTTACATATTCTATCTGTGACTTAACAAGCTCCCTGCATCCGTCGGGGTGAGCAGTAGTACATATAAATCCTCTTACCTTTGGTTTTACATTCATATTTCAATACTCCCTTTACGCTGTTTTTTTATAATAAAATAATTTGTACACCTTTATTACCGCTAAATTATTCAAACCGCATTATTTCAATTCCTCATATTCGTCGGGTTCTCCCGTCTTTGCCTTGTAAACTTCTCCGCTTCCGTCTACATTTACATAATAAGGTGAAAGCATATCGGTTGACATACTGTATTCAATCTTCGGTATTATTTTATAACATTCAAAGTTGTAAACGCTCGTAAATTCAGAATCCGCTTCAAACGTATACTTTGATATGTCGTTTTCCAGTCCGAGAGCTTTTTCTCCCTTACCGCAAAGTATCTTCAGAGCCTCATTCGGTGTTATTTTGGCTCCTTCATACAATTTTTCCACGGTTTCGTCACTTTCCGAATACGTCATCTCAACGGCAGCATAATCACCCGTCCATGTCTTTTTCCTAACGTCCTCACCGTCGCAGGAAACAAGGTAATTGGTGCCGACATATATTTTTTTACCGTTATCTTCTATATACATATAAACCGAATAATAATCCGAGCCGTCCAGCTTTATTATTCCGCAGCAGCTTTTTTTGTAATCTTTTGCGCTTTGCGGCAGGTAAAGGCTGTACATATCACAAGAATCAAGAATTTCGCAAGCCTCTTCAAATGTTATACTTCCGTTTGGAGCCGAAACCTTGTCAACCTCGACACGCTGTACGAATGTTTTTTCGGATTCGTCGGAACCGTTACCGTCAGCGTCCGATTTAATTTGACTGTCCGTATTTACGGAACCGACTGTTTTATCCTGTGCGCTGTCTTCCGCATTGTTATACAGACACCCACACATAAATAACGATATTGTCAAAAATGATATGACAATAAGCTTTTTCAAATTATATTCCTCCTTTTCAGGCGAAATGTTTTTAAAATTATTTTATTCTTTTAAGCTCACCGCCGCAGCGGCATCTGTATCTTGAGGGATTGGCAACAACGCTTGAGTACCTTAGTCTTGTCGTTTTCTTTCCGCACGCCTGACAAACAAGAATATATTTTACCGTATTATTGTCCAAAACCTCATCAATTCCCATTTCCTCACATGAGTTTGTTGTTTTTATATTATATCCGCAGGCAGTGTTCATCAACAGAGCATAGCGTTTAAAACCGACACCATGGTTATAGCAGCCCTTACAGGTATGTATCAATTCGTGTGCAATTGTTTGTTTGCATGATTTTTCGGGGGCGTAAAGCAATCGTGAGGAAAGCTCAATCGTATATTCCCCGTTTTTTAATATACACTGTCCGAATCTTCTTTTTGCCCTATTGTTTACCTTTATGTTCGGGGAAATATTTTGCGAAACGGGAAGTCCTGCCGCATAAGCCTCGCTCAATACCTCTTTAAACAATTTATCAAAATCGTTCATAACATCACCGTCGGATTTTTGTAAACAATATTTTAAAAAATATTTTAAATACGTTTACAATAAAACATTATATCACGTTTTCAGCTCAATAACAACAAAAAAGAGAGAACGATTCGTTCTCTTTGAAATTTACAGAAAAATACAGACATTTATTTTTGTCACTATCCCCGTTTTACCTGTGCGGTGCAGGCTCTTTCGGAGTATGCCGAGCAAATTCGGGTCATACTCCAAAAAGGTTTGCGGACATACAGACGCATTTAAGAATATACGCTATTCCGTCGTCATCGTTTGAACGGGTAATACAGTCTGCGGCATTTTTTACAGGCTCTGCGGCATTTGCCATTGCAACCCCAAGTCCTGCATACTCTATCATTGAAACATCGTTAAAACCGTCTCCGCAAGCCAAACATTCTTCGGCTTTTACTCCCGTCATTTTCAAAAGCCTGTCAATGGACATTGCTTTGTCAATTCCTTTGGGTACTACTTCAAGAAAAAACGGTTCGGATTTGAACACGCCCAAGTCACCCTTATAGCGTTCGGAAAGTATTTTTTCGAGCTTTAATATTTCATCGGGTTCGCCGTGAATCAGGCATTTGTTAACATTAAAATTTACATAGCCGGTAAAATCATCTACATATTTAATTTTCATACCGTTGATTTTCGCTTCCAGCTCGGTATATTTATTTTGTATATGACCGACAATAATTTTATCGTTTTGGTATGTGTTTATTCCGACGTTGTATTTGCTTACAATGTCATATATTTCGGGAATATATTCAAGCGGCAGTGTTTTCTGAAATATAACCTTATCCGTTTTGCAGTCAATAACACAACCTCCGTTAAACGCAAGAATATATCCTCCGTATTCCTTCAGCTTCAATGATTTTGCATACGGCATAATGCCCATAGTCGGACGACCCGAGGCAAGAATAATCTTTCCGCCGTTTTTTTGATAATCAAGCAAACTCTTTTTGGTTTCCGCAGTAATTTTTTTTCGGGAATCGGTAAGAGTTCCGTCAATGTCAAGTGCTGTAACTTTATATTTCATATAAAACTCCCCTGACGTTTATATTTACTTCTAATATTTTATAAAAATAAATATCTTCCGTCAATGGTATTTATAACGGATAAATTATAATACAAAAAAATTTTTTTAATTATAATTTATCGTCGGTCATACATTATGCTTAATTTATAAAAAATTATTGAAAATTTTATTTGAAAGTGTATAATATATAAAGGAATGTAATTTGTTTTTTTGGAGGTTATAAAATGAAACAAAAACGAATATTATCTATTTTTATTATGATGGCACTTTGTGCCGGAGCGGCGGTTACCGCGTCAGGCTGTTCAAGCAGAGTTTACTCAAACAATCCTAATGCGGTAGTTTCGGATTCTGCGGCCGAAAGTTCTGCCGCTGAAAGCTCCGAAGCTGAAAGTTCCGAAGCCGAAAGTTCCGATGCTGAAAGCTCCGATGCTGAAAGCTCCGAAGCTGAAAGTTCCGAAGCCGAAAGTTCCGATGCTGAAAGCTCCGATGCCGAAAGCTCCGATGCCGAAAGTTCCGAAGCCGAAAGCTCCGATGCCGAAAGTTCAGAAGCTGAAAGTTCCGACACGGAAAGCTCCGATGCCGAAAGTTCAGAAGCTGAAAGCTCCGACACGGAAAGCTCCGATGCCGAAAACGGTGACGCAAAAACCGCAACAATCACATTTGAAAAACCCGACGAATGGGGTGACACCGTAAAAATAAAGCCTTATATGGAGGGAAATTTAAGTACCGAATCATACGAAATGACAAATAACGGTGATGGCACATATTCATATACAGTTGAATACGAAGATCCCGACAAAAATATGCTTGTCATATTTGTCGATCCCGAGCATCCAAGGTATCAATATCCGAAAACAAGCGGATTAATAGTCGAGGACGGAAAAACATATCAAGTTGAAAGCTGATATAAAATATCGGTCGAGGAACCAACCGAACAGGTTCCCCGACCGATAAATTTTTATCTTTGTAAATGATAGTTAAAGGCTCCGGCGCAGTGCCTGCGCAGTTAAGGGCTCCGCCCTTAAAAACCCACCAAAGGCTCTGCCTTTGGAATCCGCAAGCCTTTGAAAAGGCTTGACCGAAACTTTTAATTATGGTTAAAATAACTTACGCCGCGCGATTGTAGTTTTGGCTTTCAGTACGAGTGAGCGGAGCGAACGACTTCGCGAATCGGGAGCGCAGGCACTGCGCCTTGACCGAAACTTTTGACTATGGTAACAATAACTTACGCCGCGCGATTGTAGTTTTGGCTTTCAGTACGAGTGAGCGGAGCGAACGACTTCGCGAATCGGGAGCGCAGGCACTGCGCCTTGACCGAAACTTTTAACTATGGGTACATTAACTTATTGCGCGCGAACGTACTTGTCGTTTGCAGTACGAGCGAGGTGTTAATATTTTAAAATAGTGCCGTAACATTCGGGACGACGGTCACGAAACAAGCCCCAATTCATTCTTTTCTCAACAATGGAGTCAATGTCAAACTCGGACTCAATAACACATTCGCTTTCCCTGTCTGCTGAAACAATAATCTCTCCGGTTTCGTCGGTTATAAATGACGAACCGTAAAAGCAAAGAGATGACGATTGATAATTATTTTCTGCGCTCGGCACTACGCTCTCGGTTCCTGTTCGGTTGGCTGCTATCACGGGAACAATATTTGACGCCGAATGACCCTGCATACATCTTCTCCAATGAGGCATACTGTCAACGTCAAGTATCGGTTCAGAACCTATCGCAGTAGGATAAAAAAGCATATCCGCACCCATAAGCGTCATACATCTTGCACTTTCGGGGAACCATTGATCCCAACATATACCTACCCCGATAGTTCCGTATTTCGTTTTCCAAACCTTAAACCCCGTATCCCCCGGAGAAAAGTAAAATTTTTCCTGATAAAAATGATCATCGGGTATATGGGTCTTTCGGTAAATTCCGAGAATTTCTCCTCCTGCATCAATCATAGCAACCGTATTAAATGCTGTATTGCCGCTTTTCTCAAAAAAACTGACGGGTATAACAACATCAAACTCTTTTGCGATTTTTTTAAATACCGCCACTGCCGGATTATCCTCCAAAGCCGTTGCAAGACTGTAATATCCGTAATTTCTTTCCTGACAAAAATAAAGATTTTCAAACAGCTCAGGCAGCAGAATAATATTTGCGCCGTTTGACGCAGCTCTGCGTACAAGCTCCTCCGCTTTATTTAAGTTTTTTTTGGCGTCGGCACACATTGACATTTGCACCGCCGCAGCTTTTATTTTACGCACACTGTTCCCCCCTATTCAAAGTACGGTATTTGTTGTGTTATACAATGAATGTTACCGCCGCCGATAAGAATATCACGAGCATAAACACCCACTACCTCTTTTTGCGGAAACAATTCCGACAAAATCTCAATGGCTTTGCCGTCATTGTCATCGCCAAACATAGGACACACAACCGAGCCGTTTGAAACATAAAAATTTACATAAGACGCCGCTAAACGCTCTCCCGGTACCCGTGTGGGCTTTCCGTCCATATCGTCAAGCCCGTCGCACTCGCTTTGACTTATACAAACAGGCTTTGGCAGCGGCAGCTTATGTACCCTTATCTTTCTGCCTTTTGCGTCTGTCGATAACTCCAAAATATCCAAACAGCTCTTTGAAATCTCATACTGAGGGTCGCTCCTGTCATCTGTCCACGCAAGAACAACTTCTCCAATGCCGGTAAAAGCGCATATATTGTCAATGTGGCCGTTCGTTTCGTCATTGTATATTCCCGACTTCAGCCATATTATTTTTTCCGCGCCAAGCGATTTTTTCAATTCGCTTTCTATTTCCGTCTTTGTCATATTCGGGTTCCTGCCCTTGCTTAAAAGGCACTCCTCCGTAGTTATAATTGTTCCGTTGCCGTCGGTATGAATCGAGCCTCCCTCAAGAATAAAATCTCTTTTGTCATAGCTGTCAACATCAAGCATATCACATATCTTGCGTGCGATTTTATTGTCCTTGTCCCACGGAAAATACAAACCGTCCACAAGTCCTCCCCACGCATTAAAACCCCAATCTATTCCCCTGACGGATGAACCGTTTGAAACAAACGTAGGAGCCACATCTCTTGCCCAAGAATCATTCGATTCCATTTCTATTACGCGGACATTGTCGGGAAGCATAAACCGCGCATTGTCATAGTCCTCATACCTTGCACATACTATTACCTTTTCGCTTTTTGATATGATACCCGCAACTTCAGCAAAAGCCTTTCGTGCATTGTACGCACCGTACTGCCACGAATCACGCCTGTACGGCCAAATCATTATACAGCCGTAATGACGTGAAAATTCGGCAGGCATTGAAAAGCCGTCTTTTGCAGGCTCGGAATGTAATATTTTCATAATTTCAGTCCTTATAATTTATGTTAAAATATTATATCACGCAAAATATATTTTTTCCACATATAAAACAATGACAAACAAATAATTATGTAGGTTTACAATTGATATGTTACAGTGAGTAAAAAATAATAGCAAATAGGAAGAACCTGTGTTACAGTTAATT
>CANQBK010000017.1 GCA_947589485.1 uncultured Clostridia bacterium | reverse complement strand
GACGCTGTCCCTTGACCCTGCCGCCTTTTAAAAAAGGCGGGCGAAAATGCGCCGAGCCGGCGCAGGCGATTCGCGTTGTCGCTCACTCCGTTCGCTCGTACTGAAAGCAACAAGTACATTCGCGCGGCGTTAGTTAATGTATCCATAATTAAAAGTTTCGGCGCAGTGCCTGCGCTGTCAATTCGCGTTGTCGCTCACTCCGTTCGCTCGTACTGAAAGCAACAGGTACATTCGCGCGGCGTTAGCTATTGTACCCATAGTCAAAAGTTTCGGTCAAGCCTTTTCAAAGGCTTGCGGATTCCAAAGGCAGAGCCTTTGGCAGGTTTTTAAGGGCGGAGCCCTTAACTATCTATTCTCCCGTTCGTACTGAAAGCAAAAAGTTTTTCGTGCGGCATTTATGTTCTAAAGGCAATAATCCTATCTTTAAGGCATATAATTATACGGAATATGTCTAAGGGTGGATTGATATGAAGACAAGTTTGTTTTGCGGAAAATCTTTCGGTATTATTTTTGTATGTGCCTTGGGAATGATTAACCATTTTTTGTATAATGCTTTCGGAAATAATATAATAGTCGGAATATTTACACCGGTAAACGATAGCGTTTGGGAACACTTAAAACTTCTGTTCTTTCCGTTTATGTTTTATGTGGCCGCAGAATATTTTTTGTTCGGAAAACGTATAAACGGATTTTTGTTTTCTCGGTTTGTGGGCGTAATGTGCGGTATGATATTTATTCCGTTGATTTTTTATGCTTACACTCTGCTGTTTGGAAAAAGCATACTTGTGTTTGATATTTTAATTTTTATTTTGTCGGTCTTAATATCGTTCCGCATAAGTACAAAATTGATTTTAAACGAAAAAAATCAAAATGTATTTCTTAATATTTCGGGAATAATTTTATTTTTGGGAGTGACTTTGCTGTTCGCGGGCTTTACTTTTTTTCCGCCCTCCACTCCGTTGTTTTATAGTGCTTAAATAAAATGTAAATAAAATGTGTTAAATAAAATGCTAAATATTGCTTGACAACATAATTAATGCGTGATATTATTAATATACAAAACATATAGATTAACTATGATTTTGAAAGAAGTGAAGCTATGTTTAAAATTTTATGTCCGCTATTCGGTAAACGATGTTGACAACGCAGGTAATTTTTATAATAATTATATTAAAAAAAATTAATTTTAAGGAGTGTATATCATTGTCAAAAATTTATAACAGTATCACTGAACTTATAGGAAAAACCCCTATTGTAAAAGCAAACAATTTTATGAGGGATTATAAATTAAAGTCAAACATTATTGTAAAACTTGAATACTTTAATCCCGCAGGAAGCGTGAAAGACAGAGTTGCAAAGGCGATGATTGACGATGCCGAACGTAAAGGTCTGCTTAAACCGGGAGCTACAATTATTGAACCGACAAGCGGCAATACAGGAATCGGTCTTGCGTCTGTTGCTGCGGCAAGAGGCTATAATGCAATTATGACTATGCCCGAAACTATGAGTATTGAAAGAAGAAACTTGCTTAAGGCATACGGTGCAAAGATTGTACTTACGGAAGGCGCAAAAGGAATGAAAGGCGCAATCGCAAAAGCAAATGAGCTTAAAGAGGAAATTGAAGGCTCGGTTATTTTGGGTCAATTTCAAAATAAGGCAAACCCACAAGTACATTTTGATACCACGGGTCCCGAAATTTGGGAAGATACCGACGGCAGCGTGGATATATTTATTGCAGGCGTCGGCACGGGCGGAACGCTTAGCGGCGCAGGAAAATTCCTGAAAAGTAAAAATCCCGAAATTAAAGTAATTGCGGCGGAACCTGAAACATCTCCGGTTTTGTCGGAGGGTAAATCGGGACCGCATAAAATTCAGGGAATAGGCGCAGGATTTGTTCCCGATACTCTTGATACCTCGATTTACGACGAGGTTATAAAAATACCGAATGAGGCGGCTTTTGAAACAGGAAGAAATTTTGCCGAGTCCGAGGGTATCCTTGTCGGAATTTCAAGCGGTGCGGCTCTTTGGGCTGCAATTCAGGTTTCGTCCCGTCCCGAAAATAAGGATAAGAATATAGTTGTAATTCTTCCCGATACGGGAGAAAGATACCTTTCTACCGAGCTTTTTGCAAGCAAATGATTTTTACCGTAAAATTTCAGAAAATGTTGACCCGAACTTTTGGTCAAGGAAGTTGATTTAATATAAAAAATCCCGATACTTAAAAGAGCATTAAGTATCGGGATTTTTATGTCTAAAATTCGAGAGCCTTTTTTGGTTTCCATGCACCGAAGAAATATGCCGTAAGAATAAGAAGTGCGGCAAAAATCCAACCGATGGGCCACGAGAGCCATACTCCGTTCAGTCCCCACAAATCTGCAAAAACAAACGACAGTATTACGCGAATTATAAGGTCGAAAAATGTTGACGCAATAAACCATTTCATAGCGCAGGCTCCGCGATGTATTCCGTCAGCCATCAGCTTCGTAGCTACTACAATATAAAACGGCGATACTATATGCAGAAAATCGACACCCGCCGAAATTGCTTGCGTCTTGTCTGCGCTGAGGAACATTTGCATACAAAACTGCGGTGCAAAAGCAAAAGCCGCAGTAAACGGTATCGCAACTGCAAATGCCATAATTATTGATGTTTTAAAGCCTTGTTTTACACGTTCGATTTTGTTTGCACCTATATTTTGAGCCGTGTAATTTGACAGTCCGTTTGAAAGAGAGGCGAACGACGTTACCGAAAAGGAATTTAATTTTATAGCAGCCGAATAGCCTGCCAAAACGGGTGAGCCGAAACGATTTATTACAGTCTGAACCAAAAGATTGCCTACGGAAACAAAGCTGTTTTGAAGAATACTCGGAATTGATATGAAACATATTTTCTTGAATATCTGAACGGAAAAATGCTTCGGATTTTCCTCGCTTACAATTTTTTTGCGGATGCGGTCGTTTAGTACGATAAAGGCGACAACTCCGGCTATTCCCTGGGCGATAAATGTTGCCCATGCCGCTCCCGAAACACCCATATTTAGCGGTCCTACAAAAATCAGGTCAAGAGCTATGTTTATAATTGAGGAGGCAATAAGGAACCATAACGGCGTTTGCGAATCTCCGAGTGACGTAAATATGCCCGTGCATATATTATACAAGAACAAGAACAAAAGTCCGTATGTGTAAATATCAAGATAGGCGGCGCCGTCGTTGAAAATATTCTGCGGAGTACCGAGCAGTGACAGAATCGGGCGGCAAAATATACACCCGAAAACAGTAAGAAAGGCGCTCAGCAAAAGTACGGAAATGTAAGATGTATTTATAGCCGTTTTTGTAAGCGTATACTTTTTTGCTCCGAAAAATTGTGAGATTACTACCGAACAGCCTACATTGCACCCAAGAGCAAATGCCATAAATATCATTGTTATATTGTACGAAGCCCCGATAGCGGCAAGAGCGTCGTCGCCGCAAATTTGACCGACAATAACGCTGTCCGCTATGTTGTAAATCTGTTGGAACATCGAGCTTATAAGAATCGGCATAGAAAATTTCCATAATACCGCTCCCGGTTTGCCCGTTGTCATATCGGTTATCATTTTTGATACTTCCTTTTTGATTTAATTTTTATTTTTTTTGTTTTATCTTTTAAGTTAAAATATAAATTTTATTTTCCGTCAAGAAAGTTTAATAAAAAACGTTCGGCAAGGCTGTTTGGCATAATTTTTTTCCTTGCCTCTTCAAAGCTGAACCACTCGGCTTTGTCAACCTCTTTTTTGTCAATACCGTCAAGACTTTCATTGTCAACAACACAAGAAAAGTTTATCATCAGGGTGTTTGTGTTTTTAAAGTATTCGCTTTTGTTAAAATCGTGGACGGTAACATTCAGCCCGATTTCCTCCTTTACTTCACGGACAACGGCTTCTTCGGCGTTTTCTCCTTTATTTATATAACCTGCCACAAGTACGTTATTCTTTTTTCCGTACTGTTGGATAAGAAGTATTTTATCCTTTGACGGGTTCTGTACGATCATACTTACTGCCGCAGAAAAAAAGGGAAAGCGGAATGTTTGGCATTTCTCACAATAAGGAATAATCCCCTCGCCGTCACATTCCTTGCTTGTCAGTTTTGTTCCACATTCATAGCAATACTTCATTAGCGTTTACCTCTTTTATTTAGTTGTTTATTTTTGCCGAACGAATAATATCTAAATTAAAATCCGATTTGTCATTAAAAGGCCACGGCTTTTCGGCTGTGACCTTAACAATGTTTTTTGCTGTTTTTTTAAAGTTAGTATTCTGCAATTACTTCAACTTCACAAAGGACATTTTTCGGGAGGCTTTTTACTGCAACGCACGAACGTGCCGGTTTTCCCGTAAAATATTTTCCGTATATCTCGTTGAATTTGGCAAAGTCGTTCATATCTGCAAGGAAACAAACGGTCTTTACAGCCTTTTCAAGTGATGAACCCGACGCCTCAAGAAGATTTTTAAGGTTCAGCATAACCTGTTCCGTCTGACCCTCAATAGTCGTTGCTTCAACATTGCCGGTTGCGGGGTTTATAGCAATTTGACCCGAAGTAAAAACAAGACCGTTGACCTTTACTGCTTGTGAGTAAGGACCTATCGCATCCGGTGCATTTTTTGTGTAAACTGTTTCTGACATAGTGAAAACTTCCTTTCGCATAAATTAATATTAAAAAATCAATATACTATCTTATAGCCTTTCTTGCAAAGCTCGTCTTTTATCTTCTGAATATGCTCGTGGTTCCGTGTTTCAAGGGAAAGACGAAGGTAACACGAATTTATGTCTGTATTAAGGTCGGCTCTGTCGTGGCTTACCGCAACTACATTTGCTCCGAGCTTTGCAATTATTTTTGATACGGAAACAAGCTCTCCGGGCTTATCGGTAAGCGCAATCGTAAATTCGGCAAGTCTGCCTACCTTTTGAAGGGCGCGGTCTATTACTCTTGACAGGATCGTAACGTCAATGTTGCCGCCCGATACCAAACAGCATACCTTTTTTCCTTTAATGGGGAATTTATTGAACAGGGCGGCGGCAACAGAAACCGCACCCGCTCCCTCGGATATTAGCTTTTGGTTCTCTATGAGGGAAAGTATCGCGGTCGCAACTTCGTCGTCGGTCACGGTCATAATTTCGTCAACATATTTACTGCAAAGCTCGAATGTAAGATCACCGGGCGTTTTTACGGCGATACCGTCCGCAAAGGTATTTACGTTTTCGAGTGTTTCTATTTTATTGTGTGCCACCGACAGATACATTGACGGGGCGCCTGCCGACTGGACACCGTAAATTTTAACATTCGGGTTCAGCGATTTTATCGAGTACGCAACACCGCTTATAAGTCCGCCGCCGCCAATCGGCACAATTACAGCGTCAACGTCGGGAAGCTGTTCAAGGATTTCAAGACCTATCGTACCCTGACCCGCAATTACCATTTCATCGTCAAACGGATGAATAAATACCGCTCCGGTTTCCTTTTGAAGTTCAACCGCCTTGTCGTGGGCGTCGTCATAGGTACCCTCCACAAGGCACACCTCGGCGCCTAATTTTTTAGTTGCCTCAACTTTTGATATGGGGGCGGTGTTCGGTATGCAAATAAGGGATTTAATGCCGTGAGTAGTCGCGGCAAGTGCAACGCCTTGAGCATGGTTGCCGGCGGAACAGGCAATCACGCCCCTTTCCTTTTCTTCGTCTGTAAGCTGAGAAATTTTATAATATGCGCCCCTCGCTTTGAATGCACCGGTAATCTGAAGATTTTCGGTTTTTAAATAAAGGTCGCAGTTGTCCGACAGCTTTGTTGCTCTAATCATATCGGTCGGTCTTACCACGTCTTTCAAAACATAAGAAGCATGATAGATTTTATCGAGTGTAAGCATTGTGAAAACCCCTTGTTGAAATTGTTCGTTAACTTTAAAACGAGCATTTTTTATAAAAATACTTGTAAAATACATATATAAAAATACCGCTTTTTCGTCAAAAAGTCAAGGTATATACACTGTACCGTCTGAATTTTTTGCCGACGGCGTGTTTGGCGGGATTGTAAACAAAAAAATTTATACCGAGAGTCAGATTCCCTTAAAAATGTTTTAAAAAATTTATAAAATATCTTTATATTTGTTTTTTTTTAATGTATAATAAAAATTGTAAGTATGATGTGCCACAATTACATTATACGAAAATAAAAAGAATTTGGAGCGTGATTACAATGCCATTGGTAAATGCAGCAGAAATGCTTACAAAGGCAAAAAAGGGTCATTATGCCGTAGGTCAGTTTAACATTAACAATCTTGAGTGGACAAAAGCCATTCTTCTTACGGCGCAGGAGAATAACTCTCCCGTTATTTTGGGTGTTTCCGAGGGCGCCGGAAAGTATATGTGCGGCTACAAAACAGTTGTAGGTATGGTAAACGGTATGCTTGAAGAGCTTAACATTACGGTCCCGGTTGCACTTCATCTTGACCACGGCTCTTACGAGGGCGCAAAGAAATGTATAGAAGCAGGTTTCAGCTCGGTAATGTTCGATGGTTCACATTATCCGATAGAGGAGAACATTGAAAAGACTAAGGAGCTTGTTTCAATATGCAAGGAAAAGGGTCTTTCCATTGAAGCCGAAGTAGGCGCAATCGGCGGAGAAGAAGACGGAGTTATAGGCAAGGGCGAATGTGCCGACCCGCAGGAATGTAAGCAGATTGCCGACCTCGGCGTAACTATGCTTGCAGCAGGAATCGGAAATATTCACGGAAAATATCCCGAAAATTGGGAAGGTTTGAGTTTTGAAACACTCGATAAGATTCAGCAGCTTACAGGTGAAATGCCGCTTGTTCTTCACGGCGGTACAGGTATTCCTGCGGATATGATTAAAAAGGCTATTTCTCTCGGAGTTTCAAAAATTAACGTGAATACAGAGTGCCAGCTTTCGTTTGCTGCCGCAACAAGAGAATACATCGAAGCAGGAAAGGACCAGCAGGGAAAAGGCTTTGACCCAAGAAAACTTCTTGCTCCCGGCTTTGAGGCAATAAAGGCTACCGTTAAAGAAAAAATGGAGCTTTTCGGTTCTGTAAACAAAGCCTGATTTTCTTATTTGGTTTGTCTTATTTAAGTTTTGTAATTAAACTCAAAATTTATACGGCAATGCTGAAATCTTAATTTATTCGGCTGATTTAAAACGGGGGTTCTCTTTCCTGCGGACCGAGAACTTCCCGTTTGTTTTTTATATAAATTAAAATATGTAGTTTTCAACATTATAAAAACTGCACTGCATTTAAGCGATATACAGGCGGTTTGTGTATTGCTGAAAACAAATTCTTTTTATTGTAAAATTCACTTGAAATATATGCGAAAAAAATATATAATACGTTTAATGCTTGCGTATTGCGGATTTTGACGGTTTGTTCAGCTATATAAAATACATTACGTCCTTTCGTAGCGTATTTGTATAACACTTTAAAATAACAAATGACTGCCGTTTATGCAGGAAATTAAGGAAAAGGAGATAATTAATATGACTATCAGACTTACCGATGAAGAGCTTGCCGAGATGGACGGACTTATCGAATTTTTTGAAGATTCTTCAGACGATGTTTCGTGTTTTTTCATAATCAAAAATATTATTGACCACGGTACCCATATTGAGGATATTGAAAATGAGCATTTGTGTAAGCTCAGGGAACAGCTTATTCACGCAAAGGATTTTTTTGACAGTATAAATGTCAATACTGACCTTATAAAAAAGCTCATTTATATATTTTCTTTTTACAATACATAAGAAGCTGTGCCGGCTATTATTTAAAAAGACAGAAAATTTCTTTTAAAAATACTTGATTTTTGGGAAAGTATATGTTATACTCTCATACGGTGTTATGACTTATGTCATAAATCATTGAACCGTAAATAAGGAGAGTTGTCCGAGCCGGTCGAAGGAGCACGATTGGAAATCGTGTAAACGGCAACAACCGTTTCGAGGGTTCGAATCCCTCACTCTCCGCTCAATGCTTAAAATCCGCTTGTTGAGCGGATTTTAAATTTATATCCCCGAATTATCGTTTTATAAAACGCAATTCGGTGATTCTTTTATTTTTATACATTTACAGAGTTGAGGACACTTAAAGCCATTTCACTTTATTTAGAATCAGTTAAATATCAAGCACTTTGCGACAATCAAGCAAAGTGCTTTTTAACACGGTAATACAATATTTGATAAAATCATTATCATAATAATAACATATAAATTAAAGGTACTGCACAAGGCGGCAAAAAATTTTATATGCAGTAGGTGTAATTGTGGCATACGAGAGCAACCGCCGGTGAAATGATGTAAAGCATTTCATAACAGAATACCAAAGGGCTTAATATTTCGCGGTGAACATAATACATCTTATTTCGGATATAACGGTATCGGGTTCGAGCCGAAAGAGGAATAATTTTATCAGTACCACATAACAAGTCTTTCTTTTGGAATTTCACTTATTTTGCCTCTGTTTAGTTCATCCATAATTCGTAACAAACCATTAACAGCCATCCTACTGTACATTGAGCCGTACTCTTCAATAACTTCCGATTTACTCTCACCTGTTGTCAAATTCAAAACTACATGAGCTTTCTCGTTACTGCTTTCAGGAATATAGTCGGCTTCAATAAATTTATCATTTTTTGTTATGTTTACTAATTTCAGCATAATATCTTTTACTCTCCTTACTGTAATTATATATTTGCTTTGTAATTTTATAAACCTCGACTTATGACTATCCTTGTTTTAATAGATTGTTTTCAATTAATTTATGTATTAACTAATTTAAAGTTATTTGATTAAATATGTTCACCCCGTCCGACCTTTGATATTATAGTTATTATATTTCTTATCCGCATAATTTACAATAAAATTTTTGATTTTAATACGTTTTGTTCCGACTTTCTTACAACTCGTTTTTCTCACTCTGTAAATACTCCGATTATCCTTATTAAGTGAATATTTCGCCATTCTACCACACCTATACAGATGTGGGGCATATTAAAAGACGTATAATAGGCAGCTTTCAATTTTTATTCATCAAAAAGCAATCCCCAAATTGCCATTTGTCTTATGGTAATTTGGGGATTTTGTATACGAGTGCCGCTGCCGTTCAAGGGCGAAACTGTTAAACTTTTGTTTCGCTGCGAATCTCTTTTGCTGCATCAACAAGATTTTTAAGGCTCGGAACGGTTTCGTCAATTCCTCTTGTTTTCAGTCCGCAGTCGGGATTTACCCACAACTTTTCGGGTGAGATTCGTTCCGTTATTTTTTTCAGCGTATTTTTGATTTCATCTTTTTGCGGAATACGGGGAGAGTGAATGTCATAGACGCCGGGACCGACTTCCGTGCGGAAATTTTTTTCTTTCAGTACATCAAGAATTGCCAAATCCGAGCGGCTTGCCTCAAATGTTATGACATCGGCGTCCATATTGTCTATTTCTTCAATAATATCGTCAAATTCACTGTAACACATATGAGTGTGTATTTGGGTTTCGGGCTTTACACCGCTGTGTACAAGACGGAATGCAGGTATAGCCCAGTCAAGATATTCTGTGTTCCAATCTGATTTTCTTAGGGGGAGTTTTTCTCTTAGAGCCGCCTCGTCAATTTGAATTATCTTTATTCCGTTGGCTTCAAGCTCTTCTACTTCCTCACGAATGGCAAGGGCTAATTGAAATGCGCTTTCTTTTAAAGAAATGTCCTCTCTCGGGAATGACCAGTTAAGAATAGTAACAGGTCCGGTAAGCATTCCTTTGACCGGTTTATCCGTAAGGCTTTGGGCAAATACCGACCATTTTACCGTTATTGGCTTTGAACGTGAAATATCGCCCCATATTATCGGAGGCTTAACACATCTTGTACCGTATGATTGAACCCACGCTTTTTCCGTAAAAATAAAGCCGTCAAGATGTTCACCGAAATATTCCGCCATATCATTTCTTTCAAATTCTCCGTGTACAAGAACGTCAAATCCCAGTTCTTCTTGGAGCCGTATACATTTTACTATTTTGTCTTTAATAAAACTCTCGTAATCGTTTTCCGATATTTCTTTCTTTTTAAATGCGGCTCTGACGGAACGTATATCCGCACTTTGAGGGAATGAGCCTATGGTGGTAGTCGGGAAAAGGGGAAGACTGAGCCGGTTTTTTTGAATAATTTCCCGTTCGGCAAATGCCGGTTTGCGGGTAAAGTCCTTTTCCGACAGAGAATTTATTTTTTCTGCTATATCGGGTCTGTGTCCGCTGCGCGGTTCGGAAAAAAGGACTGCGTTTGATATATATTCGGGGGCTTTTAGCGGATTTTCGGATTCGCAGATTTTTTTTAGTTCCTGAAGCTCACATAGCTTTTCGCTTGCAAATGAGAAATATTTTTTATAATCCTCGGAAAGATTTTTTTCGTTTTTAAGAGTATAAGGTATATGAAGAAATGAACACGAGGAGCCTATAACGGTTTTAACGGACAGCCTTTTTAATTCGTTTAATATGTTCAATGTTTTTGCGTAGTTATTTTTCCATATATTTTTACCGTTTACAACTCCCGCGAAGAGTATTTTATCTTTCGGAAAGCCGTTTGACTTTATTATGTTTAGTGTTTCTTTGCCCTCTGTAAAGTCAAGCCCTATACCGTCAAAATCAAGTTCATACACTGCATTGAAGCAATCTCTTATATCACCGAAGTATGTTTGTAAAAGTATTTTTGACGTATTTTTATCTTTAAGAATTATTTTGTATATGTTGGTAAAAAGTTCTGTATCCTCTTTGCTTAAATCTTTGACAAGATAAGGTTCGTCAATTTGTATCCATTCGGCTCCAAGCTCCGAGAGCTTTTTTATAATATCTCGGTATGTGTTTGAAATACTTTCCCAAAAATCATTTTTGTTTTTTTGTCCCGTATATTTTGCAAGCTGAAGAAAAGTAAACGGACCTATTAGAACAGGTTTTGTTTTAACCCCGTTGTCAAGAGCCTCGGAGAAAAGTTCAAACGGTTTGCAGTCGGATATTTTTATTTGTGTATCATCTTCAAATTCAGGCACTATATAGTGATAATTTGTGTTGAACCATTTTTTCATTGACAAAGCCTTGACATCGCCTTTGGTTCCCTGATAACCTCTTGCGGCTGCAAAATAAGTATCCGCTTTTGACAAATTTAAATTTTTGTATCTTTTGGGAATTACGTTTAGGAGAAAAGCCGTGTCGAGAACTCCATCGTAAAACGAAAAGTCATTTGACGGTATAAAATCAAGTCCGCTGTTTTTTTGTTCCGTTAAATTTTGCAGCCGTATTTTTTTGGCTGTATCTTTAAGCTGCGTTTCGTCAATATCATTTTTAAAATATTTTTCACAGGCAAATTTAAGTTCTCGCAAAGAGCCTATTCTGGGGTATCCTACAATTGATGTTTTCATTTCACATTACCTTTCTTTGAAATATATAAATGATATGAGTTATACGGAAATAAACCCTAAGTAAAGGGGTAAACTCACGTCAAATATTATAACTCAATGTTGAGGTATGTGTTAATATAAATAAAGTATGCTTAGATATAGATAAAAACTATACAGGTTTTTTATAATGGAGGATATAGCTGTTTAAATGTTCAATATATCGTTTTGCAATGGGTATCAAAGGTCTGTCCGTATTGTAAATATAGCCTATTTCCATAATTTCGTTGCTTTCGAGAGGAACCGAAACAATATCATTTCCGTTTAAATCACTGCTTAATATACCTGAAGATATGGTATAGCCGTTAAGACCTATTAAAAGATTAAACAATGTAGCGCGGTCGGAAACTATGATACTTTTTGGACTGTCAACCGTGCTGTGTAGTTCCTCAGAAAAGTAGAAAGAGTTGTTTTCGCCCTGTTCGTAAGTCAATCGAGGGTAATCCTTTAAATTTTCAAGGGTGACCTTTTCCAGTTTGGCAAGAGGATTTTTTCTGCTTACAAAGATATGCGGTTTTGCCGTAAATAAAGAGTTAAATTGTATATTCGAGTTTTGGAGGAGTTTTAATATTACCTCACGGTTAAAATTGCTTAAAAATAAAATTCCCACCTCACTTCTGAAAGTACGCACATCTTCAATAATATCGTTTGTTCTGAGTTCACGAAGCGAAAATTCGTATTTTTCCTTTTCATATTCTTTGACAAGTGCAACAAATGCGTTTACCACAAATGCGTAATGCTGTGCAGACACGGCAAACACTCTGCGGACGGGCGCACCGTTTTTATAGCGGTGTTCAAGCAGTTCTGCCTGTTCAACAACCTGCCTTGCGTAGGATAAAAATTTTGTTCCGTCCTCGGAAAGACATACTCCGCGATTACTGCGATAGAAAATAGTTATACCCATTTCTTTTTCGAGTTCCGATATTGATTTTGAAAGGCTCGGTTGTGTTATAAAGAGCTTTTGTGCCGCTGTGCTTATAGAGCCGTATTGAACTGTTTGTATTATGTATTTAAGCTGTTGCAGTGTCATAAAAATATTCCTCCTTTTTGTAAGTCTACACCGCGCCGAGCCGGCGCAGGCGATTCGCGGTGCGGTGCCCGCACTGTCGATTCGCGTTGTCGCTCACTCCGTTCGCTCGTACTGAAAGCAATAAGTACGTTCGCGCGGCATAAGTTTATGTACCCATAACTAAAAGTTTCGGTCAAGGTGCGGTGCCCGCACTGTCGATTCGCGTTGTCGCTCACTCCGTTCGCTCTTACTGCAAAAGATAAGTGCGTTCGCGCGGCGTTAGTTTATGTACCCATAGTTAAAAGTTTCGCTCAAGCCTTTTCAAAGGCTTGCGGATTCCAAAGGCAGAGCCTTTGGTGGGTTTTTAAGGGCAAAGCCCTTAACTATGCAGGCACTGCGATTGGTTTGCATAAATTTTTTTGTTAATATATAATGTAACTGTAATGAAAAAAATAAATATTTTTGTGGAAGCGAAGGGGTATGAATAATGTTTAGTAACAGTGTTTTAAGGAGAATAATTGATTTTGCAGGTATAGCACTCGGCTCGATTGTGGCGGCGTTTGCAATTGAGGAATTTCTTGTTCCGTGTACAATACTTGACGGCGGCGTTGTTGGTATAGGAATTATGATAAATAACCTTACAGGTATTCCGTTAAGTATTTTGACCGTGGCATTAAATATTCCGTTTTTAATTGTGGGAACACGAAAAATCGGAAAAGCATTTATCGTAAAGTCGGCATTTGCAATGCTTGTATTTTCGGTGTTTTTGGAAATATTCGCTCCGATGGCAAACGCAACAAATCAATACCTGCTTGCGGTTTGTTTTGGGGGACTGCTTTTGGGTACGGGCGTCGGCTTGGTTATAAAATTCGGCGGCTGTCTTGACGGAACGGAAACCGTGGCAATACTCTTAAATAAAAAATATAAATTTTCCGTGGGACAAACGGTATTGATTTTTAATGTTATAATATTTGCAATTGCAGGGTTTGCTTTCGGTTTTGACAGGGCTATGTACAGTCTGCTTACTTATTTTATTACATCAAAGGTTCTTGATATTGTTGAGTCGGGTATGGATAAAACAAAGGCGGCAATGATTATAACAAATGATTCAAAGGAAATTTCTGAACAGATATATACCCGTTTGGGCAGAACGGTCACCATTATGGAGGGAGAGGGACTTGTAAGCGGCAAAAAGGTGGTTCTTTACTGCGTTCTTACACGTTTTGAAATTCGTGAACTTAAGGATATTATAAAAAATATTGATTCGTCTGCTTTTATAGCGGTAAGCGACGTTTCGGAAATAATCGGAACGCATATAAAAAGGTCGGGAAATTTAAAAAATATGCTGCCGCAAGGTTCGGAGCCTGTTGAAGTAACCGTTACGGAAAAAAGTGAAGAACACGATGAGCAAAATTGTTGAGTAACCGTTACTGCATATAATTTTTATCTTCAGCGATAATGTATTCTATCATTTCTTTTCTGCCGCTCGTTGAAATTTCAAACGTGCGTTCGGATACTATTTTGTCTATGCTTTTTTCATAACAAAATTCGCCGTGCCATATTTTTACGGTCATTGTTTTATCTTTTGTGTTCGGTATTATAATATAGTGAAACAGCATATTACATTCGGAATACCGATTGTCGTTTTCAAACCACGCAATATCGGGCATACTTTTACATAACATAGCTATTGCCTCCGTTTTGTTATTGATTTTTATTATTTTAACATAAATTGTACCAAAAAAAAATATTTGAATATTAACTATACTTATGATATAATACGTCTTAACTTGTTGAAAAGGAGAAAATTCTAATATGGAAAAATATATGCAGGTTAATTCTATGAATAACTACGGTGAGCAAATAGTAAAAAGAAAGATGTCACCGTCAGCCGTTTCAACTATTGTTGTTTCTCTTGTGCTTATTGTTGTTATTATATTTTTCAGCGTATATTTGTCGGCGTTTTTCGGGTGGTTGGTTCCTATTGCCATTTTACTGTTGGGTTTGGGAATTTATTTGATATACTATATAATAAAAAATTCGGGAGTTGAATATGAGTATACCTTTGTTTTGGGCGAGATGCGTATTGACAGGATAAAAGGCAAATCCAGACGTAAAAGGCTTACTGTTTTTGATGTTAAGTCTATTGACAATATGGATAAGTTTATCGACCCCGAAACGGGAAAAAGAAAAATCGACACAAAAAAGTTCGATATGGTATTAAAAGCCGCCGTGGACGAAATGTCTCTCGATACATATTATGTTGTTATTCACGATAAAATAAAACAAAAGCCGGCACTGCTCTTGTTTACTCCCGACGAAAGAACTATTGAAATGATAAGACCTTATTTTTCGATAGACCTTAAAAAGAAATTTACTTTGATGAAAAAGAATGATGAGAAAAAATCCGATGAGAAAAAGTCCGCAAAGAAAGAAAAATAATAAAAATTATTTTTACCGAACTAAATGTAAAATATATTTTTATTTGTGATTTTATGCCGTTTGCAATTATGTGTTGCAAACGGTTTTTTAATTGAAAGTTTTTGGTTTCGGTGATAATATATAATTAATACGATTTTGAGATTTTATTTAAAGTTAATTTTTACAAACGGAAAATCTTACGCAATAAAAAAGAACGATAAATTGCGTTAATGAAATATTTTGTCTGAGGTGATAAGTATGAAAGTTATGTCGGGAAATGAAATGAGGAAAGCCGAACGGCTTGCGGAGGAACAAGGAATACCGATGAGTGTACTTATGGAAAGAGCCGGAACAAAAACAGCCGAAACGGCACTCGATTTAATACAAAAAAACAAACTTAAAAATATATGTGTTTTGTGCGGTTCGGGAAACAACGGCGGCGACGGTTTTGTTACAGCAGGTATACTTTCGAGTAAGGACTGTAATGTTTCGGTTATTCTGAGCGGCGATAAACCGAAAACGGAACTTGCGAAAATGAATTTTGAAAGGCTTCCGAGCAATGTTAAGGTGTTGTCTTACGGTTTGCGGAAATTCGAGTGTGAAAAAATTATCTCGGAAAGCGATATGATAATAGATGCGATATACGGTATAGGTTTTCGTGGCGGTCTTGATAAGCAGACGCTTGAAATTGTTTCTTTGTGCAACAGTAATGTGAACGCATATAAAATTGCCGTTGATTTGCCGAGCGGTATTATATGTGACAGCGGCGAAATACCTAACGGTTGTTTTAACGCAGATATTACCGTATCGTTTACGGCGTTAAAGCCGCTTCATATTTTATATCCGTCAATGGACTTCTGCGGTGAAGTTATTACCGCCGACGTAGGCATACCGAAAAAAATTATTGACAGATGTAACTGCGTTATGAGTACCTCGGACGAATTTGTTGAGGAAAATCCGATCGTTCCCCGAAAAATATCGGCTCACAAGGGAACTAACGGAACATTGCTTATGATGTGCGGCAGCTATGGTATGGCAGGTGCAGCCGTACTTTCCGGAGGTGCGGCTTTGAGGACGGGCGTAGGTTTAGTGAAAGCTGCCGTTCCGAAATCAATATATCCTATTGTTTCTCAAGCTCTTACTGAGGCGGTTTTTGTTCCGATTGACCAAACAGATGACGGGAAAATGAGCTTTGACGGATATGAAAAAGTTATTTCACATTCAATTGAAAGCTGCGATACGGTTTTAATAGGCTGCGGTCTTGGTGTAAACGAAAACACGGTAAGGATTGTGTCGAATGTTATAAAAAATTCAACAAAGCCTGTTGTACTTGATGCGGACGGAATAAACTCCGTTTGTATGAATATAGATGTACTGAGGGATTCAGCGGCTTCTGTTGTACTTACTCCCCACCCGGGAGAGATGGCACGTCTGGCAGGTACGGATATATTATCGGTACAGCGTGACAGATACGGTACGGCGAAAAAATTTGCCGAAGAATACGGAGTAACGCTTGTACTCAAAGGCGCAAACACACTTATTGCGACTCCGGAGGGCAATGTATATGTCAACCGTACCGGAAACAACGGTATGGCAAAGGGAGGAAGCGGCGATGTGCTTGCAGGTATGCTCGGTTCGTTTCTTGCACAGGGTATGTCTCCAAAAAAGGCGGCTGTTTACGCAGTGTATTATCACGGTTTTGCAGGCGACAAATGTGCGGAGAAATATTCAAAAAGAGCAATGCTTCCAAGCGATATTGTTGAAGAGCTGAAGTACATTTTCTGACACAAACGGACGGTGATTTGTTGAAAAGATGTATTGCGTTTATAAGTGCTTTTGTTGTTTCTTTATTTCTTGTCGGCTGTGTAAGCAAGCCAAAGGTTCCGGACATAAGCACGGCTATTGACAGTAAGGCGGTTGTTAAAAGCGGAAGCGAAAGTTACAATTGCATAATAAACTATGTAAGCCCCACAACGGCATCAATACAATTCAATTCGCCTGAAACGATAAAAGGAATGACGGTAAGACGTGCGGACGGGAAGTATTCCTTATCTCTTGGAAGTCTTATATGCAGAACGGACACTCCCATTATTGAGGGTGATTCTGTCCCGATGACTGTAATAGAATTGCTTGACAGCATAAGCGGAGGGCAAAATATGAAATTTAAAGCGGTCAATGACGGAATTTTTGAATTTGAAAAAAAGAACGGAAGTAATGATTTGAGTGTCTTTACCGACAGTGACGGCAATATCACCGAAATAAAAACACCGAAAATTTCTATATCAACGGTTAAGTAAGTTAATATAATTTACAGTTAAGGGCGTTGCCCTTAAAAACCCACCAAAGGCTCTGCCTTTGGAATCCGCAAGCCTTTGAAAAGGCTTGAGCGAAACTTTTAATTATGGAAACATTAACTAACGCCGCGCGAATGTAGTTATTGCTCTCAATACGAGCGAGCGGAGCGAGCGATAACGCGAATTGCCTGCGCCGGCTTCGGCGCCGCGAATTGACAGTGCGGGCTCGGCGCCGCAGGTTGACAAATGGTAGGATTTGTTATAGAATTGATATGTAAATCAGGGGCTGTCCGAAAAGTTAAAATCTATCTTTGTTTCTGCCGATTATGCTACCGATATATTTCACAATATAAGGCGTGTGCGCTGTATTTTATTTGTTGTCGGATTTACTTTTGATCGGTGAGTTTTGCCGTTCTTTTTTGAGATATACCCCCGAAAAATATATTTAATACGAATATAATATTTTTTTGTATATTTAATTTATTTCTGCGGTATACCTGTAATTTAAAAAACGTATAAATACGTCAAATTGATTTTATGGGCTTTTTATAAATTCCGAATGTTTGTATTTGAATTTTTTTCTTTTTCGGTTTTGCCGCAGGTTCAGAAAACGGAGGATTTACCAATGGGCTTTACTATTTTGGGAACGGGAAAGGCAGTGCCTGAGTATGTAATGACAAATGACGAACTTTCAACTATGGTTGAAACAAACGATGAATGGATTCGTACAAGAACCGGTATAGAAGAACGCCGTATATGTAAAAAAGAAACGATTACGGATCTTACAGTCGAGGCGGCAAACAATGCCTTGCAAAATGCCGGAATACAGGCTTCACAACTTGACCTTATAATATGCTCTACAATGCGGGGAGAAAATATCACACCTTCTCAGGCTTGTATTATTCAAAGAGAAATCGGTGCAGACTGCCCCGCATTTGACGTTAACGCCGCTTGCTCAGGCTTCATTTATGCCCTTGACATTGCAGATGGCTATTTTGCACGGAAAAAGGTTAAACACGTTCTTATTGTATCTATGGATAACCTTTCAAATATAATTGATTGGACAGATCGCTCCACCTGCGTTTTGTTCGGCGACGGTGGTGCGGCAGTTGTTCTTGGCGAGGGAGATGATTTGCTTTCCATAAACCTGACTTCGGTGGGAAATGATGAGGTTCTTCTTATCCCTCACGGAACAAATTCATCGCCGTTTTATGAGCATGAAGAAAAACGTGCCGTTCTGCACATGATGGGCGGAGAGGTTTATAAATTTGCCGTAAACGCTATGTCTGCGGGTATAAGAAAATCCGTAAGTGATGCGGGCATAGAAATGAGCGATATAGACTGCGTTATACCTCATCAGGCTAATATGAGAATAATTAATGCTTCGGCAAAAAATCTTGGTATTGACAGAGAAAAATTTTTTTGCAATATACAGCATTATGGAAATACATCATCGGGCAGTGTTCCGCTTGCTCTTGACGAAGCAAATCACGCCGGTGTCCTAAAAAAGGGAGATATAGTTGCAATGTGTGCGTTCGGCGCGGGTCTTACATCGGGAAGCTGCGTAATTCGCTGGAACAAATGACGGAAAGCATTGTGCAAAGACTGATATAATGTCTGGAAAGGAATTATTTATGGGAAAAACAGCTATTGTATTTTCGGGACAAGGCGCTCAGTATCCCGGAATGGGTAAGGAATTGTACGATACTTCGCCTTCTGCGAGAGCAGTGTTCGATATGGCGGAAAAAATTCGTCCCGGTACACTTAAACAGTGCTTTGAGGGTACTAAGGAGGAACTTGCAGAAACATTGAACACTCAGCCGTGCGTTTTTATATGCGACCTTGCGGCAGCCGAGGCGGTTGTTGAAAAAGGAATTAAGCCGGACTTTACGGCGGGATTTTCGTTGGGTGAAATTGCGGCAATCGCTTTTGCCGGAATGATTTCTTACGAAGATGCGTTTAAACTGGTCTGCAAAAGGGCAGAATATATGGATAAGGCGGCTCGGAAAAATAAAGGAGCGATGGCTGCCGTAATGAAATTGACGCCGGAAAAGGTTGAAGAAATTTGCAAGGAATTTGGCAAGGCTTATCCGGTAAATTACAACAGTCCCGCTCAAACGGTTGTTGCGGCAGCCGAGGATGAAATAGATTTGTTGTGCGAAAGAGTAAAATCCGAAAAGGGCAAGGCGGTAAAACTTGCGGTAAGCGGAGCTTTTCATTCGCCGTTTATGAACGAGGCGGCTGACGCGCTTGCCGAGTACCTTGGCACGGTAGAGCTTAGCGACCCGAAAATACCTGTTTATTCAAACCGCACGGCTTGTCCGTATACCGGAAACTATAAGCTGCTTATTTCGCAGCAGGTCAATAATCCGGTAAAGTGGCAGACAACAATTGAAAATATGATTGCCGAGGGTGCGGACCGCTTTATTGAGGCAGGCGTAGGAAAGACACTTACCGGTCTTATAAAAAAGATAAATGCAGACGTAATCGCTGTAAATACGGAAAATAAGGAGGCGCTTGACGCTTTAAAATAAGGCGTTGGGTGAATTGCGGATATGATGGATTTAAACGGAAAAAATGCTGTGGTAACAGGTTCGTCAAGAGGAATAGGCAAGGCAATAGCTCTGAAGCTGGCGTCTTTGGGTGCGAATGTTGCGGTAGTATATGCCGGCAACAGGGAAAAGGCGAATGAAACAGTTGCAGAGATTGAAAAGCTCGGAGTAAAGGCTAAGGCGTATTCTTGTGACGTTTCAAGCCTGAATGATGCCAAAAATCTTGTAATAGAGGTTATTGCGGATTTTGGCGGTATTGATATTCTTGTAAACAATGCCGGCGTAGTAAAAGACGGATTGGTTCTTTCAATGAAAGAAGAAGATTTTGACAGGGTAATAAATGTTAATCTTAAAGGGTCATTTAATATGATTAAGAGTACATACCAGCACTTTATGAAGAAGCGACGCGGAAGAATAATTAACATTTCGTCTGTGGTAGGGATTAACGGAAACGCCGGACAGGCAAATTACGCAAGCGCAAAGGCAGGCATAATAGGTCTTACAAAATCCGTGGCAAAAGAGCTTGCCGCAAGGAACATAACTGTAAATGCGATTGCGCCGGGTTATATAGAAACGGATATGACAAATTCTATGCCCGAAAAAGCAAAGGAAGCCGCACTTGCCGCAATACCGATGAAGCGTATCGGTCAGGGCGAGGATATAGCGAATACAGCAGCTTTTCTTGCCTCGGACGAAGCGTCGTATATTACAGGAGAAGTAATAAAAGTTGACGGCGGTATGGCAATTTAACTTTAAAATATAAGAAAGGAATTACCGTAAAATGAGGAGAGTTGTTATAACAGGTTTAGGCGCAGTAACGCCTGTCGGAAATAATGTTAAAGACACTTGGACGTCTATGAAAAACGGTGTTTGCGGTATAGATATTATTAAGAGCTTTGACCCGGAAATGACAAAAGCAAAAGTTGCCGCCGAGGTTAAAGGTTTTGATCCGATGGAATATATAGAGAAAAGAGAATGTCGGAAGCTGGATCTTTTTTGTCAATACGCTATTGCCGCAGCGGCACAGGCGGTAAATGACAGTAACATAAAAGGAAACATTGAGCCCGAACGTTTCGGAGTATATGTAGGCTCCGGAATTGGCGGCATACAGACTTTTTATGATCAATGCTTTAATATGTTCAACAATAAAAATATATCGCCGTTTTTTATTCCTATGATGATCGGCAATATTGCGTCGGGCAATATTGCAATAGCGTATGATGCAAAGGGACCGTGCCTGCCGGTGGTTACAGCGTGTTCGACATCGACACATGCGGTTGGAGAAGCGTTCCACGCAATAAAGTCGGGGTATGCCGATGCAATCATAACAGGCGGTTCGGAAGCAGCGATACACCCTCTTGCAATAAAAGGTTTTACAAGCTGTAAGGCACTGTCTATGAGTGACGATCCCACTCAGGCATCAATACCTTTTGACAAACGCAGAAACGGTTTTGTAATGGGTGAAGGCGCAGGTATTCTTATCTTGGAAGAATATGAACACGCAAAGGCAAGAGGCGCAAAGATGTATGCGGAAATATCGGGATACGGCAATACTTGCGACGCTTACCACATTACCGCACCCGACCCCAACGCACAGGGCGCAGCAAGGTGCATAAAGCTGGCACTTGATGAGTCCGGATATTGCGGAGGAGAAGAAATTTATATAAATGCTCACGGAACAAGTACGCCTATGAATGATTCGAGCGAAACAAAAGCGTTTAAGCTGGCTTTTGGTGATGATGCGTATAAGGTTCATATAAGCTCTACAAAGTCTATGACGGGACACATGCTTGGTGCAGCCGGAGCGGTTGAAGCGATTGCGGCGGTAATGGCGCTTGATGAGGGTATTGTACCGCCAACAATAGGCTACAAAGAACCTGACCCGGAATGTGATTTGGATTATACTCCGAACAAAGCGGTAAATGTACCGCTTACTATGTCGCTTTCCACTACGTTTGGCTTTGGCGGTCACAATGCGTGCATCGTTATGAAGAAAATTTAAAAAGTATATAAGCCATTGTGCGAAACTTTTAATTATGGCTAAAATAACTAACGCCGCGCGAATGTAGTTTTGGTTTGCAGTACGAGCGAACGGAGTGAGCGACACCGCGAATTGAGTGCGCAGGCACTGCGCGTTAAGGGCTCCGCCCTTAAAAACCTGCCAAAGGCTCTGCCTTTGGAATCCGCAAGCCTTTGAAAAGGCTTGACCGAAACTTTTAATTATGGCTAAAATAACTAACGCCGCGCGAATGTAGTTTTGGTTTGCAGTACAAGCAGGGAAATTGATGGTTAAGGGTTCCGCCCTTAAAAACCTGCCAAAGGCTCTGCCTTTGGAATCCGCAAGCCTTTGAAAAGGCTTGACCGAAACTTTTAATTATGGGAATATAAACTTATGCCGCGCGACTGTACTTATCTTTTGCAGTACGAGCGAGCGGAGCGAGCGACAACGCGAATCGCCCGTGCCGGCTCGGCACCGCGAATTGAGAGCGCGGGCACCGCACCGAAACTTTTAACTATGGTTAAAATAACTAACGCCGCGCGAATGTAGTTTTGGTTTGCAG
Source organism: uncultured Clostridia bacterium (assembly GCA_947589485.1). Taxonomy (GTDB): domain Bacteria; phylum Bacillota; class Clostridia; order Oscillospirales; family Acutalibacteraceae; genus UBA1213. Next base: position 11,580 of record CANQBK010000017.1, on the reverse strand, counting down.
TACGAGCGAGCGGAGCGAGCGATAACGCGAATCGACAGTGCGGGCACCGCACCGAAACTTTTAACTATGGTTAAAATAACTAACGCCGCGCGAATGTAGTTTTGGTTTGCAGTACGAGCGAACGGAGTGAGCGACAACGCGAATTGACAGCGCAGGCACTGCGCCGCACGGGCTTTTACAAAATTTTATTATATTTATAAGGTGGGATTGTTAAAATGTATAGTGTTGATGAAATAAAAGAACTTCTCAGTGCTTTTAATGATTCAAAGGCGACTAAGCTCGATATAAAAAATTCGGAGGGTGAACATCTTGTCATCGTCCAAAAAAAAGAATATGTTTCAGTAAACGCAGCAGAACCGATAACGGTGACGTCCACCGTAAAAGCGCCTGCCGCAACCGAAACAATCCAGTCAAACTCACCATTTATTCAGCCGGAGCAATCGGAACAAATACAAGACGGTTCTTCGGCAGTTACTTCACCTATGGTAGGAGTGTTTTATTCGGCGCCTTCTCCTGATAAGGAACCTTATGTATCCGTTGGTACAAAGGTAAACAAAGGCGACGTTTTGTGTTTGATAGAGGCAATGAAACTTATGAATGAGGTCACGGCTGAAAAAAGCGGAGAAATTACCAAAATCTGTGTGGATAACGGTCAGGTTGTGGAATACGGTCAGCCATTGTTTATGATAAAATAATTTCGTTGTTTTAATTTTTGGAAGGTTGTATTATAATGAACAAAGAAGAATTAAAAAATGTAATACCGCACAGAAATTCTATGCTGCTTATTGATGAGGCAAGCAAAACAGGAGAAAATACCTGTGAGGGAAAAAAACACATAAACGGCGATGAATGGTTCCTTGACGGTCATTTTCCCGGAAATCCGGTTGTACCCGGAGTTATTTTATGTGAGATGATGGCTCAGGCAAGCTCGGTGATAATTGCTGAAAAGTCTGCGGTAAGTATTCCGTATTTTACCGGAATAGAAAAAGCTAAGTTCAAAAATAAGGTGTTGCCGGGCGATACCTTTGAAATTAAGTGCGAGCTTACCAAAAATCGTGGAATATTCTATTTTATTAAGGGTAAGGGCTATGTGGACGGAAAGCTCTGTGTTTCTGCTGAGTTTTCGTTTGCTCTTGTTGAAAGGGTGTAACCGTTGTTTTCAAAAATATTGATTGCAAATCGCGGCGAAATTGCCGTAAGGATTATACGGGCATGCAGAGAAATGGGAATATCGACGGTTGCGGTTTATTCTCAGGCGGACAGAAACGCACTGCATGTAAGTATGGCGGACGAAAGCTATTGTATCGGCGGACCGCAGGTTTCTGACAGCTACCTAAATATGGCGGCTATTTTGGAGGTTGCAGTTGTGTCCGGGGCGCAGGCAATTCACCCCGGTTATGGTTTGCTTTCTGAAAATGCCAAGTTTGTTTCGCTTTGCGAACGGTGCAACATACAGTTTATAGGTCCGAGTTCAAAAATGATTGAACGATTGGGCGACAAAGACGAGGCAAGAAAAACAATGAAAGCCGCAGGTGTTCCCATAACTCCCGGAAGCGGTATTATAGAAGATGTTGCCGAAGCACGCACTAAGGCAATGGAAATCGGATTTCCGCTTTTGGTAAAGGCACGTTCGGGCGGCGGCGGCAGAGGTATAAGGCGTGTAGACAAAATTGAAGATTTTGACAATGCCTTTTTGTCGGCAAAAGCGGAGGCACAAAGTGCTTTTGGTGACGGAGCCGTTTATATGGAGCGTTTTATTCATCCTGTTAAACACGTTGAAATGCAGCTTATCAGCGACAAATACGGCAATGTTGTTTGTCTTGGTGAGCGTGAGTGTTCCGTTCAAAGGAAAAATCAAAAGCTCATTGAAGAAAGCCCCTCGCCCGCAATTACTCCGGACGTAAGAGAGAAAATGATGGACGCCGCAATTAAAGCCGCAAAGGCAGTTAATTACGAAAATGCCGGAACAGTGGAGTTTTTGCTTGACAAGGATAAAAATTTTTACTTTATGGAAATGAATACAAGACTTCAGGTTGAACACGCTGTGACCGAAATGGTTACAGGACTTGATATTGTACAGTGGCAGATAAGGATTGCATCAGGAGCAAAACTGACAGTGACACAAGATAAGGTGTTTATGCACGGAAGCGCAATAGAGTGCCGTATAAACGCAGAGGACCCCGACAGAAACTTCTGTCCGAGCTGTGGAACCGTAAAATTCCTGCACGTTCCCGGAGGTCCCGCAGTGCGTTTTGACACGGCAATATATCAGGATTATTCAATACCGCCTTATTATGATTCTATGATAGGAAAGCTCATAGTGCAGGCACGTTCACGCGAACTTGCAATAAGAAAAATGAAGATGGCGCTCAGCGAAATTATTATTGACGGAGTTAAACACAACAGGGATTTACATATCGAAATTTTGTCGGATCCCTCCTTTGTTTCAGGTGAATACACAACCGATTTTATGAACGAATTTAAGAAAAATGAGGAATAAGGCGGTTTGTGACCTCTTTTTTGACAGATACGGGTCCGTGATAATTTGCGAAAAATAAGTAACGAATGGTCAGGTGTATGCGTTGAATACAAAAGATATTTTTAACTTTTTAAAGCCAAAGAATGAACTGGAAAATCAGGGAGAGTTTGCACAGAATCATCCGTATATTCCCGAAGAGTTGTGGGTCAAATGTCCCGTTTGTAAAAATGTGATACTCTCATCGGATTTGGTCGATAATCACAAGGTATGTACGAAATGTAACTATCATTTTAGAATTGCCGCAAGACAGCGCATAGAAATGACCGTGGACGAGGGAACTTTTTCGGAAACGGACGCCGATATGAGCTCTAAAAATATTATTGATTTTCCCGACTATACAAGAAAATTAAAAAATGCGAAAATAAACAGCGGCGAAAATGAATCGGTTATTACGGGAACGGCGAAAATCGGCGGTACGGATACGGTTATTGCTGTAATGAACTCACAGTTTATGATGGGGTCAATGGGTACGGTTACGGGTGAGAAAATTACCCGTGCGTTTGAATATGCAACCGAACACAAACTGCCGATAGTGATATTTACCGTTTCGGGCGGAGCCAGAATGCAGGAGGGCATTATGTCGCTTATGCAGATGGCAAAAACAAGCGGAGCGGCAAAGCTGCACAGCGATGCGGGACTGTTGTATATAACCGTTCTTACGGACCCGACCACGGGAGGAGTTACCGCCAGCTTTGCTATGGAGGGCGATATTATTCTTGCCGAGCCGCACGCACTTATCGGTTTTGCGGGACCGAGAGTTATTGAGCAAACTATAAGACAAAAGCTGCCAAAGGATTTTCAATCGGCGGAATTTCTGCTTGAAAAAGGATTTGTGGACGCTGTGGTTCAGCGTAAAGATATGAAACAAACCCTTGCAAAGCTGTTAAAGCTGCATTGTAAAGCGAAAAAAGAGGAGGTCAATGAAGATGAGCGCGTATGATTGCGTTATTGCGGCAAGAGCCAACGACCGCCCGACATCTATTGATTATATAACCCGAATTTTTGGGGACAGTTTTTTTGAGCTTCACGGTGACAGACGTTTTTCGGACGACAAAGCGGTTGTGGGCGGAATTGCCGAATTGAACGGTGAGCCGATTACTGTAATCGGTCTTGAAAAAGGCAGGAACCTTAAAGAAAGAATGTACCGCAACTTTGGTTCCTCTCACCCTGAGGGTTACCGTAAGGCGCTGCGCCTTATGAAACAGGCGGAGAAATTTAAGCGACCTGTAATATGCTTTGTTGATACATCGGGAGCTTATTGCGGAATAGGTGCGGAGGAACGCGGACAAGGACAGGCGATTGCGGAAAATCTTATGGAGATGATGACGCTAAGAACGCCCATACTTTCTATTTTTATAGGAGAGGGCGGCAGCGGCGGAGCTTTGGCACTTGCTGTTTCTGATGAAGTATGGATGCTTGAAAATGCAATTTATTCGGTTATTTCGCCTGAGGGCTGTGCAAGCATTTTGTGGAAGGATTCGTCCAAAACCGCAGAAGCGTCGGAATGTTTGAAGCTGACATCTCAGGATTTGTTTAAACTCGGGGTTATTGAGAGAATAATTCGTGAACCGAAAGATGTTGACAGTAAGCTGTTTGACAGTTTAAAAAATCTTATAGCAAGCACATTTGAAAAGAAAATGGCAATTGCTCCCGAAAAGCTGATTGAGTCACGTTACAACCGTTTCAGAAAGTTTTGATTTTTAAAGGGCAATAAAAGGTTTATCCGCACTGCTTGACAAAAACGGTGCGGATATGCTATTATATTAAAGCCGCTTGCCGTAGGCTTTTTGTAAAGTAAGCTGTTTGCTTCGCCTTTGGGCAGCGAGTTTATAAAACAGGTAGGTGCCATAATGTACGCAGTAATTGAAACAGGCGGAAAGCAGTACAAGGTTAATAACGGTGACGTTATTTATGTTGAAAAGCTGGATGCCGAGGACGACTCAAAGGTTGAATTCAAGGTTGTTGCAATAAGCAATGACGAGGGATTTAAGGTTGGTAATCCTTATATTGAGGATGCAAAGGTTACGGGCAAGGTTATAAAAACAGGTAAGTCAAAGAAAATAACTGTATTTACCTACAAGCCCAAAAAAGGCGAAAAGCGCAAGATGGGTCACAGACAGTTCTATACAAAGGTTCAGATTGAATCCATAGACTGAGTGAGGTCGGGCGATACAGCCGAATTTGTTTAATTATAAATGATTAATGCAGAGTTTTTTATAACCAAAAACGGGGAAATCCTTGGCTTTCACATAAGAGGTCATTCGGGTATGGATGAAGCGGGGCGTGACGTTGTGTGCGCTTTTGTATCATCGGCGGCGTATATGGCGGCAAACACGGTTACCGATGTGCTTAATGTCAATGCCGTTGCCGAAGCCGAAGACGGGGATATGTACCTTATGGTTGACAGAAAGGATATGCTTTCTTGCCGTGATATTTTTGAAGGATTGAGACTTCACCTTGTTAATACGGAAGAGCAATATCCTGATTATTTACAGGTAAATTATACGGAGGTGTAATGAGATGCTTAAAATTAATGTTCAGTTGTTTGCTCATAAAAAGGGCGGCGGTTCCACAAAGAATGGTCGTGATTCTGAATCGAAACGTCTTGGTACAAAGCGTGCCGACGGTCAGTTTGTTCTTGCAGGAAATATTCTTGTAAAACAGCGCGGAACCCACATTCATCCCGGCAACAATGTCGGTAAAGGATCCGACGATACGCTTTTTGCAAAGATAGACGGTAACGTAAAATTTGAGCGTGTCGGACGTGACCGCAAGCAGGTTTCCGTTTACGCCGCAGATTAAAAAAACGTGATTGTTCGCCCTTCACAAGCTCGCTTGCTTTGTGTTGGGCGTTTTTTTGTTAAGGGCTCCGGCGCAGTTAAGGGCTTCGCCCTTAAAAACCCACCAAAGGCTCTGCCTTTGGAATCCGCAAGCCTTTGAAAAGGCTTGAGCGAAACTTTTAATTATGGGAATATTAGCTAACGCCGCGCGAATGTACTTATTGCTTTCAGTAAGAGCGAACGGAGTGAGCGACAACGCGAATCGCCCGTGCCGGCTCGGCACCGCGAATTGAGGGCGCAGGCACTGCGCCGAAATATAATGATGAGGGGAGGGGCTATGTTGAAAGAAAAATTAAATAAAATAAAAAATCTTAAATTTGTTTCGGTAATCATACTTGTTGTAATAATCGTACTGCAAATGCTTAATATTACCGATATAATTGTAGATAGAAAAAAAGGGTATCATTCCGATGAGGTTTTTAGCTACGGATTATCAAACAGCTTCTATGAACCTTTTATATATGTCGATTATATATGGCAAAAAGATTATAAAAACGTTAATGAATGGATTTCGGGCGATGCTTTAAGAGAATATATTACCGTACAACCCGACGAAACATTTAGATATGATTCCGTATGGTATAATCAATCAAAAGACAGACACCCTCCCTTGTATTATGCGGTTTTGCACACAATCTGTTCCTTTTTTCCGAATACGTTTTCACCCGTGTTTGGATATATAATTAATTATATTTGCTTTATTGTAACTCAGATATTTCTTTATAAGCTCTCAAAAAATATGCTTAAATCAAAATATCTCGCTCTTTTGGTTTGCTTGCTTTGGGGATTCTGTGCAGGCGCAATAGATATTACTATATTTATAAGAATGTATTGTATGCTTGTAATGTGGACGGTTATATTTATGTATCTCCATTCTAAATTGCTTGTAAATCAATATAAGCCGACAAAGAAAATGTATCTCTCTTTGGTAATTGTTACTGCGTTGGGTGCGCTTACTCATCATTCGTTTTTGATAATAGCCTTTTTTACGGCTGTGTTTTTCTGTATATACTACCTTGTCAAGAAACAATATAAAAGCTTTTGGAAATACGGATTTTCTGTGCTTGGCGGAACCGTGCTTTCGATTTTGATTTTTCCGTATACGGTTTCTCAACTGCTTCAGGAATCGGGCGATACATCATTCCCTATTTTTATTAAACAGCTTGATCTTTTGTGCAATTATATTTTAAGGGATATTATGTCGATTATGGGTTCGGAGCCTTTGGTGTTGCTGTACACGGTTCCTGTATTTATACTTATTGCGGTGATTTTCTCATTGCCGATTTTATATTTGTTCAGAAATAATCCGAGCGTAAAAAAATTCTTATGCGGATTTAAAAACCTTCCCCAAAAAATAAAATGCCTTAGGTTTGGTAAAATAATAAAAGGCTTTAAAAAAGATGTTAAAAAAATTAATCCGTTGTTTTATTTGTTTTTTATATGTGTTGCCGTTATTTGTATTTTTACGGCTTACCGTATAAATTTTATGGATATGCAGTATGTTAATCGCTATATGTTTATTGTATATCCGCTTGTTGCATTGTTGTTTGTATATTTTGCTTATTTTATATTTACAAGGTTTAAGTTCAGAAAAATTGTGCTTACAATAATATTTTCGGCTGTCGTATTACACTCTCTTGCAGGAAGGGGTATAACTTATCTGTTTGACAATGAACGAACAATAAACAGTTTAAGCGAGCTTACGGCAGACAGTGAATGTATTTTTGTTGATACGCAATATGACCAAACGTGGCTTATATCCGTTCTTCCGTTTGAAATCTATGATGCTGATAAGGTTTTTATGACATATATTACGGAAGATAAGGATATTGAAAAAAAGATGGCTTCACTTAAAACCGACAAAAAAGTGTATTTGTTTTTGAATGAATTTTCAAAACAAAATGTAAACGGTAATGATATTATTTTGTGTAACGAAAAAGATACAAATAAAACATCAGAAATAAACTTGCAGGAATACTACGCTGTCTTTAAGAATATGCCGTATTCGACAATGTTTAAGTATATAGGCAAATATACAATTTTTCATCGTACATATACAATATATCAAATTGCTTGACGAAAGGCGGATAATATATGTTTGTGGATACAGCAAAAATTTTTATAAAAGCAGGCGACGGTGGCGACGGTGCGGTTGCGTTTCATCGTGAAAAATATGTTGCGTCGGGAGGTCCCGACGGAGGCGACGGTGGCAAGGGCGGAAATATTGTATTTCAGGCTGACAGCAACTTGTCAACACTTTCGGATTTTAGATACAAAAGAAAATATATTGCACAAAAGGGAGAAAACGGACGAGGAGGACGCTGTAACGGAAAAAAGGCGCCTGACCTTATTATTCGTGTACCGGTGGGAACGGTTGTCAGGGAATCGGAAAGCGGAAGAATACTTGCCGATATTTCCGACAATGAGCCGGTTGTTGTTGCCAAGGGCGGAAACGGCGGATGGGGAAATATTCATTTTGCCACCCCAACACGCCAAACTCCAAGATTTGCAAAGCCCGGGCTTCCGGGTGAGGAATATGAGATACAGCTTGAATTGAAACTGCTTGCCGACGTTGGAATTATAGGATTCCCGAATGTAGGAAAGTCTACTCTTATTTCTGTTGTAAGCGAGGCAAAGCCTGTTATTGCCGATTATCATTTCACAACGATTACGCCTGTTCTCGGTGTTGTTAATATGGGCGAGGGTTCGTCTTTTGTTATGGCTGATATTCCGGGACTTATAGAGGGCGCACATAACGGTACGGGCTTGGGTCATCGTTTTTTGAGGCATATTGAACGCTGTCGGCTTCTTGTTCATATTGTTGATGTTTCGGGCAGCGAGGGGCGTGACCCGAAACAGGATTTCGTTACAATTAACAATGAGTTGGAAAAGTTCAATCCCGATCTTGCAAAACGTCCGATGATAGTTGTCGGCAACAAGTGTGATTTGACCGACGAGGAAACAATAGAGGACTTTAAAAATTACATTGAAAGTCAAGGATATAAATTTTTCCCCATTATGGCGGCTATTGCTTATGAGGTAAAACCCTTACTGAACGAAATAAGAGAGCAGCTTTCAAAGCTGCCGCCTGTTGTAAGGTATGAGCCGGATCCTGCCCCCGTTTTTGATGGCAATGAATTTAAAGACCGTAAGGTTAATGTCACGAATAGGGACGGAGTATTTTTTGTTGAGGGTGAATGGCTGTTGAGGGTACTCAGAACAATTAATTTTGACGATTCGGAGTCAATGGGATATTTTCAGCGTGTACTTATCAGCGCCGGAGTAATAGATGCTCTCAAAGCTGCGGGAATAAATGAGGGAGATACTGTCAGCATATATGACGTTGAGTTTGACTTTGTGGAATAGTTAAGAAAAATTAAGATTTTGTATTTACTTTGGAGGTGATGTTTTGGGCTTGTTATCTTCTTATGAATGTAATCCCCGTGAGTTAAGTCCGCTTACACTTGCGTTTGTCGGCGATGGGGTATTTGACCTTATTGTGCGTGAAGATATTGTTTGTGCGGCTAACCGTCCCGTTAAGCAGCTTAACAATTTAAAAGTTGAACGTGTACGGTGTGAGGCACAAGCGGCTCTTATGCGGAATATTGAACCTATGCTTACCGAAGAAGAGGCTGATGTTTATCGGCGGGGACGAAATGCACATACCACTCATACACCGAAAAATGCGTCAAGCGCCGATTATCACACGGCAACCGGACTTGAAACACTTTTCGGATATTTATACCTTTTGGGACGGATTGACAGAATAAGGGAATTGAGCCAAGGCTGAATGAAATTATTCTTTGACCGATAATATTATTTATGGAGTGATATTGTTATGCTGCCGGCATTGATTCTTGAAGGCGGTGGTACACGGGGAGCGTATACTGCCGGGGTACTTGATGTTTTTATTGAAAACAACATTTATTTTGATGTTACATACGGAATATCGGCGGGCGCCTGTAATGCTTTGTCTTACTTGTCAAAGCAACACGGCAGGAACCGTGATATATATATGAAGTACGCTTCGGATAAAAGGTACCTGAGCTTTGGACTTCTGCTTAGAACGGGAAGTCTTTTCGGTTTTGATTTTATTTTTGGAGAACTTTCAACAAAATTGCTGCCGTTTGATTTTGACGAGTTTTACAAATCCGATATGAACATTCGTATAGGCACAACCGACTGTACAACGGGAAAGCCCGTGTTCTTTGATAAAAATGATTTAAAGGGCGATTTTACGGCGGTTATAGCGTCGTCTTCACTTCCGGTTATTTCAAATATTGTTGAATACAGGGGACTTAAACTGCTTGACGGGGGCATATCCGCTCCTATTCCCATTGACTGTGCAATAAAGGACGGTATGACGAAAAATGTTGTTGTCCTGACCCGTGAGGAATCTTATGTAAAAGAAAATAAATCCGATTTTCCAAAGATACTTTTAAAAAGCAAATATAAAAAGTATCCCGAATTTATTAAGACTATGGAAAACCGTGCAGCCATTTATAACAGTGAACGGGAATTGTGCCGTTCGGAGCGTGAAAAAGGCAATGCTTTTATTATTCAGCCGTCCGAGCCTATTACCATAAGCCGTTACTGTACGGATACAAACAAGCTTAAAGAAGTGTACGATTTGGGAGTAAAGGATACAAAAAATAATCTTGCCGAAATAAGACGGTTTGTTGAGTTAAATTCATAATTTATTATCCCACTGTATTTCGGTGGGATTTTTAGTAAAATGAGTATGAATGTCATAACTTTAATTACAGACGGGGAGAAGATGTCACATTATAATGTTGTGATATTATAAAATGATATGATATAATAAAAGAATATGAATTTTGACAGTGTTTTGTCCGTTTTGGATAATTGCCGCAAATAAAGGAGAGAATGAATAATGCCGATAAAAATACAAAGTGAGCTTCCGGCGTTTAAAACACTTGAATCGGAGAATATATTTGTAATGTCAACGGAGCGTGCCGAATCGCAGAATATAAGACCGTTAAAAATTGTTATATTAAATTTAATGCCGACAAAAATAGAAACCGAAACACAGCTTTTGCGTTTGCTTGGAAATACACCGTTACAGGTGGACATTGAGCTTTTACAGACTGCTACTCATATTTCAAGAAATACGTCGCAGGAACATTTAACAAAATTTTATAAAACCTTTGATGAGATAAAGGATCAATTTTTTGACGGTATGATTATTACGGGCGCTCCCGTTGAACAACTGCCTTTTGAAGAAGTTGACTATTGGGACGAACTGTGCGAAATTATGGACTGGTCTGTGCATAATGTTTACAGTACAATGCATATATGTTGGGGCGCTCAGGCGGCTATGTATCACCATTACAACATTCCGAAGTATACGCTTCCCGAAAAGCTGTCCGGTATTTATGTACACAGAGTTATGGATATATTTCACCCTCTTATGAGAGGTTTTGACGATAAAATACTTTTGCCTCATTCACGATATACAGGCATACATCGCTCCGATATTAGAAAGCACAGTGAGCTTGAAATTCTTGCCTCCTCAAATATTGCCGGAGTTGCAATTGTTGCAAACAAAAACGGACGGCAGTTTTTTGTATTCGGGCATGCGGAATACGACAGGAACACGCTTGCAAACGAATATTTTCGTGACTGCAAAAAAAATATAAAGCCGAATTTGCCGTACAATTATTTTCCGGGCAATGACCCTGCGGCGTTTCCGAATCTCACATGGCGCAGTTATGCGACAATATTGTATTCAAACTGGCTCAATTATTTTGTATATCAGCAAACACCTTATGACGTAAATGATATAAAGGCTTTTTAAAATTTCCATGTTTAATAATTCTTTTACAGGTTATAATATAATGGTGAAAGAAGGTATTAAATATGGACAAGAGAAAACTCATTAAAGACGAAAATCCGTTTTACAAATCTGACGGAAGTTGGACAGATGACGATGACCCGTATTGTGTTGACGAATATGTGGATTTTGTGTCGAACGGCATAACGGACAACGAAAAAGTTGAGGCTCAGGAATATTACGATGATTACCTTTCAGAGATACCCGAAGATAATCTGTAAATAAAATTTAAGGGCTTTGCCCTTAACTATCATTAACAAAGGCAAAAACCTATTGTTCACGGGGAACCCCTTGCGTGGGTTCCCCACCGAAAAACAGTCCACCGGACTGTTTTTCGCCCCTCCTGC
>CANQBK010000016.1 GCA_947589485.1 uncultured Clostridia bacterium | reverse complement strand
ATCCACAGTATCTCTAAACAGTATAGCATATAGTCCTTGGAGAGGGACTTTAAACACTACTACTTTATAATACAAGGATTTGGTACAAATGGAATGTAAAAATTGTGGAGCAGAAGTAGGAATCGAATATCGGTTGTGTCCTTATTGCCGCACCGAAATAGAACATACTAACAATACACAGGCAAATAACAGCCAGCCTGTAATTGTTGTGCAAAATGTTTTAAACAATCAAAACGCCGACCCGAACGCGTTTAATAACAGTTTTGACCCGTTGGCCGCTTTAAGCAGTCCAAAAAGCAAAACCGTTGCTCTTATGCTTTCAATTTTTTTAGGTTATCTCGGTATACATAGATTTTATGTAGGAAAAGTCGGTTCGGCTATTCTGTACTTTTTAACAGCCGGACTGTTTTGTTTCGGCTGGATATATGACATAATAAAAATAGCCAGCGGAACTTTCAGTGACGGTCGAGGGCTTACCTTAACCAAATAAGTAAAAACATAAAGGTTGTGTAAAATTATGGGAATATCGGATATATTTCAAGTGAATCAAATAAAAGAAGAAAATGAAAGATTAAAACGTGAACTGGCAAGACTTCAAGCGGAAAATACGGACTTGTACAATACGATAAGCGGACAAAAGCTGTCGGATTTAAAAAAAGAAATAGAGGCATTGACCGAACAAATCAAAAGCCTAAATGACGCTAAGGCAAAGGCTGATGATGAGCTGAAAAAAACACGGTTAAAAACAGAATCTCTAAAAACCATTATCAAAGCCGCTCAAAAAGCTGTTAAGGCTGATATGAATAATGAACCCGAAGCTCCCAATATGATAATTAATACTTTCTCCCTTTTTACTCATATATCTGAAATTCATTATAATTGCCTTGATGTTCCTGATTTAAGGAAATTATTCAGTGCAAACAAAACCAATATTAAAAAACTAATACTTAAATATGAGAATCGTTATACAACAAAAACAAATAAGGCGTTATATCAGCTTATGATACTGGGACTCGAAGCCGAACTGCAAAACATACTTCTTAATTTACGTTTCGGCACAGCGGATAAAGCAAAAGAAAAAGTCAACAGCGTAACAAAGCGTTACTATGAGATAACCGCTAACGGCAATCAGAGTATCGCTCCTACTCTTAAAAAATTTATAGATGAGCTTGTTGTATACTATATGGAAGCTGTTGATATTGAGTACGAATATTACGCCCAAAAGGAACGAATAAAGGAAGAACAAAAAGCTATCAAGGAACAGATGAGGCAGGAAGCAGAAGAACAAAGAATATTACAACAACAGCAAAAGCATATTGAAAAAGAAGAGAAAAAATATCAAAATGAAATAGAAAATGTTAAGATTTCTATTTCCACCGCCAATGATGATGAAATGGAAAAACTAAAGCAAAGGCTTGCGGAGCTTGAAAATATGCTGAACAATGTTGAAGATAAAAAAGAGCAGATAATTAACCTCCAGAACGGACAGGCAGGAAATGTATATGTTATAAGTAATATAGGCTCGTTCGGCGAAAATGTATTTAAAGTAGGAATGACAAGACGTATTGAGCCACAGGACAGAATTGATGAACTGTCAAACGCAAGCGTGCCGTTTCCGTTTGACGTACATTGCTTTATTTTTTCCGATAATGCCATAGAGCTTGAAACTATGCTCCATAAGGCTCTTGATAATAAACGTCTTAATAAGATTAATAAACGTAAGGAATTTTTTAATGTTAGCCTTAACGAACTTGAACAATTAGTACATAAGATTCAGCCGACCGCCGAATTTAAAATGACTGCTCTTGCCGAACAGTATAATATGTCTGCCCGCATACCCGATGGCGATATAATTTATTCTGAGGTAAAACCACAGAATATCAATAAACAAACAGCAAATACTCAAACAGCTACTAATACAACGAATACTCAAACCGTTATTAATACACCAAATACTCAGGCAACTATTAATACAGCAAATACTCAGACAGCTATTAATACAGCAAACACTCAAACATTTATTAATACACCAAATACTCAGACAACTATTAATACAGCAAACACTCAAACATTTATTAATACACCAAATACTCAGACAACTATTAATACAGCAAATACTCAAACCGTTATTAATACACCAAATACTCAGGCAGCTATTAGTACAGCAAATAATCAGGCAACTATTAATACAGCAATTACACCGCCTGAAACTTCATTTGACATTACAGATAAGATAAAAAATATAATTAAAAATTATAATTATCAGGAGGAACCGGCAAACGGCTGCACAAGACTACATATATATTCAGACAACAGCAGAAAGCTGGGAATTATAAAAATATACAGCGACAATAAAATAGAGTTTAAACGTCCCGGAGAACAAGCTCAGCAAATTTCCTTACCCGAAGATATAAAAAACTTTTTATAGAATTTTATGAATAAATTTAAATTGTAATACAACATTCCGAAAACACATAATGTACATAAACTTAAAATCAATAAATAATACCGTCGATATTTAAAATTTCGGCGGTGTTCCTATTAAAACTCTGTACTCGATTTGTCATAAGTTGTTTGAGCTGTCCGACTTTATCATACATTGCACCGATAATTTCAATCAATTACCGTCACTTTCCTTCGTAGGTAATTACGGAACGGACAGGGTAATTTTTTAATTTTTCACGTCCGTTAAGTCCGACAAGCTCAATCAGAAACACTGCTCCTGCAACCTCTCCTCCGAGCCTTTCTATCAAATTTGCCGCTGCTTTTACCGTACCGCCTGTCGCAATCAGGTCATCTACAATCAATACTTTCTCTCCCGGTTTTACAGCATCTATATGTATTTCAATTTTTTCTGTTCCGTATTCCAACGCATAACTTTCCGAAATCGTCTTTCTTGGGAGCTTTCCTTTTTTTCGTACCAGTACAAGCCCTTTTCCAAGCCTTTCAGCCAGAATTGCTCCGAAAATAAAGCCTCTTGTTTCAATTCCTGCAATGCTGTCAAATTCAAGCTCTTTTACCGACTCTAAAAGACCCTCAACAGCGAGCTTAAGTCCTTCGCTGCTTTGAATGACAGATGTAATATCATGAAACAGTATCCCTTCTTTTGGAAAATCGGGAATATCCGTTACATACTCTTTCAGCGTCTTATTCAAAACTCCATCTCCTTATTAAAATTCTTAAACGTAATGCTTACGGTTACAAGTTTTTCAAGCGTTTCCGTAATCGTATTTTACATATCTTTTCTTGTCAAACACAAAACAAGCGACAGCTTGATTTGTTATCGCTTGCTTATTCTAATATACTTTTTTCCGGTTTACCCCAACTATTGACATAGAGCCTAAATATAATATACTTAACGACACTCTTCTTAAATCTATTATATAATAGGAAAGTATTAAAAAATCAACGGTTTGGTGTTACCATATTTGTTACCAAAATGTCATATCGTGTTACCAAAAAAGCTATGACATAGTAATAAAAGCGATTATTGCTATACTTCTCAGTTAAATTAAACTACCAAAATATAAAAATATGGTGGAGGCGAGGGGAATTGAACCCCTGTCCAAAAAGCACTTACAACGGTTTTCTCCGAGCGCATCTGCCAAATTGAGATTCCCCCGACACGGCGTCCGGCAGCAAACTCCGTGTTTCGGTAGCTTTTAATTCATGACAAAACCCAAAGCATTGTTTTGTTCACGTTCACCACTAATCGACGCTCTTAATGAACCGTGGTACTTTCGTTAAGAACGATTGCGCTTAATTAAGCGGCAATAGCAACAGTTTTATTGTTGTCGTTTAATTTTAAAATCTGCGGATTTTATAGCGGTTCCACAGTGCCGCTGCTCGCTTGCCGAAGCTCATACTCCCTGTCGAAACCTTTACGCCCCCATATATAATATGAAACTTATATTAATACTGTATAACATTTATACCGGTGCATATAACGTGGATTTTCAATGCACAAACCAAGTAAAACACAATCCCGAAATATCAGCGGTTCCTTATTTTTACTGCACGTTCCATATCACGTTTTGCAGCCTTTGCCGCCATATCACTGCGCTTATCGTACAGCTTTTTGCCCTTGCAAAGTCCTATCTGAAGTTTTATTTTGGAACCTTTAAAATACATTGAAATCGGCACAAGGGAATAACCCTCCTGCTTTAAAGTACCGTAAAGACGCAAAATTTCCCTTTTGTGCAAAAGCAGTCTCCGTACTCTTGTGGGCTCGTGATTATATATATTTCCCTGTTCGTATTGACTTATATGGATTCCTTTTGCAAATACTTCACCGTTATCGACAGTACACCATGAATCTTTAAGATTGACCCTGCCCTGCCTTATGGATTTAACTTCGGTTCCCATAAGTTCTATACCGGCTTCAAGGCTTTCCATGACAAAGTACTCATGAAACGCCTTTTTGTTTTTTGCTATGGTTTTAAGAGATTCCTTTGCCATGAAAAACTCCTTTCCAAAGAATAGGTTATATTTCGTTTCTGCCCTTTATAGCTCTTGAAAGCGTCACTTCGTCGGCATACTCAAGGTCACCGCCCACCGGAATACCGTATGCAAGCCTTGTAACCTTTATGCCCAAAGGCTTAATCAGTTTGGAAATATACATTGCCGTTGCTTCGCCCTCAACGGTAGCATTTGTCGCCATAATAACCTCTTTGACAACATCGTCATTAAGCCTGCTGAGAAGCTCTTTTACCGTAATCATATCGGGACCGACCCCGTTAATGGGCGATATAACACCGTGGAGTATATGATATACCGCGTTAAATTCACCTGTTTTTTCAAGAGCCGCAACATCGCGGGAATTTTCAACAACACAAATTATTGATTTGTCGCGCCGAACGTCCGAGCATATTGAACAGACGTCTGTATCCGTAAGGTTGCAGCATATACGGCAACGGTGGATTTTTTTATGTGCGTCAAGTATCGCGTCCGAAAGTTTTTTTGCTTCGCTTTCAGGCATTGAAATCACATAATAAGCAAGCCTTGTTGCCGATTTATGACCTATACCCGGCAAACGTTCAAATTGTTCTACAAGCCTTGATAACGATGCTACACTGTATTCCGGCATAATCAGAACAGTCCCGGAACATTAAGCCCGCCCGAAATCTTGTCCATTATATCGGACCTTTCGTTCCGAGCATCGTTAATTGCCATATTAACGGAAGCTATTATCAAATCGGACAGCATATCAATATCTTCGGGGTCCACAACATCTTTTTTTATCTCAAGAGACTTGACCTCCAATTTTCCGGTAACAACAGCGGTAACCGCTCCGCCTCCTGCTGTTGCAGAGTACTCCTTTTCCTCAAGTTCCTTGCTTGCCGAATCCATTTCTTCCTGCATTTTCTGAGCTTGACGTGCAAGCTGTTGGATATTTGTCGGACCGCCGCTTTTTTCGTAACCTTTGGGTAATCTTGCTTTCATTGCATTTTCCTCCGTTTTCTGTTTTTATTTTTTATTTATATCCTCAACGGGTATACCCGCCGATTTTAAATCAGACGCCAATTTTGTAAGGGCATCTTCGGATTTTTCTTCGTCCGGATAGGAATATCGTCCCAGCTTATATTCCTTTCCCGTTATGCGTTTTATGGAATCACGCATTTTATCACGCTGAGCAGGTTTTCGGAGCAGTTCAAAACATATATCGTTCCGAGAATCGACCAAAACGTATTTTCCGCTTATATAAGCCGTGCTTCCCTCAAAGCCCGACCCTACGGTATGCGAATATTTTTTTATATCTTCAACGACGTCGGGCCATTGTGTCATAGGAACGGCATCGCGTCTGAGCTTTTCCATTTCCTCCCGTGTCGGTCTTTTAATCGGCGCCGACGGAAGAGCACGCTGTACCGGTTTGCTTTCTTCGTGGGGTAAACCGTTAGCCTTAATAGAATCCACCGCTTTTTCAAGGGCGGCTATTCTCGATTCAAGAGCCGAAACATCAGCCGAACTGCTGTTTGGCGTACATAGCCGTATAACCGCCATTTCCGTTTCGGTTCGCCTGTTGGCTCCCCTAAGCATTTTTTCTTTAGAGTCCTGCAAAATGCCGATAGATTCTATCACAAAGGAGAGTTTTAATTTTTCTGCCAAGGCACTTGCTTTGGCAAAATCGTCTTCCGACATAACCAAAACATCACGGGGACGTTTCATTGCCTTGATAAGCATAATCGAACGGAAGTACTCGGTCAGTTCCTCACACAGCCTTACCATATCTTTCGACGAATCATAGAGCTGACCGACTATTTGTATAGCTCCTGCGGCGTTTTGTTCCGCAACAGCTTCGGTAAGACGGAACAAGTGTTCCTTGTCGGCAATACCGACCATTTTTCTGACGCTTTCTTCCGTTATTTCGGCACCGTCACCCATACATCGGTCAAGCAGGGAAAGCGCGTCGCGCATTGCACCGTCCGCCGCACCGGCAATAAGAAGAGCCGCCTCATGGCTTATGGCTGTATTTTCTTTGCCGCAAACAAACTCCAACCTTTGAGCTATATCCTGCGGCGATATTCTGCGGAAATCGAACCGCTGACACCTTGACACTATGGTTGCGGGCAGTTTATGCACCTCAGTTGTTGCAAGTATAAATATAACGTGTTCGGGCGGTTCTTCCAGTGTTTTAAGTAAAGCGTTGAACGCCCCTATTGAAAGCATGTGAACTTCGTCGATAATATAAACCCTGTATTTAGCACTTGCCGGAGTAAAATTTGCCTCCTCGCGAAGCATACGCACATCATCGACACCGTTGTTGCTTGCCGCGTCTATTTCGACAACGTCCATTATGCTCCCGTTATCAATACCACGACAAATTTCACAAACACCGCACGGGTCGCCGTCATGAGGGTCAAGACAATTAACGGCTTTTGCGAGTATTTTTGAACAGGTAGTTTTACCCGTTCCTCTTGAGCCTGTAAAAAGATAAGCGTGTGCCGCTCTGTTTGCTTTAAGCTCATTCCTTAATGTATCGGTTACCTGGGTCTGACCGATAACATCAGAAAAAAAACGGGGACGGTACTTTCTGTATAATACTCTATACATTTTATCACGTCCCTTTCAAAAAATATAAAGAACAAAAACAACTTAAAAAAACAAGACAGACCGTAAAAACGGCACATATTTTCGGATATGCGTACGAACAGACTAACTGCATCACACCGCATATCACGCTTAATGCTGCTCGGTTCCCCGCCTGACATGGTTCACGGTACGCCGTTGCACAGCGCCTGTCCGCACACATATCAAAAAATATGTTTCTGTCTTGTATTTTACCTGTTACGGCAACAAAGCTATTATACAACAAACAATAAAAAAAATCAACTGTAAATTTAAAATTTATTCCTTTTAATTCTTTTAATTCGGGGTAAAAATTCAAAAGAATAAAGCCGTATTTCGTTAATCCTAACAAAAACTTAAAATTACGGACAAAAGCTCCTTTTAATTTCAATAAAATACAATTATTGCAGTTTATCGGGAATATTTCATTCACACAGTGAAAAATCTACCGTTCCGAGAGAAACGTTTGCCGCAATAACCTTTATTTTTACCTCGTCCCCTATTGAATAGCTTACACCGCTTTTTCTGTCCGTTGCAGTTGTAGTGCCGTTAAACTCAAAAAACGATTTTTCATTTTCGGAGAAATTAACAAAGCCCTCTATACCGTTTTCAATCATTACAAACAGTCCCTTGTTTGTAATGCCCGAAACCGTTCCGTTATGCTCCTCGCCGATATGCCTGCACATATACTCTGCGGCATAACATTTTTCCGCCTCTCGCTCCGCTCTCATCGCACGCAGCTCACGCCGGGACGACATAGCGGCGGACTGCTTTGCAAATTCCGCATATTTACGGTTTATTTTATCAATGGGTTCTCCGCTTACAAGCTCCGACAATATGCGGTGTATGGACGTGTCGGGGTAGCGTCTTATGGGCGACGTAAAATGACAATAATCTTCCAAGGACAACCCGAAATGTCCGAGCGGACGCGGGTCATACTTTGCCTTTGCCATAGTTCTGAGGACTTGGGCGGATATAAGACGTGAATATTTTGTTTCCTTTGCCTTTTCCGTAAGCGCCGCCAAATCCGTTTGACGGACTCCGCTTTTCAGTCTCCGTGTTTCAAATCCGCAGGCTGAGGCAAGCTGTGCAAGAGTATCGAGCCGTTCGGGTTCGGGTGCCTCATGCACACGATATACAAACGGGATATTAGCACTTTTTGCATAGAGTGCGGCAGCCATATTTGCCGTGACCATAAACTGTTCTATAAGCTCCTCAGCCTCTCCCCTTTCTCTTGAGGAAACGCCTACACATACTCCCTGAGGGTCAAGCACAAAACGCAGCTCCGTACTCTCAATATCAAGATTACCCCTGAGCCTTGCTCTTTCTTTCAGCAAATCGGCGAGCTTTCTTGCCTCCGACAAGGAATCGTACACGGGTGCATATTTTTCTTTTACCGTTTCGTCTGCGGTTCCGTCAAAAATTGCATTTACCTCGGAATAAACTCCCCTTACCTTTGAAACTATTACGGATTTTTCAAAGCGATAGTCGATAAGCTCCGCTTTTTCGTTCAGATTTAATATGGCTGAAAATGTCAGTTTTTTTACGCCTGGATTAAGGGAACAGCAGCCGTTTGATATTTCCGTGGGAAGCATAGGTATAACTCTGTCGGCAAAATAAACGGACGTACCCCTTTCCATAGCCTCTGCGTCAAGTCGGCTGCCCTCGGTAACATAATGTGATACATCTGCAATATGAACGCCGAGTTCCCAGCCGTTATCAAGTTTTTTGACCGACACGGCATCGTCAAGGTCTTTTGCGTCCTCGCCGTCAATTGTAAATATCGGTTCCTCACGCAAATCAAGACGTTTTGAAATTTCATCGTCCGTTATCTGCATTGCCGCTTTCAAAGCCGCCTCGTGTTTTACGGCTACCGAAAATTTACTCGGTATTCCGCAGTTATCTATTATAGCGTCGGAACAAATTTTTGCCGACGATGAATTTCCGTATATTTTTATAACACGGGCGCGTACTCGTTTCTCTTTTTTGTCGTATGAAATCGCCGCTTTGACCTTATCGCCGTTTTTGCTTTTTAATTCGCCGCCCTTTACTATGCCGATACGGTAAGAAAAGCCGCTGTCGGGCAGAATATAAGCCTTTCCCTTTTTGCCTCTCTCACGTTCTATGGTGCCGGTAACAACGCCGGAACCTTTTTCAAGTATTTTATAAACCTCTCCGGCGGGACCTTTTTCGGTCGAATAAATATTTTTCAACATTACCACATCGCCGGGCATTGAACCCTTTGCCGAAGATGACGGTATATATATATCCTCCTCACCCTCGGTTTGGGAATGTGCAAACGAAAACGCCTTTGACTGCCTTGAAATCGTTGCGGTTTTATATCCGACTGTTTGGGGAAGCGCAATTTTTTTCCTTTTAAGTATAACGATTTTACCTTTTGATTCAAGAAAAGATATTGCGTTATTGAAATCCTCGGTTTCGAGCAGACCCGTCATAATCTGTAAATCACGCCGAAGTACAGGTTCTTTCTGCTCTTTAAGAGTTTCAAGGATTATTTCATTATCCTGTTTATTCATCAATAAGACTCCTTATTTTTTCCGAATCCGCACGTCATACGTCCGTTTATCATATAAGTAAATAATCCGTTAATGTATAAGCAAATTCGGCGATAGAAAGTAAATATTTTATCTTCATATATTGTTTGCCCGACGTCCTCATAATATAACAGCAAAACTCCGACAGCCGAAATAAACGGCTCAAAATTTTTCGTCTTTCGGGCAAATTTAAAAACTCAACGGAAATTTTAATTTCACTGCCTGTTTTTTCTTTCACGTCTTTTCTGCTGACGAATATCACTGCCCACAAATTCAACTCTGTCCAGCATACCTATTATCCTTGACACCATTCTGAAGCTGTACTTTTCCTGAAGCTCCGCAAGAGAAAGATTAGTGCTTATTATTGTAGGCTTTGACATTATTGTTCGGGAATTTATAATATTGTATATTGCCGGTACGGAAAACTTTGTTGTAAATTCTGTTCCCAAATCGTCAATTATCAGCAAATCGCAGTCCATTACAAGCTGTTCCGTGTTTTCGTTTTTTGCTTTGCCGGAAAAACGCTCGTTTTCCAGCTTTGAAAGTATTGCAGGCGCCGAAACATAAATAACGCCGTATCCGTTGTCAATCGCACATTTTGCGACCGAAAGCGACAGATGTGTTTTTCCGAGTCCCGGACCGCCTTGGAACAGCAGACTTTGTGAATTTTCGGAAAACTCATACGCATATTTTCGGCAAAAATTAAGTACCCTTGACATAACGGTATATGCCGAAGGTTTGCCGTCGGCAAGAGGCGTCTTGGAATAATAATCCAACGAAAAGCTGTCAAAATCCGATAAGGCAAGCGGTGAAATTTTATTCAGCTTTTCGTATGCTGTTTTTCTCAAAAGGGTTTTCATACAGGAACACATTTTTCCGTCAATATATCCCGTGTCCCTGCATTTATCGCACTTGTACCACTCTTCAAGATAATTTTCCGGAAAACCAAGCTCGGATATGATTTTTTTTAAATCCTTTTGCATCGCTTGATTTTTTATTTTCAGCTTTTCAAGCTCTTTTTTAACATCGGAACCTCCGAACACCGCCTTTGCCGCTTTAACAGACGTCCGTGCAAGATCGTGTACGATCTGTTCCGCACGCGGCGAACGCATATACAAAAGATTCCGCCGTTTTTCAGCCTCCTGTTCGGCAAACAATCGTCTGCGCTCCATTATTGTTTCAGCTTCCTCGTATATTTCACGGGAATATCCCATTGTTACCACTCCTCATCGGCGATGCTCGTACTTTCGTATTCGGATATATCGTATGTGGCTCCGTATCCGTTATGTTTTTTTGTCTTTCTTGACGCTTTTTCCTTGTCGACCTGCTCAACGGTCGATATTCCCGAATTGTACCACCGCTCAAGCACCGAATTTACATATCTCGGTATATACTTTCCCTTGGTATCTACGCAAATTTCATACGCCTTGCGTATCATATCGGAGGTAAACTTCCACTTGTTTATCCATGTATCCGCAAGCTCCGTTTCCCTTTCCGTGGGCGAATGTTCGTCTGCGCCGATTATACGCTGAACCGCTGACGCCGCATTTCTTCCGCAGGTAAGTTTTTTTATCTTTTTATCTGCGGCATCAAGTGTGGTAATTTCTTCATCTGCCCACGAAATCGCCATTTTTTCTATATACCTCATATTACATTTTCCTATGCTGCACGCATACTGTAAAAGCATTATTATTACCTCAACGGGAAGTCCGTCATATTCGTGTATCAACAGCAATGTTGCTCTATCGTTATTGCTTGTTATCCTGCCGAATATTTCGTCAGCCGACTGCATTAAATATTCAATGCTCTTATCGTTCGTCATTCTTTGTGCAAGGTATTTTGCGTCGGGTTTTTCGGGGCGGGAAAGAAGTCTTTTCTTGCTCTGAACTGCCGCTTCAACAGGTTTTTGTTCGGTATCTGCAGGCTTGTCCGACTCGGAGCGTTCGGCTGCCGCCTCGTTTTGCGGTTCGGCACTTTTTGTCTGTGAGGCAGGCTCTAACGTACTGCCGTTCATAGAAATAACTCCCGTCTGAATCCAATATTGCATACAGTCACGGACGTCGGCGGGCTGCATTGACAGTGAACCTGCAATATCCTCAACCGTGAAATTTTCGCCTGCGTGACGCAGGAACCAAAGTATAACTTTAAGCTGTGCGGCACCGGCGAGCTTTATGTGTTTGTCAACAATTTCCGTCGGTACAGCAAAAACGCTTTGCCACGCTCCAAGATTTATGTTATATTCCATTTTCTTTCCCCACTTTTACAGTCCTATCGGTCAATTACAGCATATCAAAATATCCGCTTCAATTTAATCCTTTTTTATGTCCCTAAGTTTTTCCGTCAATGCCTGTTTAGTATTTTCCGCTTCGCCGTTTATGACCAGCGTATAAAGATATTTAAGGCATTTTCCGATTTCTACTCCGTCGGTTATTCCCAAATTTATTATGTCGTTTCCGTTAAGCGCAAGCGACTTCATTGAAAATACGGCTCCCCTGCTTACTTCTTCATTAAATATCCTTTGCAATTTATCGGCATATTCGAGCTTTTGTGAGCGCATATCGGGATTTTGCGCCAAAGAATCCGCACGCTTCAGTTCAATAAGGCTCGGATACAGTTCCTCCCCTATTTTTGCCGCCAAACGCCTTACATATTTCGGTTCGGGGCTTATACGCACGTCGTGTAATTCTATCAGCTTGACCGTATCATTCTTTGTTTTATTATCCGCTTTAAGGCGTGTCAGTATATTTTTTGCCATTTCCGCACTTACTTTCGGGTGTCCTTTAAAATGTCCCACGCCGTTTTCGTCAACGGTAAATTTCTGCGGCTTTCCAAAGTCGTGGAGCAAAGCCGCAAGGCGCAGTGTTTTTTCGTTCTTTACCGCCGCAACCGTTTTAACCGTATGTGTCCATACGTCATAAACGTGATGAGGATTTTTCTGTTCAAAACCTATCATCGGGATTATTTCGGGAATGAATACCGAAATAACGTCGCTGTAACCGAGAAGAACACTTTCGACGTTTTTCCCCATAAGGATTTTTACAAATTCGGACATTATTCTTTCAAATGATATATTCTTGAGAAGCTCCGCATTTTTATGAATTGCCTCGGAAGTCTTTTTGTCTATATCAAAACCGAGTACGGATGAAAATCTCAAGGCACGCAATATTCTTAGGGCGTCTTCGTTAAAACGCTTATCAGGTTCTCCGACACAACGGACGAGCTTTTTTTCAATATCAGCCGCACCCGAAAAATAATCTGTTAAACCGTCCCTATCGTTATACGCCATTGCGTTTATGGTAAAATCACGGCGCGAGAGATCCTCCCTAAGACTGCTCACAAACGTCACATTGCTTGGGCGGCGATTGTCAAGGTAACTGCCGTCTGTACGAAAAGTTGTTATTTCATAATTTTGTCCGTCGAACCTTACGGTTACGGTACCGTGTTTAATTCCGTTTTTTATTATATTGTCTTTTTTAAGCACGTCAAGCGTTTCACACGGCAGTGCGGAGGTACATATATCCCAGTCGGAGGGACATTTCCCCATAACGGTGTCACGCACGCACCCGCCGACAGCATAAGCATCGTATCCTTTGCTTTCGAGCTTTTCAATAATCATTTTTACCGTAAACGGCAATTGTATCTTCATAACAGAATCACCCTAATTTCCGTTAAAAACAAAGCACCTCCAATGCGTTTGCCGTACATTGAAGATGCGTTGAAATTTCTAAACCGTTCTTTTATCAGCCTTGGCTTGATGTTGAATTTGCAGACGCCTGACCGCTTTGCGTATTTGAAACAGCAGACGATTCGGCTTTACTCTCGGCTTTTGATTCGGCTTTGCTTTCGGTTTTCGACTCGGCTGACGATTCTGTTTTGCTCTCGGTTTTTGACTCGGCTGACGATTCCGTCTTGCTCTCGGATTTTGATTCGGCAGACGATTCGGTTGAAGCATCGGAAACTACCGAAGTTTCGGTAACATTCTTATCGGGAGCTCCGGTAAAATTAAAATACTGCATTGCGTTAAGAAGAACGACCAAAACGAAAAACAAAAGCGCGCAGTATTTTGTTATTCTTGCAAAAATCGCATCTGCGGTACGCGCTTTGCCCCTGCTAAGAAATGAATCGGCTCCTCCGGTTATCGTACCCAGACCGGCTTCGTGACCTTCCTGAAGAATGATTACTATAATCATCAAAACCGAAAAAACAAGAACCAAAGCGGCAACAATAATTTCCCAAACTCCCATATTTTAAAATCCTCCTAAAAAGTAACTAATGTTTTAACAATACTTTTTTATAATACCATATTTAAATGTTAAAATCAAGTAATTTATTTTAATTTAAGATTTTCTTTTTTGTATATTTTTCCTGCTATAAATCTGTGCAAAATGTAGAATAATATTATTGATGAAAAAAGCGTTTGCTTTCATCAATACGAAAAACACTCGATAAGTTCCGCAGTCCAAATTATGGGCTGCGGAATTTTGATTATGTCATTATTTCGCAGTGCAATATTTATCCGAACGTAATCTGTTCACCGGATTCGTCGGCAGAGGGAACACGTCCCGATGCCGGAATTGTTTTTGCTCGGTATTTTTCGGGATTACGCAGCATTGACTCATTATATACCTCGGCATATACAATTCTGTGTCCCTTTCTTAGTTTCATAACAGCCACGCCCTGTGTATTGCGGCTTGTTTTGGCAAGGAGGTCGGACGATTTTATAATAAGTATCCTGCCCGACGACGACCTCAGAACAATATCGGTATCGTCATTTTCAACATATACCGCAGACGCCAGACGCTCCTTGTCGGAATATGCGCCGGTAAGCCGTTTTCGGTTAGTTTTGGTAAAATATGCCGACAACGGCACTTTAGCTATTTTTCCGTTTTCAAACACGAATAAAACAAATCCCTTATAATCTTTTGTCGGCACCATATATACGGCGTTTTCACCCTCGTCAAAAGAGAGCTTTGACGGAATGTATTCTCCCAAAACGCTTGCCTTTGTATCCGAAAATTCGGGTGCTTTTGTCTTGTACGCCTGCTGTTTATCGGTAAAGAATATAATGTCGGTGTTGTTTGTCGTTTCAAAATGCTCGATAATTTTATCGCCCTCTTTGAGCTTGTGTTCACTGCTCATTCTTAAAGACTGGGGCGTGATTTTCTTGAAGTAACCGTCCTTTGTAAAGAACAAATTAACGGCATAATCCGGAATTTCCTCGGCTGTATCCTCTTCGACAATATCATCGGCATATATAATCATACTTTTACGGGGCTGACCGTATTTTTCGGCAATATCTTCAAGTTCTTTGATGATAATTTTTTTTATTTTGGCATTACTTTTTAAAACAGATTCCAGTTTTTCAATATCATTTTCAAGACGTGAAATATCATCGGTGCGTTTCAATATATATTCACGGTTAAGCTGACGCAGTTTTATTTCGGCAACATATTCGGCTTGTGTTTCATCAATGCCGAAACCGCTCATAAGGTTCGGAACGACCATACTTTCCTCTTTTGTACCCCGTATAATACTTATGGCTCTGTCTATATCAAGCAAAATTTTTTCAAGTCCACGCAAAAGATGCAGTTTTTCCTGTTTTTTATGCAGGTCAAAGTACGTTCTTCTTTTTACGCACTCAATGCGGAAAGCCGACCACTCGTTCAAAAGCTCACGAACTCCCATAACCTTGGGCGTACCCGCAATAAGCACATTGAAGTTACAGGAAAAGCTGTCCTCAAGCGGGGTCATCTTATACAGCTTTTGCATCAGCTTGTCGGGATTTATTCCGCGTTTAAGGTCAATGGTTATTTTAAGACCGTCAAGTCCTGTTTCGTCACGAATATCCGATATTTCTTTTATTTTGCCTTGTTTTACAAGGTCAATAACCTTTTCTATCAAAGCCTCGGCTGTTGCGGTTTGAGGTATACTCAAAATATCTATACAGTTTGCAGTCTTGTCGTAACGGTACCGCCCTCTCAGCTTAATGCTTCCTCTGCCCGTTTTATATATGTTTTCTATAACCTTTTTGTCGTATACTATTTGTGCGCCTCCCGTAAAATCGGGTGCGATAAGCGTTGACATAATATCAAAATCGGGGTCTTTAAGCAGCCCTACGGTCGTGCGGCAGACCTCGGCAAGGTTAAACGAACATATAGAGCTTGCCATACCTACCGCAATGCCCGTATTCGCATTGACCAGAACCGATGGAAATGCGGCGGGCAAAAGTGAGGGTTCTTTCAGGGTATTGTCATAGTTATCTACAAAATCGACAGTATCTTTATCAATATCGTTAAACAGTTCGCTGCATATAGGGTCGAGCTTTGCCTCGGTATATCTTGACGCTGCCCAAGCCATATCACGACTGTAAAATTTACCGAAATTTCCTTTTGAATCTATATATGGGTGTAAAAGTGCCTCATATCCCCTGCTAAGCCTTACCATAGTGTCATAAATCGCCGCATCTCCGTGGGGGTTCAGTCTCATTGTCTGACCGACTATATTTGCCGATTTAGTGCGCGTCGAGCCTAAAAGTCCCATTTTGTACATTGTATACAGCAGCTTTCTGTGTGACGGTTTAAATCCGTCTATTTCGGGTATTGCGCGGCTTAGTATTATACTCATAGCGTAGGGCATAAAATTTTCTTCAAGCGTTGATACTATTTTTTCTTCAACTACCTCTCCCGCACCCTCAATATATCCCTGCATTTTTTGTGTTGACGCAGTATTTTTTGTTGTTTTCCTTTTTGCCATATTTTTTCTCCTGCCTGCAAGTAATAAATTATCGGAGGCTCCGCTCCCGAAACTTCGCCAAAGGACTGTGCCTTTGAAAAACGCAAGACTTTAAAAAGGCTTGCGCGAAACCTTTAATTTTGGCTGATATAAATTTATGCCGCCTTAATGTGCTTTAAGAAACATCAAGGTCGTCAATATATTTTGCTCCGTTCTCAATTATATAATCACGTCTTACACTGAGGTTGTCGCCAAGAAGTATATCAAACATTTCAGATGTCGCGGCGGCATTATCAGGCATTACCTTGATAAGTCGGCGAGTATCGGGGTTCATTGTTGTAAAGCTCATCATATCAGGCTCGTTTTCACCAAGTCCTTTTGAACGCTGTACGGTAAATTTTTTATCGCCTATTTCTTTTATAAAGTTTTCTTTTTCTGTTTCATTATAGGCGAAATACACCTTTTCTTTTGATGTTATTTCATAAAGGGGCGACTCGGCAATAAACACCTTTCCCTCTTTTATAAGAGTAGGGGCAAGCCGATATATCATAGTCAACAAGAGCGTTCTTATATGAAAGCCGTCAACATCGGCATCGGTACAAAATATTATCTTGTTCCAACGCAGTAAATCCATATCAAACGATGCAAGCTCCTTGTTTGCTTTTGATTTTACTTCAACACCGCATCCGAGAACCTTTAACAAGTCGGTTATTATTTCACTTTTAAAAATCTTGTCATAGTCTGCTTTCAGGCAGTTCAATATTTTTCCCCTAATCGGCATTATAGCCTGAAAATCGGGGTTGCGTGCCTGTTTGCAGGCTCCGAGAGCCGAATCTCCCTCAACTATAAAAAGTTCCCGTTCGGATTTATCTTTGCTTCGGCAATCGACAAATTTTGCGACACGTCCCGTCATATCCATATTTCCCGCAAGAGTTTTCTTTATGTTAAGGCGTGTTTTCTCGGCACTTTCACGGCTCCTTTTATTTATAAGAACCTGATTTGAAATTTTTTCCGCATCAAGTTTGTTTTCAATAAAATATATTTCAAGCTGATGACGCAAATATTCCGTCATTGCGTCTTGAATACCCTTGTTTGTTATGGCTTTTTTGGTTTGGTTTTCGTATGAAGTCACATTTGAAAATGAAGAGATAACAATTACAAGACAATCTTTAACATCGTCAAAATTTATTTTACTTTCGTTTTTAGTATATTTGCTGTTTTGTTTCAAATATGAATCTATGGAATAAACAAACGCATTTCTGACAGCCTTTTCGGGCGCTCCGCCGTATTCAAGCAAGCTCGAATTGTGGTAATATTCGGCAACGGCATTTTTATTTGAAAAGGCAAGGGCTATGTTTATTTTCGTTTTATATTCGGGTTTATCGTCACGGTCACGAACCATTTTTTCAGTTTGCCATAATTGAACCTGCGACAAAGCATTTTCTCCCACAATTTCCTTTACATGGTCTACAATACCGTTATCGTATTTAAACTCGGAGATTTCAAATTTTCCGTTTTTTTCGGTACGGAAAATAAAATTTATACCTGCATTTACTATCGCCTGACGTTTTATTGTATCCTCAAAATACTCATCGGATATATTTATATCGGTAAACACCTCTATATCGGGCTTCCAATGAATTTTTGTACCGGTTTTCTTACCGGTATACTGTTCACGATGAAGTCCTCCAACATTTTCTCCGTGTTCAAAATGCAGAGTAAAGCGTGTGCCGTCACGGCGAATATCGACATCCATATATTCGGACGAATACTGTGTAGAACAAAGACCAAGACCGTTTAATCCCAAGGAGAACTCATAGTTTTCAGCCTCGCTGTTATTGTATTTTCCTCCGGCATACAGCTCGCAAAAAACGAGTTCCCAATTATAGCGTTCCTCGTTTTTGTTATAATCAACGGGGATACCCCTGCCGAAGTCCTCAATTTCTATCGAATTATCGGCGTATTTTGTTACAATAATTTCTTTTCCGTATCCCTCTCTTGCTTCATCAATCGAGTTAGACAATATTTCAAAAGCAGAGTGCTGACAGCCTTCTATACCGTCCGAGCCGAATATAACTGCGGGACGTTTACGCACTCTATCCGCACCTTTCAGCGAACTTATACTTTCGTTACCGTATTCCTGTATTTTTTTCTTTGCCATTTTTTCCCTCTTTTCAATGTAAACATTATTCATGCAGAGTTAAGGGCTCCGCCCTTAAAAACCCGCCAAAGGCTCTGCCTTTGGAATCCGCAAGCCTTTGAAAAGGCTTGACCGAAACTTTTGACTATGGCTAAAAAAACTTATGCCGCGCGATTGTACTTATCTTTTGCAGTACGAGCGAACGGAGTGATCGACAACGCGAATCGACAGCGCAGGCTCGGCGCATTAATAATCGCCTCTAAGTTTTTTTATCTTGTCACGGAGATATGCGGCGTGTTCAAATTCAAGGATTTTTGCCGCCGCTTTCATTTCTTTTGTAAGCTGTTCAATCAGCTTTTCTCGTTCCGCCTTTGATAATTTGGTCTTTGAACGTTTTTCAATGTCATCGTGTGACGATATTTCTATAATATCATTTACCTTTTTAACAATTGTTTTGGGAATGATTCCGTGTTCTTCGTTGTATTGACGTTGTATCGCACGACGCCTCTCTGTTTCTGTTATTGCCTTTTCCATTGAATCCGTAACAACATCAGCGTACATTATTACCTTGCCTTCCGAATTTCGCGCCGCACGTCCTATCGTTTGAATAAGCGAACGCTCACTTCTTAAAAATCCCTCTTTATCTGCATCAAGTATCGCAACAAGAGAAACTTCCGGTATGTCAAGACCTTCACGCAAAAGATTTATGCCGACAAGAACATCAAATTCTCCCAGCCGTAAATCACGGATTATTTGCATACGTTCAACCGTGTCAATGTCGTAGTGCATATATCTTACCCTTATTCCCATTGTGGTAAAATATTCCGTTAAATCTTCCGCCATTTTTTTCGTCAGCGTTGTGACAAGAACTCTCTGCTTTTTCGAGGCTCGAATATTTATCTCCGAAATTAAATCGTCCATTTGCCCCTCAACGGGACGTACACTTATTTCGGGGTCAAGAAGTCCCGTAGGACGTATCACTTGTTCGGCAATTATACTGCTTTTTTCCTTTTCAAAATCTCCGGGCGTTGCGCTGACAAACACCGCCTGATTTATTCTGTCATAAAATTCGTCAAAATTCAAGGGTCTGTTGTCAAATGCTGATGGCAGACGAAATCCGAAATTTACAAGATTTTCTTTCCTGCCCCTGTCGCCTCCGTACATTCCCCTGACTTGGGGCAGCGTAACGTGGGACTCGTCAACGAAAAGCAAATAGTCGTCGGGAAAATAATCAAGAAGTGTGTACGGGGACGAACCCGCTTCTCTGCCCGACAAAATTCTTGAGTAATTCTCTATTCCCGTACAAAATCCTATTTCCCTGAGCATTTCAATGTCATAACGTGTGCGCTGTTCTATGCGCTCCGCCTCAAGCAGCTTTCCTCTATCCTTAAAAAACTCTATGCGTTCTTCAAGCTCCCTTTCTATCTCGCTGATTGCACTCTCCATTTTGTCACGGGGAACAATATAATGCGATGCGGGATAAATAGCCGCGTGACGAACGGTACTTTTAACTTCACCCGTAATAGGGTTGACCTCTGTTATTCTGTCAATTTCGTCACCAAAAAATTCGACCCGTATAATTGTATCCGATGATGATACGGGAAAAATTTCCACCACATCTCCTCTTACACGGAACTTGTTGCGTGTAAAATCTATATCATTGCGTTCGTACTGTAAGTCAACGAGCTTTTTCAAAAGCTCGTCCCTTGATTTCTGCATACCGGGACGAAGTGAAATAACCATTGTCCGATAGTCTATCGGGTTACCGAGAGAATATATGCAGGAAACACTTGAAACGATAATCACGTCACGTCTTTCGGAAAGCGCAAGCGTTGCCGAATGTCGGAGCTTATCTATTTCGTCATTTATGGAACTGTCTTTTTCTATATATGTGTCAGTAGTCGGAACATAAGCCTCCGGCTGATAATAATCATAATAGCTTACGAAATATTCTACCGCGTTTTCGGGAAAAAATTCCTTAAATTCACTGCATAGCTGTGCCGCAAGCGTTTTGTTGTGAGCAAGCACCAAGGTAGGACGGTTCATACGTTCAATTATATTTGCCATTGTAAATGTTTTTCCCGAACCTGTTACTCCGAGAAGAGTTTGTTCTTTATTGCCCGACTTGATACTTCTTACAAGTGTGTCAATTGCCTGAGGCTGGTCGCCCGTGGGATTGTAATTCGATACAAGTTTAAATTTGTCCATTATCTCACCTTGAATGTCACTCAAATCTTTTATTTGGTTTCTTCATCAACTCATCAGTATAATATGCCGACTTAACTGTATGACCTTATTTATACACGCTTTTTTCTTAACATCGAGCCTGACGGTATCTCAATTTCCGTCGGTATTGTCAGCTTTTGCATTGCGTGAGGTGCAACGCTTACAGGTTCTCCTTTTTCATCAAACATTTTTTCAACTTTAACATTAAACGGAACACCACTCGGAGGAAGCACATCAAGAATATCGCCCGTAAAAAATCTGTTGCGCTGAGTTATATATGCCGTCCCGTCCTTATAATCATCACATACCGCAACAACATCGTAATTGCGGATATATCCTCCGTTTGACGTGACCTGTCCCGGCTCTCCGCCATAAAAAAATCCGGTACTGTATTCTCGGTGGCTTACTTTTTCAAGCTCTTCAAAAATCCACTGTTCGGGCTTGTACTCTCCGCCTGATTCGTAATAAGAGTCAATTGCGTGCCGGTAAGCGTTCGTTACCACCGCAGTATAATAAGCCGATTTTGCTCTGCCCTCGATTTTAAGGCTTGTTACTCCTGCCTTTAGTATATCATCTATATGTCCTATCATACAAAGGTCCCGTGAATTGTACAGATATGTACCGCCGTTTTCCTCTGTTACAGGGAAGTATTGACCGTCACGGTGTTCTTCGTAAAGGTAATATTTCCATCTGCAAGGCTGTGCGCAGTCACCGCGGTTAGCATCTCTGCCCGTCATATAGCTTGAAATCAAACATCTTCCGGAAAACGATACACACATAGAACCGTGTACAAATACCTCAAGCTCCAGTTCGGGATTTGTTTTCGCTCTTATTTCGGCAATATCTTCAAGCGTAAGTTCCCTTGCAAGAACTACTCTTGAAGCGCCTGCATCATTTAAAAATCTTGCGGTTTGGTAGTTTACTATTCCTGCCTGTGTGGAAACGTGACGTTTTACGTTCGGCGCATATTTTTCGGCAAGCGACATTACACCAAGGTCGGCAATTATAAAAGCGTCCACTCCGCAATTTTCGCACTGCTCCAAAAATTCGGGCATCGTATCAATTTCGCCGTTCCTCGGAAGAGTATTGCAGGCAACATATACCTTAACGCCCTTTTTATGTGCTTTTTTGACCGAGGCACTAAGCATATCCATATCAAAATTTTCAGATGCGGTACGCATTCCAAACCGTTTGCCGGCAAGATAAATTGCATCTGCACCGAATTTCAACGCATTTTCAAAACATTCGGAATCTCCGGCAGGCGCAAGAAGCTCCCCTTTAAGCATTTTTGTTTCCTCCGATATTATTATATTTTTCGGTAAATAATATAAATCATTACATTCTCAGTATACTCTCGCCTAAGATACTTCGATTAAAGACGAAAGACTTCTTACCCATAGGGTTAAGTTTATTTAAGATATTATAGCATTTCAAATATTAATTTGCAAACAAACAAAGAAAAATCACTGCAATTCTAAATCCCGACAATAAAGCAGTATAGCAAAACGATTGTAAAGTGTACAATAAAGCACAAAAACAAGCGACAGCTTTATTTACTGTCGCTTGTTTTTTTATGCGGTTCTGCGTCTTTCATTATGTGTTTTAAATAGCGGTAATGTCACACAAATGAAAGAATCATTTTATAACCTTTACTTTAAGAGTAGAAGATACGCCGTTAAATGTCTTGACCGTAATGTTAGCAGTACCCGTTTTCTTTGCGGTCAAAAGTCCGTTGCCGCTTGTATGAACTGTGTTGTTGTCACTTGAACTCCAAGCACGCTTTGTTGATGCCGTGCCTGCTTCAACCCAGCTTGAAAGCTGGAATTTCTGTCCAACGTGAAGTGTGAGCCACGATTTGCTTATGTGTACGGCTTTTGCAGGCGGCTGTACTACAACTTTGCATTGCGCCGTCTTGCCGTTGAATGTCTTAACGGTAACATATACCGTACCTGCTTTTTTGGCGGTCAAAAGTCCATTGCCGCTTGTGTAGCATATACTGTTATCGCTTGACGCAAAAGCACGCTTTGTTGACGCTGT
This sequence comes from uncultured Clostridia bacterium, assembly GCA_947589485.1. Lineage (GTDB taxonomy): Bacteria > Bacillota > Clostridia > Oscillospirales > Acutalibacteraceae > UBA1213. Next base: position 13,098 of record CANQBK010000016.1, on the reverse strand, counting down.
TCCCGACTGAACCGAGCTTGTGAGCTGGAATGTTTCCCCGATACCGAGATACAATGTCGATTTATTAAGGGTTATTTTGCTTGCAGGCGGCTGTACTACAACTTTGCATTGCGCCGTCTTGCCGTTGAACGTCTTAACGGTAACATATACCGTACCTGCTTTTTTGGCGGTCAAAAGTCCGTTGCCGCTTGTGTAGCATATACTGTTGTCGCTTGACGCAAAAGCACGTTTTGTTGACGCTGTTCCCGACTGTACCGAGCTTGTGAGCTGGAATGTTTCTCCGATACCGAGATACAAGGTCGATTTATTAAGGGTTATTTTGCTTGCAGGCGGCTGAACTACAACCTTGCATTGCGCCGTCTTTCCGTTGAACGTCTTAACGGTAACATATACCGTACCTGCCTTTTTGGCTGTTAAAAGTCCTTTGCCGCTTGTGTAGCATATACTGTTGTCGCTTGACACAAAAGCACGTTTTGTTGACGCTGTTCCCGACTGAACCGAGCTTGTGAGTTGGAATGTTTCTCCGATACCGAGATACAAGGTCGATTTATTAAGGGTTATTTTGCTTGCAGGCGGCTGTACTACGACTTTACATTGCGCCGTCTTTCCGTTGAACGTCTTAACGGTAACATATACCGTACCTGCCTTTTTGGCGGTCAAAAGTCCTTTGCCGCTTGTGTAGCATATACTGTTATCGCTTGACGCAAAAGCACGCTTTGCCGAGGCTGTTCCCGACTGAACCGAGCTTGTGAGTTGGAATGTTTCCCCGATACCGAGATACAAGGTCGATTTATTAAGGGTTATTTTGCTTGCAGGCGGCTGAACGGTTATTTTGCACTCTGCGGTTTTTCCGTTGCTCGTCTTTGCAGTAATAGTAACCGTTCCGTCTTTTTTAGCCGTTACTTTTCCGTTGCTTACGGTTGCTATATTATTGTTGCTCGAAGTCCAAGTTATACTTTTATCGGCGGCATTGTTCGGGCTTACAGTTGCGCTAAGCTGATAGGTTTCACCTCTGCCCATCCATGTGCGTGTCGTGTCAAGAGTTATTTCCGTAGGTGTAACGATAGGTTCTTCAATGGCAACAAAAGGAATATCATTGTCTTTGGCGTAAGTTTCGGCATAACTGTTTTTGTAGCCGTAAATGGTAACATTATCACATCCGTAAAATGCATCACTGCCTATCTCAATAACACTCGCAGGTATTGTTGTATTGGTCAGTCCTTTGCAATACCCAAACGCACCATCACCTATTGATGTAACACTGCCCGGTATAGTGTAGGCACCTTTCTTACCTGCGGGATATATTATCAAAGTAGTTTTATTTTTGTCAAATAAAATACCATCTTCGGATGTGTAGCTTTCGTTATTTTGACCAACATTTATTTCTGTAAGTCCTGTGCAGTCGGCAAACGCACCCAAGCCTATCTCGGTAACGCTGTCGGGTATGGTTACACTTGTCAGTCCTTTGCAGACGACAAACGCACTATAACCTATTGATGTAACACTGTCGGGTATGGTTATGCTTGTCAGTCCTTTGCAATACCCAAACGCACGATCACCTATTGATGTAACACTGCCCGGTATAGTGTAGGCACCTTCCTTACCTCCGGGGTATGTTATCAAAGTAGTTTTATTTTTGTCAAATAAAACACCATCTTCGGATGTGTAGCTTTCGTTATTTTTATCAACACTTATTACTGTAAGTCCTGTGCAGTCGAAAAACGCACTATAACCTATTGATGTAACACTGTCGGGTATGGTTATGCTTGTCAGTCTCGGGCAGTATAAAAACGCACCATCATCTATTGATGTAACACTGCCCGGTATCGTTACGTCTGTCAGTCCCGGGCAGTCGGCAAACGCAACATAACCTATTGATGTAACACTGCCCGGTATAGTGTAGGCGCCTTTCTTACCTCCGGGATATCTTATCAAAGTAGTTTTATTTTTGTCAAATAAAACACCATCTTCGGATGTGTAGCTTTCGTTATTTTTATCAACACTTATTACTGTAAGTCCTGTGCAGTCGGCAAACGCACCATCACCTATTGATGTAACACTGTCGGGTATGGTTATGCTTGTCAGTCCTATGCAGCTGTCAAACGCCCAATTGCCTATTGATGTAACAGGTTTTCCGTCAATTACGTACGGAATAACAACATCTCCGCCGTTTCCGGTATAACCTGTAATTGTCACACTGCCGTCTTCATTTTCTTCCCACTCGTAATCAGCATCTATTGCAACAAAAGCAAGTTCGTTTTCATTTGCATAAGTTTCCGCATAACTGCCACTATAACCGAAAATAACAATATCGTCACATCCGGCAAATATACCATCACTTATCTCGGTAACACTTGCAGGTATTGTTATATTGGTCAGTCCTGTGCAATGTGAAAACGCATAATCACCTATTGACGTAACACTGTCAGGAACTGTTATACTTGTCAGTCCTGTGCAATCTGCAAACGCCCCGGCACCTATTTCCGTAACGCTTCCGGGTACAGTGTAGGCACCATTCTTACCTCCGGGATATGCTATCAGAGAAGTTTTGTCTTTGTTAAACAGAACGCCGTTTTCAGATAAATAATTCTCGTTATTCTTATCAACATCAATACTTGTCAGTCCTGTGCAATATGAAAACGCCTCAGCACCTATCTTCGTAACACTGTCGGGTATTGTTATACTTGTCAGTCCCGAGCAGCCTGCAAACGCCCCCATACCTATCTCCGTAACACTGTCGGGTATTGTTATACTTGTCAGTCCCGTGCAATCCACAAACGCCGACGTACCTATTGACGTAACACTGTCGGGTATAGTATAGTCACCTATTCTACCTACGGGATATAATATAAGAGCAGTCTTGTCTTTGTTAAATACAATGCCGCTTTCGGATAAATAATTTTCGTTATTCTTATCGACATCGATACTTGTCAGTCCTGTGCAGCCAAAAAACACCGCCATACCTATATTCGTAACACTGTCGGGTATGGTTATGCTTGTCAGTCCCGTGCAGCCATAAAACGCCGCCATACCTATCTCCGTAACACTGTCGGATATCTTTACGTCTGTCAGTCCCGTGCATCTAAAAAACGCCCAATTGCCTATCTTCGTAACACTGCCGGGTATCGTTACGCTTGTAAGTCCTGTGCAATCTTCAAACGCCCAATTGCCTATTGATGTAACAGACTTACCGTCAATTTCAGACGGGATAACAACATCTCCGCCGTTTCCGGTATAACCTGTTATCGTCACAGTGCCGTCCTCGTTTTCTTTCCACTCGTAATCATCGGCTGTTTCAACATCTATTTCAGCAAAAGTAATTCCGTTTTCATTTGCATAAGTTTCGGCGTAGCTGTTTTTGTAGCCGTGAATGGTAATATTATCGCATCCGTAAAACGCACTACTGCCTATTGATGTAACACTGCCGGGTATGATTACACTTGTCAGCCCTGTGCAATTGTAAAACGCCAAACTGCTTATTGATGTAACGCTGTCGGGTATCGTTACGTCTGTCAGTCCTGTGCAGCCGAAAAACGCACCATAACCTATTGATGTAACACTGTCGGGTATCGTTACACTTGTCAGTCCTATGCAGCCGTCAAACGCACTCGAGCCTATCTCGGTAACACTATCGGGTATGGTATAGGCGCCTTTCTTACCTACGGGATATATTATCAAATTAGTTTTATTTTTGTCAAATAAAACACCATCTTCGGATGTGTAGCTTTCGTTATTTTTATCAACATTTATTACTGCCAGTCCTGTGCAGCCTGAAAACGTATCATCACTTATTGATGTAACACTGTCGGGAATGGTTACGCTTGTCAGTCCTGTGCAATCTTTAAACGCATAATAGCCTATTGATGTAACGCTGTCGGGTATTGTTACGCTTGTCAGTCCCGTGCACTCACTAAATAAAAATGCCTCTATCTTAGTAACACTGCCGGGTATGATTACACTTGTCAGACCTGTGCAACCGTAAAACGCACTACTGCCTATATCCGTAACACTGTCGGGTATCGTTACGCTTGTCAGTCCTGTACAGCCAAAAAACACCTCTTCACCTATTGATGTAACACTGTCGGGTATCGTTACATTTTTCAGTTCTATGCAATCGACAAACGCACCATCACCTATTGATGTAACACTGTCGGGTATCGTTACGTCTGTCAGTCCTGCGCAGTCAGAAAACGCCCTTTTGCCTATTGATGTAACACTATCGGGTATGGTGTAGGCGCCTTTCTTACCTTGGGGATATGTCATCAAAGTAGTTTTATTTTTGTCAAATAAAACACCATCTTCGGATGTGTAGCTTTCGTTATTTTTATCAACACTTATTACTGTCAGTCCTGTGCAGTCTGAAAACGCATCATCACCTATTGATGTAACACTGTCGGGAATGGTTACGCTTGTCAGTCCTGTGCAATCTTTAAACGCCCTTTTGCCTATTGATGTAACAGGCTTTCCGTCAATTTCAGACGGGATAACAACATCTCCGCCGTTTCCGGTATAATCTGTAACTGTCACACTGCCGTCTTGATTTTCTTTCCACTTGTAATCATCGCCTGCTTCAACATCCATTGATGTCGCCGCTTTGGCAACAACTCCCGTACCCGTATACACAGGCAGAGCAGTTTCCGCATAAACTCCGAGCATTGCCGCCGCAAGAGCAACACAAAGTATTTTTTGAACTGCTTTTTTCTTTCTTTCGCTTTTCACTGTAAATAACCCCCTTAATTTATTTGTCGATAATATAAAAATATTTGATTTATTTTTTTATATTTTCATATACAATTACAATACCATAACACTTCTCTTTTGTCAATTCATGTCTGAATCAAGATTAAAAGCACAATTTGGTAATAAATCAATTTTGACATATAGTTTTTACCATTATTTTCTTTTAGAATGTTCCATTGAGAAAATAGAGGAAAGTGTCGAAATACCCGTCGGGCATATACTTTCACACGACAAAGCCTTGGAACACCCCGAGCTAAAATGTTTGGTGTATTCCCTTTTCAGCTCTTTCTTTCTGTTTTTTGAAAGACTATGCGTGAGAAAAGTATCATTCGCAAATAAAGCTCCGAAAAAATTATCACCCTTAATGTAATTCGGGCATATTTCAAGACACAAACCACATTTCAGACATTTAGCCGCCGTATACTGCAATTCATACAATCCGCCGTCATTCTCGTCCCGCTCTCCGATATATAATTGAACCTGTCTTAAATTATTATCTATAATGCTCCTGTCTGTTATAAGGTCTGCAACAACGGGAAATTTTGACAGAGGCTCCAGCACCAGCTCTTTTCCTTTCATCTTATCAAGAAATGTATTGCATGCAAGTGACGGTTTGCCGTTTATAACCATAGCACACGCACCGCACACTTTTTGCAGGCAGCTGCATTCCCATCTTATTCTCGGAGCATAATTTCCGTCTATATCATAAAGGTCGTCGCTGTAATTGAGAAAGTCAAGTACAGCCGCAACTGTTGTATTAACGTCACCGCTGTATTCAAAATACTGCCAGTATGCTTTACTATCCCTGTTCTTCTGTCTTTTTATTTTTACAACCACTCCTATACCTCCTCCTTAAAAGAAATTTTATAATTCCCCTCATCGTATGATATTACGGTCGAACATTCTAATTCCTTTCTGCTTTCGGGGTAATCATCACGTATATGAGCCCCCCTTGTTTCTTTGCGTTCTCCCGCACACATAAGTACAGCTTTGGCAAGCATTATCATTCCCTCAAGACTGTAACACTGATAGGGTGATATGGAACTGTCAAAATTAAGCCTGTCGCTTATCGACAAAAAGTAATCAATATTTTCAATACCCTTTTTTATCTTATCGCCTGTCCTTGTTATACCGAGATTTTCATTCATAATATTAGCAAGCTCCTGTTTTATATATATAGCAGGAAATTTGCTTTCGGCAGAAAGCGTTTTGCTTATCTTCCTTTCATTTTCCGAAATATATGTCCCGAAATTAGGTTTTCTATCCTCATAAGGTTCATTAACAGCAGATAATGCGGCTGATTTACCGCTGTATATCGCCGCAAGCAGTGAATTGCCCCCTAAACGGTTTGCCCCGTGATACATTGACGCACATTCACCGACAGCATATAAATGCTTTATATTTGTCCTATGATTTCTGTCTACACTCAACCCGCCCATAAAAAAATGCACCGACGGATATACGGGGATACTCTCCCTCAAAACATCAATTCCCGCATACCTGTCACATATATCGCTGACTTCATTAAGTTTATGCTTTATTTTTTCTTTTCCTAAAAATGATATGTCAAGAAATACCTGCGACGGAGCATCATAAATACATTTCGACACTATATCCCTCGACATAAGGTTGCCTCTTTCGCCGTATTTTTCCTCCATAAAATACACTCGCTTATCTCCGTTCAGATAATACAGCCTGCCGCCTTCCCCTCTGGCAGCCTCACTTATCAACATTCTCTTTTGCGGTGTTTCTATGGTCGTTGGGTGATATTGTATAAATTCAAGATTTTTGAGGTTTGCTCCCTGATAAAACAGCTTGCCCGCCGCATATCCGTCGCATAGCAATGAACCCGTAGTTTTCCCGAAAAGACCGTTTTGACCGCCTACCGCCATAATAACGGCATCTGCGTATAGAGCCTCGGTTTTATATTCTTTCTCATTGTAAAATAAAGCGCCATAGCATTTACCGTCGTTTATAAGTGCGGAGTGAAACTGCATACCGAGCCTCCGACTTATCAGACCTCTACATTCGTATTCACGCACTTTCCGAACCAGTGCCGTAACTATCTGTTTTCCGGTAGACGCTCCTGCGTATGCCGTTCTCCTGTGCGTTTGTCCGCCGAAAGCTCTAAGGTCAATATTGCCTTTCTCATCTCTTGTAAATACCGTTCCTAAACTTTCGAGCCATTTAATAATTTCGGGAGCTGCGGTACACATTCCCTCAACCGCTTTCCTGTCGGCAATATATGCACCGCCCCTCATTGTATCTTCAATATGACATAATATGCTGTCATTTTCACCCTTTGTATCAAGAGCAGCGTTTATACCACCGGCAGCCATTACCGACTGTGAACGTTCGGAAACATACGGGGATACCAACACAACACTTCCGCCCTGTGCCGCACATTCAACAGCACAAGTAAGACCTGCGATACCGCTGCCTACAATGATAAGTTTTTTCATCATACGTTCCCCCTAATAAAAAAGAGAAGCATACTTATACTTGCCGCCGCCATAGCTATTCCGCATATAATATAAGAAATCAGATTTATTCTTTTTAAAGAAGCCGAAGATTTAACCATTCCGAGAGTAACAGCTCCCTTGCCTATTGACACTGCAATATGAGTCATAATTGATGCAAAATACAGTATCTCGCTCGTACAGTGTATAATAATCTGTTCCACACCCAAAGTTTCTCCCGTTGCCATAAATGAATAAGTATTTATATGTATATGCAGAAGTATTAAAATTGCAACAGCAGAAATTCGCTGCAGAAGCGTTGAAATATTTTCCTTTTTGTACTTTAAAACCGCACCGTCATGAAAAAAGAAAAATATCGTTATACTTAGAAAAACATGAACTGCAACTGCTATAAGGATTATATTTGCAAAAGTCTTTGCAATATTGAAATCGTACCACCCCGTAAGCATCGAATAACACATACTTCCGCCATGACAGCACAACGCTGCTATTACCGCTAATCCTGCCAGTGCATTTATTTTTTTAACAATCGACCCGAATCTTTCCATAATCTCACCGTCACCCCATTTTTGATAATGTATTTACACAAAAACTAAAATTTTATATGGAACACATTTTTGATTTTATCTTCAATACCTTATTTTAATCATATCATTCAGCAAGAAATTTTTCAATATATTTTTATCAAATTGTAAGCTTACAATTGTGTAAGTTTACAATAAATAGGTTATATTAATAGAAATAGAATAGCAAATATGAAAAACCGTGTTAAATTTAAAATTTCACAAATCAAATTTTTAATACATAATAAACAGCCGATAAAATGCAAAAAACACTTTATCGGCTGTTTTATATTACTGTAAAAATTTCGTTTAATCCTCCGTCAGAACCGTAACGGTATTTGATTGTTTCGGAGGCAAAGGCGTATAGCTGAAACTGAGCATACATTTGTCACTTCCTGCGGTAAACAAACGACGCAGAAAATCAATAAACCTTTTTATACATATACCCGCAGCCGCACCGATAATATACATAATCAAATCGTCCAAACAAGCCGTCGATGTATTAAGTGAATACTGTATCATTTCAATGGTAAAGCCTGTTGCCGCTGCTATCACCAGCAAATGCCATATTTTAATTTTGGGATTAAGTATTGATATGCTGAACGTTAACGGCGCAAGAATAAGACTGTGCCACATAATGTACATAATACCGTTTTCGTGGGTTCCCATAAGGCAGGCAGATATTCTGCTAAACAAAATCAAATCCATTTGCCTTTCGGACGTCATATTCGGCTTTTGCGGTATGAGCATTTTAAACACTATAACCAAAATATATATTATCATAAGAGCTTTTATGCTCATTGAAAGAAAGCGTGAAAAGCCCCTTCTGGATTCGTTGTTATCCTTGCTGCCGCCGGTAAAAAGTCTTATTGTAACTATCACAAAAAACGGAGCCGTCCACATTATGAACATAGTAATAAGACTATATTCGTCAAACGTCGGCCAATAATCCGCTCCTTTTGTAAATATTCCTCTTACCATCTCTATAAAAAATGAAGTAACGGTAAAAACAGCCATAGACAAAATCGCCGCTCCGACCGCCTGATAGCGTTTGATTATAAACATAAGAACTAAAGTAATTATAACAGAATAAATAAAAACGAGGCTTTCCGCCAAAGAGGTCGACTCAATTTGCCTGCCCGCATCATTCGGCAAAAGGAAAATCATAAGTCCTGCGGCAATAGATACAAAAAGCTCACCAATCGTCAATTTTTGGCTTGGAAGAATACTCATAAATTATTCCTCCTAAAGCTCAAATAATCTTCAAGGATTATAACCGCCGCAACACTGTCTACCACCGCTTTTCTTTTTTTACCCTTTGTATCGGTAATATTAAGGTACTCGTGAGCGGTAATGGTCGTACAGCGTTCATCTCTCAATACAACATTGAGCCGAGTTTTTTCTTTAAGAATTTCAGCAAATGCACGAACATTTTCCGCACTCTCTCCCTCTGTACCGTCCATATTTCTCGGCAGACCCATTACAATCAGCTCGGCTCCTTTTTTTGAGGAAATTTCGGCGATTTTTTCCGCAAGAGCTTCCTGACGGGTTTCGGTTATAACTGTTACCGGCGAAGCAATTATTTCCTGTTTATCACATATCGCTATGCCTGTTCTTACCTTTCCATAATCAACAGACAAAATAATCATAAAAAAATCTCCGTTAAAATTTTGTTGGTAACTGTAAGACTTACTGAAGATGGTCCGTATAATTGTCAACAATTACAGTCGGCTTTAAATCGTCATCAAAGCAAACAACATTGACCGATAAATTTGTTCCGATAGAAATATTTTTTATATCGCTGATTTCAAGCCCGTGTGCAAAGCACATCATATTCCTTATTGCACACCCGTGAGATACTATACAGACCGTTTTATTTTTATTTTCGAGTACAATTTTAAGAATTGCTTTTTTTACACGTTCATATACCTGCTCCATACTTTCTCCGCCCGGCGCTTTAAATACCGAAGGATTATTGTACCAGTTGTAATATTGTTCGGGATACATTTTTTCCAAATCCTTCAGGAATTTTCCTTCCCATTCTCCGGCATTTATTTCGATAAGCGAATTTTCAATATGTATCGGCAATTCGTGGTAAATATTTATACCCTCCGCTGTTTTTCTTGCACGAAGCAAAGGACTGCAATAAATCTCTTCAATAGGTTCTCTGCTCAGAAGCTCTGCTGCCTGTCCTATTTGCTTTTTTCCGTGCGGTGTGATGTCAGTATCTATTTTACCCTGAAAAAATCTTTTTAAATTTCCCTCCGCCTGACAATGGCGTACAATTATTACTTTTGTCAAATATTATCTCTCCCGCAATCTTTTGATACTATTTGTTTTTTAAAAAACCTCAATCTTAGTGGTTGTGCCAGTCATAAAAAGAATTATCTGCGGTTATTTGAGCATAAGCCCCGCAAGCAATTTCCAAAGCCTGACCTTTGCCGGAACACTGAAAAGAAATATTCGCATCTTTAAATGTAAGATATTCCCCCTCTATATCGGATAAGAATTTGTTAAGATTAAACATAGGAAAATATTTTCTGTAAATATCCTCAGCAGGAGTGGAATTATCAACTTTCCCATTGTTTGGTCTTTTGTAAATATCGTCAAAAACCTTATAGACAATATTTACGGTTTCATCGCTGTATATTTCATCTTCAATATCGCTTTCGTCACAATCAGGCATATTATCCGTTATGACATAATCCGAACATTCCTCCCAAAACGGAAAATTCGTAAAGCAGTGTTCATAAAGAATGTATATAAGAAAAAGCTGATTAAGTGCTGTTTGGTGCTTGTTTATATCCTTTATTCTTGAATTGTAAAAATCCGAAAGTCCCTTTGCAATCTCATCGTTTGTCATATCGGCACGAAGATAATCTTTTAAAGGGGAATAGGTTTTCGTATAATAATCATCTTCTTTATCGGGTTCAAATATTTTTTTCAAGGAAATATTCGGTGAACCGAGTTGAATATTACACGTATTATATACTCCCGTATAGCCCAAATTAACAGTTCCTTTTACTACTTTAAATTCATCATTTTCTTTTGAATATATAATTTTGATAGAATCTGTTTCAATCACAACTTTACCGCCTTTCAGCTCAGTCCGTCACAACCGTATGCGTAAGCTCGGTTACGGATTTCATATTATGGCTGTCAAGATAATTGTTAAGTCCGTCGGCTATTTTTATCGGACAGTAAGGATCCCCAAAAAGTGCCGTACCTATCTGTATTGCGTCTGCTCCCGCCATCATCATTTCAACTGCGTCCTGCCATTTTGCAATACCGCCCATACCTATAACGGGAATGGAAACCGCATTTTTAACCTGCCATACCATTCTTACCGCAACGGGGAACACCGCAGGTCCCGACATACCGCCGGTAATATTTTTTATAATCGGTTTTCTTGTATTTATATCAATCCGCATACCGGTAAGCGTATTGATAAGCGAAACCGCATCGGCACCCTCCGCCTCGGCAGATTTTGCGATTGACGCAATATCGGAAACATTGGGAGATAGCTTAATTATAAGCGGCTTTTTGCAATATTTTCTGACCGCCTTTGTAACAGATGCAACAGACCGAACGGAAGTGCCGAATTGCACTCCGCCCTCTTTTACGTTAGGACACGATATATTAAGTTCTATCATATCGACATCGGTATCCGAAAGAATTTCAGCCATTTTACAGTAATCACTTTCCGTACTTCCCGCAGCGTTTGCAATAATTACGGTATTTTGTTGGGTAAGCCATGGCAATTCCTTTTCAATAAAGTGTTCAACGCCGGGGTTCTGAAGTCCGACAGCATTAAGCATACCCATAGGAGTTTCCGCAATCCTTGGCGGAGGGTTTCCGGGACGTTCTTTAAGAGTAGTACCTTTACAGGAAATACCTCCAAAAACAGACAAAGGATAAAATTCTCCGTATTCGTGTCCGAAACCTATTGTTCCCGAAGCTGCAATAATCGGATTGTTAAAATGTACGCCTGCAATATTCACTCCCAAATCTGCCATTACCAAACAACCTCCTCAGCATTGAATACCGGTCCGTCTTTACAGACGTGTTTAAAAGTATTTTTGCCGTTACGATTTATTTCAACGGCGCAGCCCAAGCACGCTCCGATACCGCACGCCATACGCTGTTCAAGGGAAATTTGACAAGGGACATTATTCTTTTTTGCAATTTCCGCAATATTTTTCAACATTGGCAGCGGTCCGCAGGCGCATACAAGCTCGGCGTTTTTAATTTCTTCTTCAAGCGGCATAGTAACAAATCCGTGAATACCGTAACTGCCGTCATCTGTTGTAATCGTCAATTTTGAAACACAGCTTTTAAAATCGTCGGATAATATAACAGCGTCCTTATTCCTGAATCCGTTTATGGCAACGGTATTTTTTCCCGATTTTTTTGCCGCATACAGCATAGGCGGGACACCTATTCCTCCTCCGATAAGAACAGTTCTTTTTGACGGGTCAATGTCAAAACCTTTTCCGAGCGGGGCAATAATATTTACGGTATCGCCGACTTTGGTTTGTGACATAATTGCGGTACCCTCTCCCCTAACTTCAAAGACAATACGAATTGTATCGTCAATAACATCACAAACCGAAATAGGGCGGCGAAGAGTTTTACCGGGTACAAAAACCTGAACGAATTGTCCGGGCTTTGTTATTTTGGCAAGTTCACTATTTTTAAGTTTAAAGTCATATATTGTTGATGTAAGTTGTTTTTTTTCGGTAACAACACAGTCCTGAGCGTCATATTTCAATAAAACCATTCCTTTCCGAATATTCACATATACTGTTCAAGGCATATTGTAAAATTATTTTATTCATTGTTTATAAAAGATTATTTTCAATAAAAAAAGAAACCGATATTATATACATAGATATTGTATCATATTCGGTTTCCTGTTTCAATTAATTTATATTAACTTGTTCAAATATTTTTATCTTCCAAAGACATTATAAGTTTATGTTACAAAATTAAAAGTTTCGCTCAAGGTGCGGTGCCCGCACTGTCGACTCGCGCTGTCGTTCGCTCCGCTCACTCGTACTGTAAGCCAAAACTACATTCGCGCGGCATTAGCTAATGTTCCCATAGTTAAAAGTTTCGGTCAAGCCTTTTTAAAGGCTTGCGGATTCCAAAGGCGGAGCCTTTGGTGGGTTTTTAAGGGCAAAGCCCTTAACTATCATTAACAAAGGCAAAAACTTATTGTTTACGGGGAACCCCTTACGTGGGTTCCCCACCGAAAAACGCGCAGTGCCTGCGCTCTCAATTCGCGCTGTCGCTCACTCCGTTCGCTCGTACTG
>CANQBK010000015.1 GCA_947589485.1 uncultured Clostridia bacterium | reverse complement strand
GGAATGATAGCGTTTCACTTCAATAAAAACTCTGTTAAATCAAGGAAAGTAATAATCGTTTCATCTTCATGTTTACCAATAGCTTTTTCTCTTCTGTATCCTCTAATGGTGGGTAGCTTATGAATACATAAAGAATTACGGCGGTAATATAATAAGCAGTTTAAATTCAAAGGTTACGTTAGGCAGGAATGGAAAGATAAAATATATTTTTTCTTACAAGAATAATGTATGAAAATACAAATTAATTAAATTGAAAAATATTTTGGTGCTGTATAATGCTCAATATAGGAAATTGATACCGACGGCGACGATGAGGCGCTCGGTTTCAGTCCATTATATATAAATGCGGGGTGCTATAATAAAATGGAAAAAAATAAAAAAACAAAAAAAGTTATTGTTGTTTTTATATTTATATTTATATTTATTTTTATATGTATGATTATATACAAAGAGTTAGATGCTTATATTGACGAGCAAATTTGCGATCCAATATCAGATAAATTAGACTCCATAATAAGAGAATCTTATGCAAATTACGGAAATATAAAGTACAGCGAATACAAGGATGTAATATCATCTCATGATTATGAAGCAATGTACTATATTAAAAATCCAGTCCGAACCGATTCCGAAAATCCACATATTGACAGAGCCAAGTATGATATTTTAATTTCATACCATTCAAAACCAAAAACAGTATTGGTTAGTAGTGATACGGCAATAAGCACATACACATACAGGCTAAAATATTTAATAAATAAAACTCCTAAATATCACGACGATGGACATACTTATTACGGAGATGCAGACGATTATACAAATGAATCCGGATGTTGTGTGGTTGTACTGAAATTGAAAAGTGATAATAAATGGCACATTATGAGTTTTTCTGAGTTGGATTGACGATAATATTTTTTACTTACGTTATTTATGACTTCTGCAGTTAAAGAGGAAATGAAGATAAAGATATTGAGAATTTTTAAAAGACGAATTTAAAATGATTGGCAAAAACTCACGCCGCCTCTTTGAAATGCAGGCGGCGTGAATATGTATGTTGAGTATAGCCCGAACCAAAACAATAAAAAGAAAAGAGGTAAATTATATGTTGCTGTATATAGACGGTACGGTAAGAAACGAATCAAGAACACGGGAGCTTGCGGATTATCTTGCAGGTAAAATTTCGGATAATGTTGAATATTTACGGCTTTGCGAAAAAAATATTTTACCTATGGATACACAAACACTTTCTATGAGGGAAAAATTGTGTAATAAAAAAGATTTTGAAAATCCGTATTTTGTATATGCCAAACAGTTTGTTAAAGCTGATACAATAATTTTGGCGGCGCCTTATTGGGATTTGTCGTTCCCGTCAATTGTAAAGGCATATTTGGAAAATATATGTGTTGTTGGTCTTACCTTTTCTTATTCAAGCGAGGGTATGCCTGTTGGTAATTGTAGAGCAAAAAAATTGTATTATGTTACAACCGCCGGCGGAAAAATTATAAATGAGTCTTACGGATACGGTTATACCGCTGACTTGGCAAAAGGAATGTTTGGAATAAAGGAGGTTCAGCTTATAAAAGCGGAAAATCTCGATATTATAGGAAGTGATGTAAACGGTATAATGCTTGAAGCAAAAAAAGAAATAGATAAATTGTTTTAATATAATTATCTTTTCCGATAGTCGCTATGATTTGCAGTTGCTCCGTCGTATGCTTTCATATTATTCACTTCCTCATTTATTGCGGTTGCAAACACAATTTTTTCAGTTTGTGTCGGTTTGCGACCGCTTTTTTACCCTTAGCCATTTTCAACTTCCTTGTTTTTTTCAGTGATTCGTGGTATTATTTAATTAAATTATAATCATAGTTATATTATACTTTGCAAATATTAAGTAATCGATAGTCTTGCTTAACGTTTGTTAAGCTTGGAATGTCGTACAAATGTTTAAAGATATTTTTAGAGAACTTCTACAAATACGCAATATAACAGCCTACCAAATGTCAAAGGAAACAGGCATTTCTGAATCTTTAATAAGTAACCGGAAAAGTGGACGGCAACTGCCTAAGTATGACAGTATTAATTTGTTATGTGATTATTTTGATGTTTCAGCCGACTATTTACTTGGTAGGGCTGATAATCCAAATTCGTATAAAGGAGGTTGAACACATTGAAAAAAGTTAGCATATTGCTTGACGTGATTATGATAGTATTAAATATAATATCTATCATGTTGATTGCTAAACATATTCTTTCAGATAATGTTGACAATGACTAAGGTTTTTTTGTATAATCCTACTTATGGAAGTTGTCGCTTCCCTGTTCGGATTTTCCTTATTTAAAGATTTCTTTGATTAAATCAGCGATAATCTTTATAAGGTTTAGTATGGCGGTTGCAAACACGGTTTTTTCGGTTCGTGTCGGTTTGCGACCGCTTTTCTTTTTACCCTTCACCCAACTAAAAAAGGAAACGTTATTATTCCGAATCATAAAGGTGATATACCAAAAGGAACAGTAAATTCAATTTTAAAACAGGCAGGATTGAAATGAATACTTGATTTTGATTCAAAAATATTAAACGAAAAGAGGACTTGACAATGTTATCTATGTACCCGGCTTGCTTTTACAAAGAAAAAGATGGTGGATATTCCGTAATATTTCCTGTGCTTAATATTGCCACTTGCGGAGATACGCTTGATGAGGCAATGAATATGGCTGTTGACTGCTTGGCAGGATATTTATACAATGCCAAGATGGAACAAGAGGAAATCCCTGAGCCGCCCGAAATGGAACGAATTAATGTTGATGATGAATATGACGAGTATGAAAGTGCTTTTATCAATATGGTTACTGTTGATGTTGAGGAATACGCAAGAGTTCATTTTGAAAAATCTATCAAAAAAACCCTGACAATTCCTAAATGGCTGAATGATATTGCAGTGAGGGAAAAGGTGAATTTCTCGCAGTTGCTGCAAAAAGCACTTAAAGAAGAACTGCACCTTACTTAAACATCATAATTAACGAAAAACTCCGCCGCCTGCAAATATAAACTGAAAAAATTGCTTAAGCTATTATTAAAACTCACACTTTTTTGCATAATATATATTAGTAGTTGGACTACTATGTTTTGATTGTAAGCTCTTGGCAGTGGACCTCCCACCATACGGGAAGTGTTGAAACCGAGAGCTTTTTATTATAAAAATAACAAAATCCCCGAATGACCGATTTTAAAACCGATAATTCGGGGATAAAATTTAAAAACCCGCTTAACAAGCGAGTTTTTAAAGATATGGTCGAGGTGACAGGACTTGAACCTGCGGCATCTTGGTCCCAAACCAAGCACTCTACCAAACTGAGTTACACCTCGGAGCTATTTCAGTTAACTCATTAAGTATAATATATCGAGCTTAAAATGTCAAGTGATAGTTAATCATATTAATCAAACAGTCGGGCATTTATATTTTAAAACAGCAAATTAAGTTGTAAATTTATACGTTTGTATAAAAGGATCAAATGGTGTATAATGTCAATAAGGCTTATGGGCATAATGCTTATGCCGCTGAAAATACAAACATATTTGAAAGGACGGTAACTCTGTATGTCAGAAACAACAAAGATTAAACTTACCGACGAATGGGATAAAACTTTTCCGAAAAGCGAAAAAACGGACCATAAAAAAGTTACTTTTTGCAACCGTTACGGAATTACATTGACGGCTGATATGTATATTCCTAAGAATACCGAGGGCAGGCTGCCGGCAATTGCCGTATGCGGACCTTTCGGAGCCGTAAAGGAACAGGCATCGGGACTGTATGCGCAAACTATGGCTGAAAGAGGATTCCTTACAATTGCTTTTGACCCCTCTTTTACAGGCGAAAGCGGCGGAGAGCCGCGCTATATGGCTTCTCCCGACATAAACACCGAGGATTTTCAGGCTGCTGTTGATTTCCTTTCCGTACAGGAAAATGTTGACCCCGAAAAAATCGGTATTATCGGAATATGCGGATGGGGAGGAATGGCACTTAACACAGCCGCACTTGACACAAGAATTAAAGCGACCGTTACTTCCACAATGTATGATATGTCGAGAGTAAACGCAAACGGATATTTTGACGCCGAAAATACTGCCGATGAACGTTATGCCAAAAAACAAGCACTTAATGAACGCCGTACCGCCGATTTCAGAAATAAATCTTATGCGCTTGGCGGAGGAGTGGTAGACCCTTTGCCGGAGGACGCACCGTTTTTTGTAAAGGACTACTATGATTATTATAAAACAAAACGTGGCTACCACAAACGTTCGCTTAATTCAAACGGCGGTTGGAATGTAACAGGCTGTATGTCATTCCTGAACCAACCCATAAATTGTTATATAAACGAAATCCGCAGTGCCGTTCTTATCATTCACGGCGAAAAAGCACATTCCTGTTATTTCAGCAAGGACGCGTATAATGCAATGATCAAAGGCAACCCTTTCACCAAAAACAAAGAATTGCTTATTATTCCCAATACTGTCCACACTGATTTGTACGACGGAGGAGGAAAAAATGCGATTCCGTTTGATAAGATTGAGAAATTTTTCAGGGATAATCTAAAGTAAGCATAAGCAGAAAGCTGTAAATTCGGAAAGTTATTCATATTAACTGTAATGTTTGACAGAACATTTATAAATTTACGGGGCTTATTTTCAAATAAATAAAAACATTGACATTACGGAGCCGAAAACTTATAATATTTAATAATGTACTTTGTTTTTTTGTAACATATTTTAAAATAAAGGAAGGCAGGTTGTTATTTATGAGAAGTGATGCAATAAGGAACGGTGCCGGCTGCGCACCTCAGCGTTCACTGCTCCGCGCACTCGGAATGACGGACGAGGAAATACAAAAACCTTTAGTCGGTATCGTCAGTTCTTATAACGAAATCGTTCCGGGTCATATGAATATAGATAAAATTGTAAATGCCGTAAAAACAGGTGTTGCAATGGCGGGAGGCAATCCGGTTGTGTTCCCCGCAATCGCCGTTTGTGACGGTATCGCCATGGGACATCGAGGAATGAAATACTCGCTTGTTACAAGGGACTTGATTGCCGATTCAACGGAAGCTATGGCTATGGCTCATGCGTTTGATGCGTTGGTTATGGTTCCGAACTGCGACAAAAACGTTCCGGGACTTCTTATGGCTGCGGCAAGGCTTAATATCCCGACTATATTTGTCAGCGGAGGTCCGATGCTTGCGGGTCACGTTGACGGTCACAAAACAAGCCTTTCGAGTATGTTTGAGGCTGTCGGCTCTTACAATTCCGGAAAAATTTCAGCCGAAAAACTGCTTGAATTTGAAAATAAGGCATGTCCTTCCTGCGGTTCGTGTTCCGGTATGTATACGGCAAATTCTATGAACTGCCTTACAGAGGTACTCGGTATGGCTCTGAAAGGAAACGGAACAATTCCTGCGGTATACTCAGAGCGTATACAGTTGGCAAAACGCACCGGTATGAAAATTATGGAATTGCTCGAAAAGGATATTAAACCGCGTGATATTATGACCGAGGACGCGTTCAAAAACGCCCTTACCATGGATATGGCATTGGGATGCAGCACAAACAGTATGCTCCATCTTCCCGCAATAGCGCACGAATGTGGTATCGAGTTGAATCTTGACATAGCGAATGAGATAAGCTCCCATACGCCAAACTTGTGTCACCTTGCTCCCGCAGGTCCCGTATACATAGAAGACTTAAACGAAGCGGGCGGTATCTATGCGGTAATGAGTGAAATTAACAAGCTCGGATTGCTTAAAACAGACCTTATGACCGTAACGGGCAAAACCATTGCCGAGAATATTTCCGGAGTAGTAAATAAAAATACCGAGATTATAAGAACGGCTGAAAACCCGTACAGCAAAACGGGAGGAATAGCCGTACTTAAAGGAAACCTTGCACCGGATTCGTGTGTTGTTAAAAGAAGTGCCGTTGCTCCGGAGATGCTTAAACATTCCGGACCTGCAAAGGTATTTGACAGCGAAGAGGAAGCAATGGAGGCAATTAACGGAGGAAAAATCGTTGACGGCGATGTTGTCGTTATACGGTATGAGGGTCCGAAAGGCGGTCCGGGTATGCGTGAAATGCTTAATCCCACATCGGCAATTATGGGACGCGGATTGGGCAGTACAGTGGCACTTATAACGGACGGACGTTTTTCCGGAGCAACAAGAGGAGCCGCAATAGGTCATGTGTCGCCGGAAGCGGCAGTCGGCGGTCCGATTGCCCTTATTAAAGACGGGGATATAATCGAAATTGATATTAATGCAAATAAAATCAATGTCAGACTTAGCAGCGAGGAGCTTGAAGCACGGAAAAAAGAATGGGTTCCGAAACAGCCCGAAATTACAACCGGTTATCTTGCAAGATATGCGTCGCTTGTTACGTCGGGCAACAGGGGTGCAATACTCGAAATAAATAAATAAGCTATATAAAAACAGGTTGTGCAGGGCAGAAATTATTTTGCTCTGCATAATTACTTAAAACAGTAAACGCTAATAGTCGATTTTTGATGGTTAACGTTATTATGTAAACATTAAAATTATGTATATAGTGCTTGACGTTAATAAAACAGACAATCGGAGGATTAAATAATGAGAGAAGCACAATGGAAAGATTATGAACTGATAGACTGTTCCGACGGTGAACGCCTTGAACGCTGGGGAGATATTGTGCTTATTCGTCCCGACCCTCAGATAATATGGAAAACAGAACGCAAAAATCCGCTTTGGAACCGCGCCCACGCACGCTATAACCGTTCACCCGGCGGCGGAGGTGCGTGGCAGTATTACAAAAAAATCCCGCCGCAATGGAAAGTGAAGTACAATGAATTGACATTCGGAATAAAGCCTATGGGATTTAAACATACCGGCATTTTTCCGGAACAGGCTGTAAATTGGGACTTTGCGGAAGAAAAAATAAAAATTGCGGGCAGGCCTTTAAAAATTCTTAATATGTTTGCATATACCGGTGCTGCGACGCTTGCCTGTTTAAGCGCAGGCGCGTCTGTGTGTCACGTTGACGCGTCAAAAGGTATGGTTCAGTGGGCAAAAGAAAACGCGCAGCTTAGCGGACTTGCCGACAAACCTGTTCGTTGGATCGTTGACGACTGTGTAAAATTTGTACGCAGGGAACAGCGCCGCGGGAATAAGTACGACGGCATAATTATGGACCCGCCGTCTTACGGAAGAGGTCCCGGCGGTGAAGTATGGAAACTTGAGGAACAGCTTTTTTCGCTTGTTGAACTTTGTGTTCCGATTCTTTCCGACAATGCGGTCTTTTTTATACTTAATTCTTATACAACGGGACTTTCGCCGTCTGTTATGGAATATCTTCTGGGGGTAATGCTGAAAAAACGTTTTGGAGGAAAAGTATCAAGCTCCGAAATAGGACTTCACGTTACCCAAAGCGGACTTACACTTCCCTGCGGAAGCACTGCAATATGGCAGTGCGGCAATGCTTGAGTTAAAAGGTTTGATTTGTTTATTTTTTATCGGGGTATATATTTTATGGTGACCGAGAGCCTTATACAAATAAAAAATTTATATTACAAATATGAAGGAAAAGATGACGTGTCAAAGAATGAATACGTTCTGAACGGAATAAATCTCGACATAAAAAAGGGAGAGTTTATCGCTCTTATAGGACGTAACGGTTCCGGTAAGTCTACGCTTGCAAAGCATTTAAATTCCGTCTGCCTCCCGTCAAAGGGCGATGTTTTTGTTGACGGTATAAATACAAAAGATGATAAATTCCTTTATAAAATAAGAACTAAGGTTGGACAGGTTTTTCAAAATCCCGATAATCAAATAGTTGCGTCAATAGTTGAGGACGATGTTGCCTTTGGCTGTGAAAATCTGGGGATACCGCCGGATGAGATTCGTTTTCGCGTAAACAAAGCCCTGACAGCGGTTGATATGTGCGGATACGAAAAACATTCCGTAAATACGCTTTCGGGCGGTCAAAAGCAAAGGGTCGCCATTGCAGGAATAATTGCAATGGAGCCGGAGTGTATCATTTTGGACGAACCTACGTCAATGCTCGACCCAAAAGGTAGGGAAGAGGTCATTTCCACGGTTATGAAACTGAATAGGGAGAAAAAAATAACCGTTATCCTTATAACGCACAATATGGAAGAGGCTGTTTCGGCAGACAGGGTTATAGTTATGGGTTCGGGAAAAATAATCCTTGACGGTACTCCGCAAAATGTTTTTTCAAAAATTGAAACGCTTAATGAATATGAGCTTGATGTTCCGCAGGCAAGCGAGCTTATTTACAGGCTTGCTCAAAAGGGCTTTGACGTGCCTGAATGTATATTGAACGAAGAGGATTGTGTAAACGCTTTATTAAAAATAATGCAGGACTGATTAATGGGGAGGACTTGTTTTTGTCGGCAATTAAGGCAGAAAATTTAACTCTTGCTTACGGCAAGGGTACGTTCTTTGAAAAAACCGCCGTTTCCGATATGAGTTTTGCGGCTTCAAAGGGAGAGTTTGTCGGAATCATAGGACGTACAGGTTCGGGCAAATCCACTTTGGTTCAGCTTATGAACGGACTTATAAAGCCCGACAAGGGCAGAGTCTGTATAAACGGAACCGATATATGGGAAAAACCGAGAAAGGTAAACAAAATTCGTTTTAATGTCGGAGCGGTTTTTCAATATCCGGAATATCAGCTTTTTGAGGAAACAGTATATAAAGATATTTCATTCGGGCCGAAAAATATGGGTCTTTGCGGTGATGAAATTGATAAAAGAGTGAAAAGTGCAGCCGAATTTGTCGGTTTGAGTGCGGAAGCTCTTGACAGGTCACCTTTTGAACTGTCGGGAGGCGAAAAACGTCGTGTCGCAATTGCGGGAATTATCGCAATGGATCCCGACATTCTTATTCTTGACGAACCGACGGCAGGACTTGACCCTCATACACGAGGCACGCTTTTGAATCAAATAAAAAATTACCACAATATACGAAAAAACACGGTCTTTTTTATATCGCACAGTATGGAGGACATCGCGCTTGTTTCAGACAAGATACTTGTTTTAAATAACGGAAAAAAGGTGATGTACGATACTGTCGGCAGCGTGTTTTCAAGAGGAGCCGAACTGGAAAAAATAGGACTTCGTGTTCCTCAAATAACAAGGATTATGCTGAAGCTCAGGCAAAAAGGAATAGACATCAATACAAATGTTTTTACGACGGAACAGGCATTTGATGAAATAGTAAATTATATTGAGCGTAAAAAGGAGCGCTGAAATGTCGGGAGATATTGTTTTTGGACGGTTTATGCCGGGAAACTCCGTTATTCACCGTATAGATCCAAGATCAAAAATATTGTTTTTGACCGCGTATGTAATATTCGCTTTTGCTGCGGAAAATTATGTTTCAATGCTGCTTATTACGCTTGCGTCGATTTTTGTGATTGTTTCCGCAAAAATAAAATTCAAACTGTATTTGGAAAGCCTGAAGGTTATTTTATTCGTTGTTTTGTTTGCCGGAGCTTTAAATATCTTTAACGGTTCGGGACATATACTTTGGGAATATGGTATAATTAAAATAACGGAGGAAGGAATAAAAAATTCCTTATTTGTAACGCTGAGGATAACATTGCTCATAGCCGTAAGCTGTGTTCTTTCGTTTACTACCTCCCCAACCGACCTTACCGACGGTCTTGAACATATATTGAAACCGTTGGAACTTTTACATATAAGAGTTGGCGACGTCGCAATGATGATGACAGTTGCCATAAGATTTATTCCGATTTTTACCGAAGAAACAAACAAAATTACAAATGCACAAAAAGCGCGCGGCGCGGATATGGACGGCGGTAACATATTTAAACGTGTAAAAGCGTTTATACCCGTGCTTATTCCTCTTTTTGTGTCATCTTTCAGACGGGCTGATGACCTTGCCTTGGCAATGGAGTGTCGATGCTACAACGGAGGCAAGGGCAGGACGAGAATGAAAAAACTTTGCTTTTCAAGAGTGGACATAGGGGTGCTCTTGTTTTCGATTTTGATTTTTACCGGTATTGTGTATTGCAATATATATTTTTAATATTAAGACTAAGACGGGAAATAGTATATGAGAAATTTATTGTTGACTATAATGTATGACGGAAAAAACTTTCACGGTTGGCAAATACAAAAAAATGCGCTGACGGTACAGGAAGTATTTCAAAACGCTTTAAAAAACGTTATCGGTTCCGTACCGGATATAAAGGGGTGCAGCCGTACCGATTCCGGTGTTCATGCAAATATGTACTGCGTCAGCTTTTGTACGGAGCATACAATACCTTGTAAACGTATTGTTGCTGCGCTTAACCGATTTCTTCCTCCGAGCGTTGCTGTTTTGGACGCCAAAGAGGTGCCGCTTGATTTCCACGCAAGATATTCGTGTGTGGGTAAGGAATATATATATAAAATATGGAACAACGAAATAAAAAACCCGTTTCTTGACGGATACGCACTTCATTATTGGTACAAGCTCGATGAAAAGCTCCTTGGCGAAGCAGCCGAATACTTTATTGGAAAACACGATTTTACGTCTTTTTGCACACTTGACAAAAACAGACAAAAAGGTGATTTTCACCGTACCGTAAAAAGCATATCGGTAGACCGCTGCGGCGATACGGTAATTTTTTCCGTAGAAGCCGACGGTTTTCTTTATAATATGGTAAGGATAATGGTCGGAACTTTACTTCTTGTTGCTCAAAAAAAAATAATGCCGAGCCAAATACCCGACATTATCAATGCTCTTGACCGGTCTGCGGCAGGACCTACCGCACCGCCTCAGGGACTTTACCTTAACAGAGTGATTTATTGAAGTTGATTTTATTTTCGGAAAGGATAAAATTCAGATGAAGAAAATTAAAGGACGCTATCAAAACAGTGACAGACGTACTGTAAATCGCAAGTATATGAGTTATGAAGATGTTCCTATACAGGATTACAGAGATACAGACCCTATGCCTAAAAATCTTACGGGAAAATTTCTGAAGATATTTTTCATATTGTTTTTGTCTGTGGTTCTTGTTCTTGCCCTGATGAACATTGACAATCTTACCCCCGACAATATTTCACACTGGTTCCAATATGATTTTCTCGGAAAAACCGAAGGCGACGGTTATCCCGTCGACTTTACCGGAACGACTGTTAATATACAAAATTTTGATTTGCTTGACGGTTTCCCAATATATTGCAGTGATACGTCAATAGCCGTGCTTAATTCCAATGGCGGCGAATATCAAAACAGCCAGCACGCGTTTGCCAATCCCGTTATGAGCGTAAATTCCAATTATGCTATTGTATACAATTCAGACGCAACGGGATTTAAAATAATAGACAGGGAAAATACGGTTTATTCCGGCTCGTCAAAAAATAAAATATTTTCGGCAGACATTTCTTCAAACGGAGTATATGCGCTTCTTACACACGGAGATGATTATCTTTCCAAACTCACGGTTTACAGAAACGATAATCTTGAAAGATATACATATTCGTTTGCCGATTACTATGTAAACAAAGTATCTCTTAACAAGGACGGCTCCCGTGCGGTTTTATCCGGAATTTCCGCAAAAAACGGCGGTATGATAGCTGTTGTTTACGTCCTCGATTTTTCGCAGGACAATTACCTTGAAAAATATGAATTTGACGATTCGTTCATATACGATTTGAAATATCTTGATAACGGCAATGCGGTTGCCTTGGGAGAAACATCTGCCTATTACATAAATGTGGAAGATAACAAAAAAACCGAATTTCCTTATAATTCCAGAACATTGACGACATATTCGTTAAGCCGCAGCTACGGTATGCTGCTGTCGTTGTCAAACAATCCCGATGGTCGTGAATGTGATATTTTAATGGTTGATCCAAACGGCAAAAAAACGTCCGAGATAGTTACGGGAGATCAGATCCTTTCCCTTGATTTCAGGAACAATAAAATTGCGGCGCTATCATCATCGTCAACCGTTATTTACGATAACGAAGGCAATGTCATTTCTGAATTAAATACATCTGTCGATGCGCGAAAGCTGCGCTTTGTAAGCGACAATTCCATTTATATGATGGGCAAAAGCAAGATTTTTCAGGTGAATATAGATTATTGACAGGATAGGACAAATCAATCCGTAAAATCAAAAAGTTAAAAAACACGCAGCACCCGTTTGCGGAATGCTGCGTGTTTCTGTTATATCATTTCCATAACTTTTACGCTTCTTGAAACAAAACCGTCAAGCTCCTCTGCTGTCAGCTTTCTTTGGCTGATTACAGCGAGGTCATATATATGTCTGCACAAGAGCTTTCTTTTTTCTTCATCAATTGAGGTTATTTTCTTTACGACCGCATTGTCGGTATTGATTATTAGTGTTTCTTTTGCGCGTGAGGCGTCTCCGAACATATTTCCGTAAATTCTGTTGATGTCATTCATACGCCTTTCATATTCGTTAATGGTTATAATTGCGGGAGTGTCAACGGTTTTCAACGCTTCCGCTTTTATTTCGAGCTTTTCAATTCCAAGAGCTTCTTTAAACAAATTGACAAGCTCACTGTCGGCTGTTTCCGAGCTTTCGTCACCGTCTGACTTGTCAGACTTTAATGCGTCGCCTATTTCCGAGTCTATACGGACAAATTTAGTGCCGTTTTCTTTGTATTCAAGAAAGCTGACAAAGTGTGTGTCAATATTGTGTTCAAGAATTATCGCATCTAAATCGTTGTCCTTAAACATTTTAATGTATTGAGCCTGAACATCGGTGCTTGAAACATAATAAACCTTATTTTCCGCTTGTTTCGGCAGTTCGTCAAAGGTTTTAAATTCGCCGTTGATTGATTTGTAAAGTATAATATCTTTTATTCTTTCATAGAACTTTTCGTCCTTTATGCAGCCGAATTTGATAAAAGGAGAAATATCGTCCCAGTAGCTTTCGTAATCTTTCCGTTCATTTTTGAATACGGAAGTCAGCTTATCGGCAACCTTTTTCGTGATATGCTTTGAAATTTTTGCAACCTCTCCGTCATTTTGCAAAAACGACCGTGAAACATTAAGCGGCAAGTCGGGGCAGTCTATAACGCCCTTTAAGAGCATAAGAAATTCGGGAACGACTTCTTTGATGTTGTCGGCAATATAAACTTGATTAGAGAACAGCTTTATTTCACCGGGCATAACCTGCAGCTTGTCGGTTTGTTTTGGAAAATACAAAATACCCTTTAATCTGAACGGATAGTCAACATTAAGATGTATCCAGAATAACGGCATATTAATGTCGGTAAATGTTTCCCTGTAAAAATCCTCATATTCTTCCGTTGTGCAGTCCTTAGGTGCTTTAAGCCAAAGGGGAGAGGTGTTGTTTACGGGTTTTTCTTCGGTATCGTCCTTTTTATTGTCGGAAGCAGAAGAAAAGTATATTTCGTATGGCATAAAATGGCAGTATTTTCTTAGAACTTCTCTTATTTTGTATTCGTCAAGAAATTCCTTTCCGTCCTCGGAAATATTCAGAATGACGGTCGTTCCTTTTTCAGTCCTGCTGCCGTCGGAAATTTCGTATGTATGGCTGCCGTCGCTTACCCAGTGTACGGGTGCGGAATCCTTTTTGTAAGAAAGCGTTTCTATCTCTACACTGTCGGATACCATATATGCGGAGTAAAATCCCAAACCGAAGTGACCTATAATACCCGAATCACTGTCGGCTTTGTCCTTATATTTTTCAAGAAATTCCTGAGCGCCCGAAAAAGCAATTTGAGTAATGTATTTTTCTACCTCGTCCTCGGTCATACCTATTCCGTTGTCGGAAACGGTCAGGGTTTTTGCGTCTTTGTCAAGAATAACGTCTATTCTCGGTTTTACGTTGTCATTTTCGGCTTCGCCTATGGAGCAAAGACTTTGATACTTTTTAACAGCGTCACAAGCATTTGCCACGATTTCCCGTAAAAAAATATCTTTATCGGAATAAAGCCATTTTTTTATTATCGGAAACAGATTTTCCGAATCAACCCTAATTTGTCCTTCTTTTTTCATTAAAAAAACCTCCGTTAAAAATATTAATATATCATTCCCTGTTGTTTTTAACAGGGAACGCCCGCTTAAGCGGACTGCAATCAGCTTTGCCAATTGTTGTAAAACAAATTATAAAGACCTTTTGCCGTTTGGTTACATATCATTGTTTTGCGACATATTTCTTTCAAGCCACTGTTGATACGTCATAAGAACTTGGCGCGGTTTTGAACCCTCGTGAGGTCCCACAATACCCATTTGCTCCATTTCGTCTATAAGCCTGCCCGCCCTTGCATATCCCAAACGCAGTCTTCTCTGAAGAAGTGAGGTGGACGCCTGACCGGCTTCTACAACGCATTGAATAGCTTGTTCCATCATAGGATCCGAATCCCTGTCGGTATCGTCGCTTCCTTTTGCGCTGTTTTCTGGTATTGCATTTTTCTCTATTTCGTCAATAACGTTTTTGTCATATTCAACAGCTTTGTTTTTCTTTATGAATTCAATAATATTCTCTATTTCGGAGTCGTCGACATAACAACCCTGAACACGAATAGGCTTTGCCTTTCCTATCGGTGAAAACAGCATATCGCCTCTGCCGAGAAGTTTTTCCGCGCCGCCGGTATCAAGGATCGTCCTCGAATCTATTTGCGATTTAACGGCAAATGCAATACGGCTCGGCACATTAGCCTTTATAAGACCGGTAATTACATCTACCGAGGGACGTTGTGTTGCAATGACAAGGTGCATACCTGCGGCTCTCGCCATTTGTGCCAAACGGCAAATGGATTCTTCGACCTCGTTAGGAGCCGCCATCATAAGGTCGGCAAGCTCATCAATAACAATAACTATTTGCGGCATTTTTTGCAGTTTAGTTTCCGATTTAGGTTTGTCGGAATTTATAATTTCGGCCTGAGCCTGAGCAAGCATTTCGTCCTCTTCAAAAGAGCGTGTTTCTTCACTGTACTCTGTTTCGTGATTTTCTTTGTTTTGTCTGTCAACCATACGGTTGTATCCGTGCATATCCCTTACATTGTATTCCGCAAAGGTTTTGTATCTTTCAAGCATTTCGTTTACTGCCCAGTTAAGTGCGCCGGCTGCTTTTCGGGGGTCAGTCACCACGGGAACAAGCAGGTGGGGGATACCGTTGTATACTCCAAGCTCAACTACCTTCGGGTCAATAAGCATCAGCTTTACCTCGTCGGGACTTGATTTATACAAAAGGCTCACAAGCATTGAATTTATGCAGACGGATTTACCTGAACCAGTCGAACCGGCAATAAGCAAATGAGGCATTTTTCCGAGGTCCGCAAGTGTGATTTTTCCCGTTATGTCCATACCCAATGCAACCGTAAGCTTGCTTTTTGCATTTTGAAATTCGGACGATTCCACCAGGTTCCTCATTTTTACAATGCTTACATTCTTATTCGGTATTTCAATGCCGACCGCCGATTTGCCGGGTATCGGAGCCTCTATCCTTACGCCGATTGCCGCAAGGTTCATAGCAATATCATCGGCAAGATTTGTTATTTTACTTATTTTTATTCCTGCGGCAGGCTGTAATTCATATCTTGTAACGGACGGTCCTCTGCTTATATTGATTATAGTTGTCTGTACGCCGAAGCTCTTCAGCGTTTCAACAAGTATTTCGCCGCTTTGTTTAAGCTCTCTTGCGATGTTTTCCTCATTGCCCTCGGGCTGCGGTTCAAGAAGTGTAAACGGGGGTTTTATATAATTGCTCTCGATTACCGCGGCGGTATTTTCAACTTCAAATTTGGGAATATTGTTTGATTTGTTTTTACCCTTTTTTACTGCCGTATTGTCCGTCGTTTCATCATTGCTTATAGGGTAAACGCCCTTGCGCCTTGCGGGTACGGACTCGTCTGTACCGAACACGGGCGGAATGAGATCCTCGTCATCGTTGAAATTTTTCTTTATTTTATTTCCTATAATGTCATTGATATTAAGCCCCTCGGCAAATACGGGAGGTTCTTCGTTTACATAGTTAAATCCATCGGAATTTTTAGGTACGGTGTTTGCCTTTGGCTTTGTCCTTTTTTTCTTTACATCGGGCAAAATATCGTCCATACCGTTGTCCGGATTCGTTCTTGTCTTTGGAGGTTCGGTATTAGCTTTTTTGTTCGCTGATATATCGGCATTATTCATTCCGGGCTCATAAATAGGTGTTTTGTTTATTCTGCAAAATTCCTGCTGAATATCGTTTTTCTTTTTGATATTGTTTATGTGTTTCTCGACCTTTTTCTGAACATATTCCTCATGCGCCTGTTTTCTTTTTTCGTCTTTGATTTCCTTTTCGCATTTCCGTATACGGCTCCGTATCTCTTTGTTTTCGTTTATCCTTTCCGTTACCGGTTCTTTTATCTTGTCTATAATATTTATAAACAATGCTTCAAGCGATAAGGACAGCAGCACAATAAAGGCGATTACGGATACAATGCCGGCTCCGACAACTCCCAGCATCTTTGTCAGCAATATTCCTGCCAATCCGCCGATAAAGCCTGCGCCCGAATATACGCTGCCCGCACGGAAACAACCCATAAGCTCGGTGCCGTAATCAGTCAAATCTCTTCCGCTGCTGCCAAACGAAAATACCGCAGACGCAAGCATTATAATCGTTGCAAAAAAGAAAAATATTTTAAGGCGGAAACGATATGTTGGTTTTTCTTTTAACATTTGATACGCATAATAAGCTGTTATAAACGGCACAGCAAACCCAAGGAAACCGAACAGTCCCCAGTAACACTGATGTAGGGCGTGCCATAACTTTTCGCCTTGGATTATGTATAAAAGCATCAGTATTAAAGAAATTCCGACAAACAAAAGTCCTTTCTTAAATCTGCTTCTTCTTAAATTATATTCCGCTTCTGCTCTTTGTCTTGCCCGCTCCTTTGCTTTGGCAGAGCTTTGTTTTGTTTTTGCCTTTGCCTTTGAACCTGTACCGGTATTTTTGCCGGTATTTTTTTTGTTTTTTACTGTTGCTTCGGATTTTTTTGCAGCCAAATCCTACACCTCCGAATATATTGTAATTACGGCAACGTGAGAATCGACCGGTATGCGGCTGATTCATAGGCTTATGTTTTAATATAAGCCTTTAAAATACAATAAGTTGTCAAAACGACAGTAATCGGGCAACATTTTTATGCTGCCCGATAAAGTTAAAATACAAGAGCTTTTCCCGTAAACAGATTAACTCCGACAAAAAGTTCTATAACGCCGATAATAAGTACAATTGAACCGGCAATTGCCGTATATGCGATAAATATATTCATTCTGTCGGCGGACAAAAGCCATTTAAATATTTTAATTGCGAAAAAGCCGACTATTGCGGATATGAACATACCGATAACAATGGGGAAAAATTCAATTTCCGTCATTTTTCCGTTATCCGGAAACAGAGCGTCTTTTCCTTCAAGAAACGCCGCCGCAACAATTGCGGGTGTTCCGAGCAGGAAAGAATAGTCAAGAGCTATCTGCTTGTTCATTCCCCTAAACTGGCTGGCGGCAAGAGTAGAACCCGAACGTGATATTCCGGGAAATATTGCTGCAAAACACTGAGTAATGCCTACCGTAAGCGCATCGACAACATTGTACCGTCTTCTTCCTGCGTTTTGAGGTTTGCGCCCCTTGCGTTGGTACTTTTTTACGGTTTCCTTGTTTTTTCGATTGCCTAAAAACAGAAGCAGGGAGGTAGTAAGCAGCGCAAGTCCGACGATTGTAAAATATCCGTCTTTTGAAAATTTTTCGGCAAGGTCCTTAAGGTTCATATCGGTTCCGGGAATCGGCAGGAACAGCAGAAAAAGCGGTATAAGACCTATTATAAGCATTATTGCGAGGTTTCGTTCGCCGCTCATCTCACTCCATTTGAATTTCCCCGTAAATATATCTCTAATCAGTTCCCAAAGAGCCTTTAGCAGCTTTACAACCAGTTTAAAATAAACCGCCAGTACCGCTGCAAGGGTACCGATATGCAGCATAACCGAAAAAAACAAATTGTTGTCTTCCATTCCGAAAATGTGTTGACATATTGCAAGATGTCCGCTGCTTGAAACCGGAAGAAATTCCGTCAGACCTTGAACAATGCCCTGAATTATAGCGCTGAATATATCCATTGGTTATGTACCTCCCAAACCGTTCGGCAGAAAAGCTCTGCCGAAAATATGTGTTTTACCTTTATTTGGATTGCTTTTATTTAGCCTGCTTTTTTGAGTTACGCTTTGTTTTCTTTTTTTTATCGCATTTTTTTTCGTTTTCTATCATTTCATACAGTGCGCTTATAGCGTCGTTAAGGCTGCCCGTTTGGTCAATAAGACCTTCGTTTACGGCGTCTTCTCCGTCAAGTATGGTACCTATATCCATAACAAGCTCATTTGTGTTTATGGAAAGCTCATTGTACCGCTCGGCGGAAATGTTTGAATTTTCCGTAACAAATCCGGTTATTCTTTGCTGCATTCTTTGGAAATATTCAAACGCTTGAGGCACACCCAGCATAAGACCGTTCATTCTTACCGGATGAATGGTCATTGTTGCGGATTTTGCAATAAACGACTTTTTGGCGGCAACCGCAATGGGAACGCCTATTGAATGTCCTCCGCCCAAAACGAGCGACACTATCGGTTTTTTCATTCCCGCCATAAGCTCCGCAATTGCCAGTCCCGCTTCTACATCTCCGCCCACGGTATTCAGGATAACCAAAAGTCCGTCAATCATTTCATTTTGCTCGACTGCGACAAGCATCGGAATAATATGTTCGTACTTGGTTGTTTTGTTTTGCGGCGAAAGTATATAGTGACCTTCTATTTGACCTATAATCGTCATACATTGAACGGTATAATTGCCGTTGCTTGAAATCACAGTTCCCGATTCAACTATTTGTTCAAAAGGTTTGTCCTTGAACTCCGAAACGGCATTAGCGTCGCTGTCCGGAATTTTGTCGGGAATATCCGGAACCGTGTTATCTTTAATACCGCTGTATTCTGAATTGTTTTTTGATTTTTTTGAACTCATACCGTCACACTCCCCGATAAATATTATTTGCGGGAATGTACGGCAACATACATTATTCAGTATAGCATTATTTAAAAATTTCTTCAAGCAATGATAACTAATTTTAACAAAAATTTATATATAATAATTTTTCAATATCATTAATTCTGTTAATTATATGCAAATGTAAACATAAAAATTACAATTTCCATTTTCTGTTTATCATTGTGCATACAAAAACTATCGGAATACATAAAAAGCCCCACAAAACGCTGTATAAAAGACATACCTGACCGCAAAGGTTCATCGGCAGTCTTGAGTAGTCCCATACTTTCAGTTTCATAATTATATTAAAAACACATCCCGAAACAAATTCTATTGAAGTTATAATGGTGCTTCCGGCAACGCATTTGATTATCATAGAATATTCGGCGAGCTTTTTAAATGCTTTATATAAAACGATAAAGCACAGACCACCGGTAATAAGCATTGACCAGTGCGTGTATTTTCTCCATAATATTTCTATCAAGCCGTAAACAATGCCTCCGAACGTGAACAGTATACAATCTCCGCCGATTTTCTTTTTCATAAAAATACAACTCCTTGATGTTAGTATTTGTACGATCCTTTTCATTTATAACAAACGTAACATATAAGAGCAGACAGCGGGGCAAAGTCATAATTTTTCCAAAATAACAGTATAATGCCGCAAAAGTGCGATTGTTTGTTGAATATAAAAATTGATTATGTTATAATATGTAAAAATTTCTTTTCGGGAGGATCAATTATGCCAAATTGGTTAAAGGACGCAGTTTTTTATCAAATTTATCCGCAAACATTTTTAGACAGCAACGGCGACGGTATAGGTGATATAAAAGGAATAGAGTCAAAGTTAGACTATGTAAAAAGTCTGGGCTGCAATGCGATATGGCTAAACCCGATTTTTGATTCGCCTTTTATGGACGCCGGATATGACGTGCGTAATTATTACCTTGTTGCGGAACGCTACGGTACAAATGCCGATTTAAAGCATCTTTTTGAAACGGCGCACGAAAAGGGGATAAAAATTCTTCTTGACCTCGTGGCAGGGCATACTTCGGACCAAAACGAATGGTTCCTGCAAAGCAAAAAAGCCGAACAAAACAAATACAGCAACAGATATATATGGACAGACAGCGTTTGGGAGGCTCCGCCAAAATACAAATTTATTTGCGGTATGGCTGAGCGTGACGGAAATTACCTTGTAAACTTTTTCAGCTCACAGCCTGCGTTAAATTACGGTTTCAATGAAATAACCCATCCTGCATGGCAGCACAGTCCGTCTTATCCCGACTGTAAAGCAACAGTTGAGGCTTTAAAAGATGTTATGCGCTTTTGGCTTGATATGGGATGTGACGGGTTCCGTGTAGATATGGCGGATTCGCTTGTAAAAAACGAGGACGGCGAAAAACCCGAAACGTGCAAAATTTGGCGGAATATCCGCAATATGCTTGACGAGGAATATCCGGAGGCGGCAATAATATCCGAATGGTGTAATCCTAAAGTTGCAATAGGCGCAGGTTTTCATTGCGATTTTTACCTTGACCACGACAACAAGGGATACCGTCATCTTTTCCGTGAAAGAAACAGCAAAACGGGAGAATGTGAAGCTGTATTTGCCGCAAACGAAAAGGGCGATGTAACAAAATTCCTTGAGGAATATCTTGATGACCTTAAAAATACAAGTGATAAGGGATATATCAGTTTTATTACCTGCAACCACGATACTCCGAGAATGACAAAGATGTTTACCCCGTTAGAGGCTAAAATTGCATATTCATTTATATTTTTAATGCCCGGTGTACCTTTTCTTTATTACGGTGATGAAATAGGTATGAGATTTATTGAGGGCTTAAAAAGCAAAGAGGGAGGTTACAGCAGAACAGGAACTCGTACACCTATGCAGTGGGATAACTCTCCTAACCGAGGTTTTTCGTCTGCTCCCGCAGAAAATCTTTATCTTCCCGTTGACACTTCAAAAACGGCGCCAACCGTTAAGTCGCAGGAATCCGACCCCGAATCTTTGTTAAATACGATAAAAAAGGTTATTGCCATAAGACACGAAAACAGCGATTTACAGTCGGACGGAGATTTTGAGGTCGTTTATGCCGAGAAAAACAAATATCCGTTTATATTTAAACGAGGAAAATTCCTTATTGCGGTAAATCCCACGGACAAAGAACAAACTGCCCCGTTTGAATTTGAATGTAATACCGTATTTGAAATAGGCAAAACCGAAACCGACGGAAAAAAGATAACTATGAGTTCTCAGTCGCTTGTGCTTTTTAGAGAGATATAAAGCAGTTGGACTGAATATAAAAATAATGAACTGTCGTTTATTGTCGCTTTCTTAAGTGAACTACCCATTGTCTAAAGCTGACGGGTAGTTCACAACAGTTTGATATTGCTCGGCTAAAATTTTTATTTCAATTGCAGTGTTTCGGAATAAATCGCCGTATAATTTCATATTATAGAAATTGAGAAAGGAATTATATATGAACAATTATAATGATTATAACAGGTATACTTCGTATTCCGAATTTTCAGGTTCCCAAATAAGCCTTGCCGATTACAGCAGGCGTGTTTATGCGTGGATGGCGTCGGGGCTTGCTTTAACGTTTTTAATCGGATTTTTTCTGATGAGGTATTTTGACGGATTTACAGTTGAACAGATAATGAGCTACGCAGGTATTTATTTGGTAGTGTCTTTGACGGAGCTTATTCTGGTTGTCGTACTCGGATTTTTTGTCTATAAACTGCCTCCGGCGGTAAGTACCGTGCTGTTTTATGCCTATTCCGTATGCAATGGGGTTACCGTTGCGCCCGTTCTTTATGTTTACGGTATGGAAACGGTATTTTACGCATTTGCCGCAACTGCGCTGATGTTTACCGCCATTTCGGTTTACGGTTTTTTAACAAAGCGTGATCTTACAAAGATAGGTCCGATTTTGATAATAGGTCTTATTATTTTAATTATTTATTCAATAATAGCTATATTTATAAATATTCCTATGTCGGATCTTATTATGAGTATTTTCGGAATTGCCTTATTTACCGGATTTACGGCTTTTGATACGCAAAAAATAAAAAAGGGGTATTACTATTTTGGGCAAAACACAGATATGGTACAACGCTCTTCAATTACGATAGCACTTCAGCTTTATCTTGATTTCATAAATCTGTTCTTGTATATACTTCGTTTTTTTGCACGAGATGAATAAATTTTGCCTAAAATTTAACGGTAATCAACCTTAAAACAAAAAATGTAATTATAAAACGACAGCAATTGAGCTGTCGTTTTATTTCGCGGGCGCAGTGCCTGCGCCCTCAATTCGCGGCGCCGAGCCGGCGCA
This sequence comes from uncultured Clostridia bacterium, assembly GCA_947589485.1. Lineage (GTDB taxonomy): Bacteria > Bacillota > Clostridia > Oscillospirales > Acutalibacteraceae > UBA1213. The sequence goes on along the minus strand of CANQBK010000015.1, from coordinate 14,653 downwards.
GGCGATACGCGTTGTCGCTCACTCCGTTCGCTCGTACTGCGAGAGATAGGTACATTCGCGCGGCGTTAGTTTATGCACCCAAAATTAAAAGTTTCGGCGCCGAGCCGGCGCAGGCGATTCGCGTTATCGCTCACTCCGTTCGCTCGTACTGCAAGAGATAGGTACATTCGCGCGCAATAAGTTAATGTATCCATAGTCAAAAGTTTCGGTCAAGGTGCGGTGCCCGCACTGTCGATTCGCGTTGTCGTTCGCTCCGCTCACTCGTACTGAGAGCAATAGGTACATTCGCGCGGCGTTAGTTTATGCACCCATAGTTAAAAGTTTCGCTCAAGCCTTTTTAAAGGCTTGCGGATTCCAAAGGCAGAGCCTTTGGCAGGTTTTTAAGGGCGGAGCCCTTAACGCGCAGTGCCTGCGCCCTCAATTCGCGTTGTCGTTCGCTCCGCTCACTCGTATTGCAAGCGATAAGTACATTCGCGCGGCGTAAGTTATTTTAACCATAATTAAAAGTTTCGTTTAAGTCTTTGAGGGCGTTTTAAGAAGAGTTATTTTTTGTCCTTTTGAAGAGATAATGCCGTCTGTATTCATTTTTTTGATTTCACGCATCATGGCACTTCTGTCAACCGAAATGTAGTCGGCAATATCGGACAATGTTAGGGGCAAATAAATATCACTGCTGTTATTTTGCGCTGAAATATAGTTAAAATATGTGATTAACTTATTTCTTATTGTTCTTTGCATAAGAATGTCGTTATGCGTGTTGTTTCGTCGAATTGACGAAAGAATTAAATCATTTATATGATTTAAGTATTTTACGGAATTGTCATCGTATCTTTTTGTTAACATTTTATAAGAGAACTTTTGTATATCACAATCGGTTTTTGTCGCTACATAGTATAAATTTGCAGTTTTGCCCGAAAAAAATACAGTGCCGAATATGTCCCCCGGTTCATAATAATCGGAAATGCTTTTTTCCCCGAAAGAGTTTATTCCGATAAGGTACAGCATACCCTCTTCGACAATGTATAAATCGGAACAGTCGCCGTTCATTTGAATAATCATTTTGCCTTTTTTTTGGTGTTGCTTTTCGGCTCCGACCCATTTTAAAAATTGATATGTTTCATAAGGTAATTTTCTGCTTAAATACGAATATTTATTCATTTAGTATCATCCTATATTATGTATTACATTTTTGTATAAAACGCTATATATTGTATTATACAATAAATTAGTTGCATTTGCAACAAGTGCTTGCGCTCCTTTTGCGCTACAATATAGACCAAACCTTAAAACAGGGAGATGTAATTATGAAGATAATAAAAAGAAATTCATCGGAGGAAATATTTAACGGAGAGAAAATTATAAATGCCGTAACCAAGGCAAATAACGCATCAGCAAAAAAATATCTGACCCCTGAGCAAATAAAAGATATTGCCGAGTATGTAGAGTACAAGTGCAATAAAATGGGCAGAGCCGTATCCGTTGAGGAAATACAGGATATGGTAGAAGATCAGATTATGTCAAAGGGTGCGTTTGAGCTTGCCAAAAATTATGTCCGCTACCGCTATACACGTTCTCTTGTCCGTCGTTCCAACACAACGGATAACAAAATACTTACTCTTATCGAGTGCAACAATGAAGAAGTTAAGCAGGAAAATTCAAATAAAAATCCTACCGTAAACAGCGTACAGCGTGACTATATGGCAGGCGAGGTAAGCAAGGATCTTACAAAACGTATACTCCTGCCGCCCGATATTGTTGAGGCGCACGAAAAAGGACTTATACATTTTCACGATACCGACTATTTTGCACAGCACATGCACAATTGCGATCTCGTCAACCTTGAAGATATGCTCCAAAACGGAACAGTTATAAGCGAAACGCTTATAGAAAAGCCCCACAGCTTTTCAACAGCCTGCAACATAGCAACGCAGATTATTGCTCAGGTCGCAAGCAATCAGTACGGCGGTCAAAGTATAAGCCTTGCTCATCTTGCGCCGTTTGTTCAAATCTCAAGGGAAAAAATCAGAAAAGAACTTATTGCAGAGCTTGAAGAGCTTAAATGTACTGTTTCTAAGGAATCTATTGATAAAATAGTGGAAGAAAGACTTCGCAAAGAAATTACCAAGGGTGTACAAACAATTCAATATCAGGTCGTTACACTCCTTACAACAAACGGTCAGGCACCGTTTGTTACTGTATTTATGTATCTTAACGAGGCAAAAAGCGAACAGGAAAAGAAAGACCTTGCAATGATAATCGAAGAAACACTCCGTCAGCGGCACACGGGAGTAAAAAATGAATCGGGAGTATGGATAACTCCGGCGTTTCCTAAGCTGATATATGTGCTTGAAGAGGATAACATAACAGAGGGAAGTAAATACTGGTACCTTACCGAGCTTGCCGCAAAATGTACCGCAAAAAGAATGGTTCCGGATTATATTTCCGAAAAGGTTATGCTGAAAAACAAAATCGACAAAAACGGTGAGGGTCATTGCTACACTTGTATGGGTTGCCGCAGTTTTCTTACACCTTATGTAGACAAGGACGGCAAACCAAAATATTACGGCAGATTTAACCAAGGCGTTGTAACCGTTAACCTTGTTGACATAGGATTGAGCGCAAACAAGGATATGACAAAGTTTTGGGAAATTTTTGACGAAAGAATGGATCTTTGCCACCGTGCGCTTAAAGAACGGCACAAAAGATTGAAAGGAACATTATCCGACGCCGCTCCGATTTTGTGGCAGTACGGTGCAATTTCCCGCCTTAAAAAAGGTCAGCCCATTGACGAACTGCTGTACGGAGGGTATTCGACGCTTTCCCTCGGATATGCCGGACTATGGGAGTGTGTTTACAGTCTTATAGGCAAAAAACTTACCGAGGAAGAGGGTAAAAAGCTCGGTCTTGAAATTATGAAGAAACTGAATGATTATTGCGCTCGTTGGAAGAAAGAGGAAAACATAGATTACAGTATTTACGGTACTCCGCTTGAAAGCACAACATATAAATTTGCAAAATGCCTGCAAAAGCGTTTTGGAATAATAGAGGGTATTACCGATAAAAATTATATCACAAACAGTTACCATGTCCACGTTACCGAAGAAATAAACGCTTTCGATAAGCTGAAACTCGAATCGGAATTTCAGACGCTTTCTCCGGGCGGCGCAATAAGCTATGTAGAGGTGCCGAATATGCAGGATAATATTCCGGCAGTGTTGGACGTAATAAAATTTATTTACGAAAATATTATGTATGCCGAGCTTAACACCAAAAGCGATTATTGCCAAGTATGCGGATATGACGGAGAAATTAGTATTGTTACCGATGATGACGGAAAACTGGTATGGGAATGTCCGAAATGTCATAACCGTGACCAAAATAAATTGAATGTAGCTCGCAGAACGTGCGGATATATCGGAACACAATTTTGGAACCAAGGTCGTACCCAAGAAATAAAGGAAAGGGTGCTTCATCTGTAATATGAATTACGGGAATATCAAACAGTTTGACATTGCCAACGGCGAGGGAGTAAGGGTATCCCTTTTTGTATCGGGCTGTACGCATCACTGCAAAGGGTGCTTTAACTCCGAAACGTGGGACTTCGGATACGGAGAACCGTTTACGCCAAATGTTGAAAATCAAATAATAGATATGCTTTCTCCTGATTATATCGACGGTTTATCACTGTTGGGCGGGGAGCCGTTTGAAAAAGAAAACCAAAAGGTTTTATTGCCGTTTATCCGCAGAGTAAGGAAAACATATCCTCAAAAAAGTATATGGTGTTATACGGGATATACATTTGATAAAGATATTATAAAGGGCGGCAGAGCATATTGTGACTGTACCGACGAGTTGATTTCATATTTAGATATATTGGTTGACGGAAGATTTATTGAAGAATTGAAAGATATATCGCTTGCATTTTGCGGTTCGTCAAATCAGCGTATAATTGATGTCAAAAAATCCCTTACGGAAAACAGGACGGTTTTGTGGGAGAACCGCAGCAGGAAAATATAATAAACAAAAATCGCGCAGAGCAGTATACATTTCAAACAACGGCTTTGCGCGTTTTTTATTTTAACCCGAAAACGATATTAAAAAATACAAACATCAACACGGTAAATTGTGCAACTAAACAAAAATAATTGTTGTCTAAACGGTATAATAAACGTTTTGCTTATTTGACGGTTATATAAAAATCGAGAAAAATCATAATGTATAATTTACAAATATTATTTACCTTTGTTATGTAAAATGCTTATATTTTGGTCTTTATCGGGTAAATGTAGGTTACATCGTTTCTGATTTATCCTAAATGCGAATTTTACAAATATTAAAAACAGTTGTAGAATAAGTACGGAAATATTATTGGTACCGTGCAGAAACATATTTTCAAAAATTTTTATGATGGGAGAGTTTTCAGTGAAGTCAAAAAAATATCTGCGTAAGCATAATGCAGTCGTACACAAAATAGCGGCGTCCGTGCTGTCTGCGGCAATTGTCGGTACGTCGTTTGCAGGTATCGGCAGTGCGTTTGCTTTGCAGACAAATGCGGCGACGGAACGTACAAACTACGGGCTTGCAAGCACATCGCAAAAAGGTGTTATCCTTCATTGTTGGAACTGGTCGTACAACAATATCAAAAAATATATGAAGGATATTGCGGCGGCAGGCTATACATCTGTCCAAACATCGCCCGTACAACAGCCTAAGGATTACTATTGGGAGGGCGTCGCTTACGGCAATGTAGGTATTCCCGACGGCACAGGCGGTTATGACGGCAACTGGTGGAAATTCTATCAGCCCGTTACATTTTCCGTGTGCGATAACGGTCACACATGGTTGGGTACAAAGGCTGAATTTAAGGCAATGTGCGATGAAGCGGAAAAATACGGTGTAAAGGTTATTGTTGACATTGTTGCTAACCACATGGGAAACATTCAAGGATATAAAATAGGCGATGTCGAAACGGTAATGGGAGATATATCAAAACAAGTCGGAGAATTTTGGGAACCGGATATGCTTATTGACCCGACTTATTGGCATATAAGCACTTCGTGGACACATTCAAGTGACGGACGTTTTGACGTTACTCAAGGAAATATGGGTATGCCCGATCTTAATACGGGTGACAAGCGCGTACAGAATATGGTTTTAGGCTTGCTTAACGAGTGCATAGACTGCGGAGCCGACGGTTTTCGTTTCGATGCCGCAAAGCATATAGAAACACCTGCCGACGACCCAAAATTTGCAAGTGATTTTTGGGACGTTGTCCTTGACGGCGCAAGAGCCCACTATAAAGAGGTAAACGGCTATGACGGCGTTTATTTTTACGGAGAGGTACTGAACCGTCTTGACGATTCAAAAGCAGAGGCGTATTACCGCAGTAAAATGTCAATTACCGACAATTCAACAAGCGATAACCTGCGGAACAGCGTTATAAACGGTCAGGTCAGCGCACTTTCCACGTCCGGATACTGCGGATATATTGCCGGTCAGGGCGACAAATGCGTTCTATGGGCTGAATCGCACGATACATATATGGGCGGAGGTTCCTCTTACGATGCGTGCGACGCGGATATTAAAAAGACTTGGGCAATAATAGCTTCAAGAAAAGACTCAACAGGTCTGTTCTTTGCACGTCCTTATTATTCAAAAGATATTCTTGCGGGCGATGTATCAAAAGCAAGGCAGTCTACATCGGTTATTCTTGAAAACATAGGCGAACAGACCCAGCTTGGAGATGTCGGTTCCCTTACATGGGCAGACCCTGAAGTTGTAGCCGTAAACAGATTCAGAAACTTCTTTGTCGGCTCAAGCGAAAAGCTCGGCAGTTCGGGCAATACGGCATATAATATGCGGGGTAATACGGGCATAGTTATTGTAAGGGGCGAGGGTCCCGGTCCCGTGAGCTTAAATGTCGGAATGGCCAACGGAACATATACGGACCAAATCACCGGAGAGAAATTTACCGTTTCCGGCGGCACGATTAAGGGTGAAATTAAAAATGCCAACGGTATAGCCGTTATTTATAATCCTACCGTAGATTATGGCACGGTAGATCCGGTTCAGCCCTCTGTTTTAAGAATTTCGGCATCTACGGCTGACGGCAAATCGACATTTAACACAAACACGGTTGATGTTACTATGAGTGTTCAGGGTGCAAAAACCGCTTCATATACTACTTCCGAGGGTGCAAGCGGTACTTTCACGACCGAAAAAACAATTAAAATAGGCGCTCTTACCGCAACAGACGGTTCTGTAACATTGACTGTCAATGCAAAAGCCGATGACGGCACTTCAAAATCAAAATCATATACATTTACCAAAAAGGGCAAAAGAGTGGGTTACCCGATCCTCAATTCGGGAGGCGTTGTATTTGACAACTCCGAATATAAGTGGTCAAAGGTATATTGCTATGTTTACGATTCCGCAAAGAAAAACAATGCGGGGTGGCCGGGAATTGAAATGACGGAAGAAAACGGAGATTACTGGTCATACGAAATTCCGTCAACACTTTCGGGCACGGTTTATGTAATATTCAGCAACGGCTCAGGAGTTCAATATCCTTCGGGTGAGGGTCTGAAGATGGACGCTTCGGAGAAAAAGCTGTTTGTTTCAAATGCGCTTACCGATCTTCCAAAATCAACGGAAAGCCTGAGTATTTCATTTACCGCAACACCTTCAACGGTATCGCTCGGAAATTCGGTTACACTCAAGGCTGTTCCCTCAAATAACAAGGGTACGGTTAAGTATTCGTTTATAGCGTCCGACGGTACGGTTATAAGTTCGTCAAGTACGTCAAATACCTGTCAATGGACACCGAAAAAAACAGGCACTTATATTGTAGCCGTAAATGCGGTCGATTCCGAATCCGATATAACGGCAACCAAAACAATAAAGGTCGTACAATCTTCCGACGTTGGTCTTACCAACAGTACCTCTATCTCGTCAAAGAACATAACTCTCGGCGATTCGGTCACATTTAAGGTTACCGCATCTGGAGGAACATCACCGTACACATATTCGCTGTATTACAAGAAAACATCAGATACAATCTGGACAACGGCAAAGGCATACGGAACCGCTTCCACAATGACGCTTAAACCTACCCAAGCCGGAACGTATGACGTATGCACAAAGGTAAAGGACAGCAAAGGCACTGTTGCGAAAATCTACGACGTAATAACCGTAACGAGTACCAAGGCGCTTACTAACAGCACCTCTATCTCGTCAAAGAACATAACTCTCGGCAATTCGATTACATTTAAAGTTACCGCATCGGGAGGAACATCGCCGTACAGTTACGGATTGTATTACAAGAAAACATCGGATACAAGCTGGACAACGGCAAAGGCATACGGAACCGCCTCTACAATGACGCTTAAACCTACTAAAACGGGAACTTATGATGTATGCACAAAGGTAAAGGACAGCAAAGGCACTGTTGCGAAAATCTACGACGTAATAACCGTAACGGATAACAAGAAACTCACAAACAGCACTTCTATCTCTTCAAAGAACATAACTCTCGGCAATTCGGTTACATTTAAAGTTACTGCATCGGGAGGAACATCACCGTATACATATTCGCTGTATTATAAGAAAACATCGGATACAAGCTGGACAACGGCAAAGGCATACGGAACCGCCTCTACAATGACGCTTAAACCTACTAAAACGGGAACTTATGATGTATGTACAAAGGTAAAGGACAGCAAAGGCACTGTTGCGAAAATCTACGACGTAATAACGGTAACGGGTACCAAGGCACTTACTAACAGCACCTCTATCTCGTCAAAGAACATACCTCTCGGCAATTCGATTACATTTAAGGTTACCGCATCGGGAGGAACATCGCCGTACAGTTACGGATTGTATTATAAGAAAACATCGGATACAAGCTGGACAACGGCAAAATCATACGGAACCGCCTCTACAATGACGCTTAAACCTACTAAAACGGGAACTTATGATGTATGCACAAAGGTAAAGGACAGCAAAGGCACGATTGCGAAAATTTACGATGTAATAACCGTAACGAGCACTAAGGCACTTACCAACAGCACCTCTATATCGTCAAAGAGCATAACTCTCGGCAATTCGATTACATTTAAAGTTACCGCATCGGGAGGAACATCGCCGTACAGTTACGGATTGTATTACAAGAAAACATCGGATACAAGCTGGACAACGGCAAAATCATACGGAACCGCCTCCACAATGACGCTTAAACCTACCAAAACGGGAACGTATGATATATGCACAAAGGTAAAGGACAGCAAAGGCACGATTGCAAAACAATATTTTACCGTGACCGTAAGCAAGTAAAAATCCGAGAACCTTATTTACAGTAAAAAACACGATAACAAACGGCAGTAATCAAACTGCCGTTTGTTTATTGTCTGTAATTATAATTACAATATTGTAATTGAAATGAAATGGGCAAAATTGTATAATGGAATAGTATTTTATCTGTCGGTACCGTATTTTACGGCAATTTTATATAAATTGGAGGTGATACGGTGGAAGCTCAAAAACAGGAAAAAAAGCGGAATATAATTTTGACGGCTGTTATTTTGGCTGTTATAGCCATAGTTTCGTCTGTGATTGTCGTTATATTGCTTTATATACAAAATAGCGATAAAAATAATAAGTCATATTATACTGCCGATTATATTGCCTCAGGCGTTATAAGCAAGATGAACTATCAAAATCTCACGGAGATTTCTGTGGAAAACATACCTAAATATTATGATATTCCCCAAAATATGTTGACGGATTCGGCAATGTATATTTCAAATCAATCGGATATGGGTACCGAGATCGCTTGTTTTAAGTTTAAATATGAAGAAGATGAAGAAGAAATATACAAGACGATTTCTCAATATACGGGTTCAAAGGTAAGTACATATAAGAGCGTTAACGGAGAAAAGATAAACGCCAAAACGGATATAAGCTACCCTTATGTGTTTGTTGTTATTTCATCGGACAGTGATAACGCTGTCAATGCGTTTGAAGATATTATAAATAAAAAAGAATAATTAGGGACAACGGAAAAGTTCTTGCTCGGCTAAGCTGTATGACCGAAATTTCCGAATATGTGTACCTTAGTTTATTTATTGACTTTACATATAAATATAATGCAGTATTTTACAAAAACCGCCAAGCGAAAAGCTCTCGGCGGTTTTTTGCGGAAAGAACTGCTTTTTGTTCCGATGCAATAAGAAGTGTTTACATTTGAGTAAAAATGTGTTATATTGAAAAACGGATGGTATTTGAAAGAAACCGTACCGTGATATAAATTTATTGTTTTCGGTCTTGCGGAATTTAAAGCATATATTTTTAATATGACTTGTACATAATTTCCAAAAAGAAACAATAAAGAATTTTACAGTATGAATATGCGCCGTTATGCAGGGAACTTCTGTTTCCGTGCAGTAATAATACGGTGATTTTTTCAAAATAACCCTTCGTGTAATTTAAAATATGAATAGGGAGTTTTAAGAGATGAAAAATACTGTATCAGCATTTATGTCGGCAAAACAAAGCAAAAAAAAGATTTCTATGGTTACCGCATACGATTATTCAATGGCAAAGCTGGTTTCGGAATCGGGAATTGATTCCATACTGGTGGGTGACTCGCTCGGAAATGTCATACTCGGATACGACGATACAATATCCGTTACAATGGAAGATATGATACACCACAGCAAGGCTGTATCAAGAGGAGCAGGCAACTGCCTCGTTATTGCCGATATGCCTTTTATGTCATATCAGACGTCGGTATATGACGCAATGGTAAACGCAGGCAGGCTTATGAAAGAGGGCAGAGCCGGAGCAGTAAAGCTGGAGGGCGGTAAAAGTGTATGTCCGCAAATCAAAGCGATTACCGACGCAGGTATTCCCGTTATGGCGCACTTGGGATTAACTCCGCAGTCCGTAAACGCCTTTGGCGGATATAAAGTTCAGGGTAAAACCGAGGAATCGGCAAAAAGGCTGATTGATGATGCTTTTGCCGTGCAAGATGCCGGAGCTTTCGGAGTGGTTCTTGAATGTGTGCCGAGTGAACTTGCCGAATTTATTACCGAGCTTATTGAAATACCTACGATAGGAATAGGAGCAGGCAGTGGGTGTGACGGTCAGGTTCTTGTTAATCAGGATATGCTCGGAATGTTTAACGATTATGTTCCGAAGTTTGTTAAACAATTCGCTAATGTCGGTGAAATTATAAAAAACTCATTCAAGGTATATGATACAGAAGTGAAAAACGGTACATATCCCGAAGAAAAGCACGGATACGGTATAGATAAATCTATAATGAAAAATCTTAGGGAAACATACGCACGAAAGGATTGACATATATAATGCTTAAAACCGTTAATACAATAAAAGAGGCAAGGTCAATTATAAACGAATGGAAAAATAAAGGTCTTACTGTCGGATTTGTGCCTACTATGGGCTTTCTCCACGAGGGTCATATCAGTCTGATAAAAAAAGCAAAAGAACAGAATGACAAGGTTGTTGTAAGTATTTTTGTAAATCCGATGCAATTTTCGCCAAACGAGGATCTTGAAAAGTATCCGAGAGATTTTGAGGCGGACACCAAGATATGCGAAAAAAACAATGTTGATATGATTTTTTATCCGTCCTGCGAGGAAATGTATCCCGACGGGTTCTGTTCTTTTGTTGATATGACAGGACCGTCAAAAGAGCTTTGCGGAAAAAGCCGTCCTATCCATTTTCGCGGAGTATGTACGGTTGTAAATAAACTTTTCAATATTGTTATGCCCGACAGGGCGTATTTCGGTCAAAAAGATGCACAACAGCTTTCCGTTATAAAAAGAATGGTAAAGGATCTTAATATGCCGATTGAAATAGTAGGTTGTCCGATAATAAGAGAAAGCGACGGACTTGCAAAAAGCTCAAGGAACAAATACCTTAGTGAAAGCGAACGCAAAGCCGCGCTCATACTCAGTCAAACCGTATTTATGGGACAAAAGGCTGTCGAAAACGGCGAAAGGGACGCAAAGACCTTGTGTGACATTATGAAAAGAAACATAGAAACCGAACCTATGGCAAAAATAGATTATGTTGAAGCGGTTGATTTTGATACGGTACAAAAGATAGATACCCTAAAGGGTACTGTACTTGTTGCAATTGCTGTTTATATAGGAAATACACGGCTTATAGATAATTTTATATATACCGTATAAACTGGGGGATACTATAATGTTAAGAACTATGCTTAAAAGCAAAATTCACCGTGCCGTAGTGAAACAGGCGGATTTAAATTATGTAGGTTCGGTAACAATTGATAGTGAGCTTATGGAGCTTTCTAATATATACGAATATGAACAAGTGCAGATTGTTGACATAAACAACGGCAGCCGTTTTGTAACGTATGTAATTGCCGGCGAACGTGGCAGCGGTATGATATGTCTTAACGGAGCGGCGGCAAGAATGGCTCAAACCGGAGATAAAATTATAATAATGTCATACGCTCAAATGAGCGATGAGGAAATAAAGAATCATTTTCCGATCGTTGTGTTTGTCGATGAAAACAATAAGCCTGAACGTGTTGTGCATTACGAAAAACACGGATTGCCGGAGGATATGTAATATGCTTAAAGGTAAAACCGTTGTTGTGGGTGTTACAGGCAGTATTGCGGCATATAAATCCGCACAGCTGGTAAGCGACCTTGTAAAACTTCAATGTGACGTACACGTTGTTATGACAAAAAACGCCCTTAATTTTATTAACCCGATAACATTTGAAACTTTGACGGGGAATAAGTGTCTTACCGATACTTTCGACAGAAATTTCGATTTTGACGTTACTCACGTTTCCCTTTCTCAAAAAGCGGATTTATTCATTATTGCGCCTGCCTCGGCAAATATTATAGGCAAGATGGCAAACGGAATTGCCGACGATATGCTTAGCACTATGGTTTTGGCGGCAAAATGCAAAATTATGGTTGCGCCGGCAATGAATAAATATATGTATAATAATTCGATAGTTAGGGAAAACACGGAAAAACTCAGGCGGCACGGATTTATTATAATAGAGCCCGCAGTCGGCAGGCTTGCGTGCAATGATACGGGTATAGGAAAACTCCCCGATACAAATACTCTAATTGAATGTATAAATTTGGAGATTGCCAAGGAAAAAGACTGCAAAGGATTAAAAATACTTGTTACAGCGGGTCCTACGGCTGAAACGATAGATCCTGTCCGTTTTATCACAAACCGTTCCACGGGTAAAATGGGTTATGCCGCTGCACGTTCTGCACTTCAAAGGGGAGCAGGTGTAACGCTTGTAAGCGGTCCGGTATCGTTAAAAGTACCATACGGCGCCGATTGTGTTCCCGTGCGTACTTCCGAGGAAATGTTTAACGCAGTTTCCGCAAGGCTCGACAGTTATGATATTCTTATAATGTCTGCTGCTGTTGCGGATTATACACCCGAATATGTAAGCGATGAAAAAATAAAAAAATCAGACGGAACAATGTCGCTGTGCCTGAAAAGAACCAAGGATATTCTTGAATATGCGGGTTCACATAAAAGGACAAATCAGGTTATATGCGGTTTTTCTATGGAAACCGAGAATTTGGTCCAAAATTCCCAAATGAAGTTAAAGAAAAAAAACTGCGATCTTATTGCGGCAAACAGTATTCGTGACCCCGGCTCCGGTTTCGGTACCGATACAAATAAAATTACCGTTATAACCGCCGATGAAATATACGAACTTGAACTTATGAGCAAAGATGACGCCGCAAATGCAATTATAGATCATTCATTGAAAATATATAAAAATAAAAACGAAAGGCAATAATTGTTCTGCGGTTTGATGTTTCCTTTAAATTTTTTAAGTTTAAGTTAATAAAATGTTTTAATAAGATATAAAATTTATTATCACTTTTAAAATCCGTTTGGGTTATAATAATGTCATCACAAGGAAATAAAAACAAAAGGTAAACGGAGGTAATTTCGATGGATGAAAGAGATTTAAATAAAATGGATAACGGTTATGAAAATATGCCCACAGCGAACGGGGCGCAGGATATGAATGTGCGGGATATAAGCTCATCAAGCGGTCAGTTCCAATATAACGCTTCTGCTCCGAGTCAGCCGTACAGTATGCCGGAGAATTATGTGCAGCAGCCGTCTGAATATGACAGATATGTATCACAGTTCAACACACCTCAGATATACCCTGTTCAAAATGCAGATTATGCTAAAAAAACAGGCAAGGGTAAAAAGATTGCGCTTATAGCTTGTTCTCTTGCGCTTGCTCTTTGTCTCGGAATAGGTGGAGGCATATTCGGCACATATATCGTAAATGGCAATTCGATTACCGCCTCGAATGTATCTTCTTCAAAATCCAACGGAGGCAGCTCCGATTTAAAAATCGTACAATCAAGCAATACAAACAAGGGTACAACAGCTATTGAAAATGTTGTGTCAAAAGTAAAGGATTCGGTTGTTGAAATTACAACCGAAAGTACATCATACGATGCCTTTTACGGTCAGTATGTGTCACAGGGCGCAGGAAGCGGTGTGATTATTTCTGCTGACGGATATATAATCACGAACAATCACGTTATAGATGGGGCACAAACCGTTACCGTAAAAACGACTGACGGCAAGTCTTATAAAGCTAATGTTATAGGTAAAGATTCTGTATACGATGTTGCGCTTTTGAAGATAGACGCATCAAATTTAACGGTTGCGTCATTTGGTGATTCCGATAAACTGAATGTCGGAGAAACGGCAATTGCGATAGGAAATCCTCTTGGTGCGCTTGGAGGCACGGTTACAAGCGGTATTGTCAGTGCGCTTAACCGAGAGATAAAAATTGACGGTAAAACAATGGAACTTTTGCAAACTGACGCGGCAGTAAATCCCGGAAATTCGGGCGGTGGTTTGTTTGATGCAAACGGAGATCTTATAGGCATAGTTGTTGCGAAATCCACAAGCACTTCTTCCGGAGCTGCGGTAGAGGGACTGGGCTTTGCAATTCCGATAAACAATGTCAAAGGCATAATTGACGACCTTAAAGAAAACGGTAAAGTTACCGGAAGAGCCGCTTTAGATGTAACACTTGTTGATATAGACAGTGAATCGAAAATGGTACAGTACAATGTAAATGAACAAGGCGTATATATAGCATCGATTGAGGAAAACGGAGCGGCAAAACGTGCCGGATTAAAAGTCGGTGACAGAATCACCAAATTAGGCGACACGGAAATTAAGAGTGTATCATCGTTGAAAGCTGCGCTTATGGAATATAAAGCCGGTGACAAGGCGGATATTACGGTAAGCCGTGACGGCAGCGAGCAAAAAATTTCGGTTACATTCTCCGAATCATCTTCCGATTCCGAGTCAAGCAACAGCAACAATTTTAACGCCGACGGAAATTATAAATATTATGACGGCAATATATACGATTTCTTTAATTAAATTTGCTTATTTCTTTTCCCTTTTTCATACTTTCTCCTCTTGATAAAAGCTGTTCCTTTAAGGAACGGCTTTTATTGTTGTTGTTGGTTAAGGGCTCCGGCGCAGAGCCTGCGTAGTTAAGGGCTCCGCCCTTAAAAACCCGCCAAAGGCTCTGCCTTTGGAATCCGCAAGCCTTTGAAAAGGCTTGAGC
>CANQBK010000014.1 GCA_947589485.1 uncultured Clostridia bacterium | reverse complement strand
GGACTGCGACAAGGGACGCTGTCCCTTGACCCTGCCGCCTTTTAAAAAAGGCGGGCGAAAATGCGCCGAGCCGGCGCAGGCGATTCGCGTTATCGCTCACTCCGTTCGCTCGTACTGAAAGAGATAAGTACATTCGCGCGACATAAGTTAATGTACCCATAGTTAAAAGTTTCGGCGCGAGCCGGTGTGGGAGCCTTTAATTATCATATTCAATTATATTAGCTTACGCCGCGTGAAGGTATTTATTGTTCGAGTTAAGAGTGAGCGGAGCGAACGACTTCGCGAATCGGGGGCGCAGGCACTGCGCCGGAGCCTTTGGCGGGTTTTAAGTCTGAAAAGGTCGGAAAAAGTATCAACGTGTCCGGGTGTGCCTTAATGCGAAACACCGAATGTAACATTAAAAAAATGAACAGTAAATAAAAAAATAAGCCTTTTGCTGAAAAACACTTGACAGCAAAAGGCTTTAATGGTATAGTTATTCAATGCACCATAGTATAAAAGTATCTTTTTTTAAGTTTTTTTATTACCGACCAAAAGCATATTAGCACAAATGAAACAAAAAATCAAGTATAATTTTTGGCTTTGCTGTCAGGTGTATTTTATGTCCGCTTTCGTTTGTTAAGAAACGGTGCAAAATTAAACAACATACGGAACGCAACAAATTTGAATGGAGTGATTGTATGGTAAACGTCAAACCGGTGCGTCTCGGAAAAACCGAGAGAATGAGTTTTTCCCATATTGACGAGGTTTTGGAAATGCCCAACCTTATCGAGATTCAGAAGGACTCTTACAAGTGGTTCCTTGAAAAGGGACTTCACGAGGTCTTTGAAGATGTTTCGGGTATAACGGACTATTCGGGAAATCTTGTTCTTGATTTTGTTGACTATACCCTTGAGGTTGACCACCCTAACTACACAATAGCGGAATGTAAGGAAAGAGATGTGACTTACGCCGCTCCCCTTAAAGTGAAAGCAAGACTTTTTAACAGGGAAACCTCGGAAATAAAGGAATCGACCGTGTTTATGGGAGATTTTCCTCTTATGACGCCGAGCGGTACATTTGTTATAAACGGTGCCGAACGTGTTATTGTTTCACAGCTTGTAAGATCTCCCGGCGTTTACTATAAAATGGACTATGACAAAACCGGAAAACAGTTGTTCAGCGCAACCGTAATCCCGAACAGGGGTGCTTGGCTTGAATATGAAAACGATGTAAACGACGTATTTTATGTGCGTATCGACAAAAACCGTAAAATTCCCGTTACCGTTTTTATTCGTGCGCTGGGACTTGGCACCGACCAGGAAATAATAGATTATTTCGGAGCGGACGACAGAATACTCGCAACAATAGAAAAGGATACGACCGACAACCAGGACGATGCCCTTAAGGAAATTTACAGAAAACTGCGCCCGAGTGAGCCGCCTACGGTCGAAAGCGCTCAGGCACATATAGATATGCTCTTCTTTGACCCCAGAAGATATGATATGTCAAGGGTCGGAAGATACAAGTACAATAAAAAACTCGGTATTTCAAACAGACTTGCAAATCAAGTCCTTGCCGAGCCTGTTGCAGACCCCACAACGGGAGAAATTCTTGCAGATGCCGATGAATTTATCTCAAAGGAAAAAGCCGTTGAAATAGAAAACAAGGGCGTTACGGTTGCTTATGTTAAATCACCGAACGGCGAACCCGTAAAAATTATTTCAAACGGTATGGTCGATATTTCAAAATATGTTGATTTCGATACAGACAAGGAATGTGGAATAAACGAAAAAGTGCGTTTCAGCGTTTTGCGTGAAATACTCGATACCTGCGGCGACGACAAGGAAATGCTTAAAAGTACGTTAAAAAGACGCAAGGACGAGCTGGTTCCGAAACATATAATTACCGACGATATTTTTGCCACCATAAATTATATGAATTCACTTGCAAGCGGCGTGGGAACAACAGATGATATTGACCATCTGGGAAACAGACGTATACGCTCTGTCGGTGAACTTTTGCAGAATCAATTCAGAATAGGATTCGCAAGGCTTGAAAGAGTTATAAGGGAACGTATGACGCTTCAAGCACAGGATTTGGAGCATCTCCCGCCAAACGCACTTATAAACATAAGACCTGTAACGGCGGCAATTAAAGAATTTTTCGGTTCTTCGCCGCTTTCACAGTTTATGGATCAAAACAATCCGCTTGCGGAGCTTACACATAAAAGACGTCTTTCTGCACTCGGACCCGGAGGTCTTTCAAGGGACCGTGCGGGATTTGAAGTTCGAGATGTTCATTATACCCATTACGGACGTATGTGTCCTATCGAAACGCCTGAAGGTCCTAACATAGGACTTATATCCTATCTTGCAACATTTGCGAAAATAAACGAGTACGGTCTTATAGAAGCACCGTTCCGCAAGGTTGACAAAGAAACGGGAATAGTTACCGATAAGGTTGAATATATGACGGCAGATGTAGAGGATAACTTTATAGTTGCCCAGGCAAACGAACCCTTAGATGAAAATAACCGTTTTGTCCATAAAAAAATCGTCGGCAGACACAAAGACGAGTTTGTCGAGGTTGAAAGGGAAAAGGCAGACTATATGGACGTTTCGCCGAAAATGGTTGTGTCAGTCGCAACCGCTATGATTCCTTTCCTTGAAAACGATGACGCCAACCGTGCGCTTATGGGTGCGAATATGCAGAGGCAGGCTGTACCGCTTCTTGTTACGGAATCTCCGATTGTCGGCACCGGTATGGAGTACAAGGCAGGCGTCGATTCGGGTGTTTGTATCCTTTCCGAGGAGCCCGGCGAGGTAACTTATGTAAGTGCGGACAAAATAAAAGTAAGGTACGATTCGGGCAGAACACAGGAATTTAAAGTTACAAAATTTATGCGTTCAAACCAGGGAACCTGTATAAATCAAATTCCGATAGTTGATGTCGGACAGAGAGTAGAGGCAAACGAGGTTCTTGCCGACGGTCCCGCCACAAGCAACGGCGAAATAAGCCTGGGCAAAAATGCTCTTATCGGCTTTATGACATGGGAAGGCTATAACTATGAGGACGCCGTACTTATAAATGAAAAAATTGTTCGTGATGACGTTTATACTTCTATTCATATAGAAGAATACGAAACGGAAGCCAGAGATACAAAGCTCGGTCCGGAGGAAATAACAAGGGATATTCCGAACATAGGCGACGACCAGTTAAAGGATCTTGACGAAAACGGAATTATCCACGTTGGTGCAGAGGTTCACGCCGGCGACATTCTTGTAGGTAAGGTTACGCCTAAGGGAGAAACCGAGCTTACCGCAGAAGAAAGACTGCTCCGAGCAATATTCGGAGAGAAATCAAGAGAAGTGCGCGACACATCTTTGCGTGTGCCTCACGGAGAATACGGAATAATTGTCGATGTAAAAATATTTACCAAGGAAAACAGCGAGGACGAGCTTGCTCCGGGTGTAAATAAAGTGGTTCGCTGCTATATTGCACAAAAACGTAAAATACAGGTCGGCGACAAAATGGCGGGACGTCACGGAAACAAGGGCGTTGTTTCCAGAGTTCTTCCCGAAGAGGATATGCCTTTCCTTCCCGACGGCAGACCGCTTGACATTGTGCTTAACCCGTTGGGCGTACCGTCACGAATGAACATAGGTCAGGTGCTTGAAGTACACCTCGGTTATGCCGCAAAGGCTTTGGGCTGGAAGATAATGACGCCCGTATTTGACGGTGCTCACGAACAGGATATTTTCGATTGCTTCCGCGATGCGGGAATAAGCGAGGACGGAAAAATATGGCTTAAAGACGGACGTACCGGAGAGTATTTTGACAATCCCGTTACCGTTGGATATATGTATTATCTTAAATTGCATCACCTTGTTGATGACAAAATACACGCGCGTTCAACCGGTCCGTATTCACTCGTTACACAACAGCCTTTGGGCGGTAAAGCTCAATTTGGCGGTCAGCGTTTCGGTGAAATGGAGGTTTGGGCGCTTGAGGCATACGGCGCCGCATATACGCTTCAGGAAATATTGACCGTCAAATCCGATGATGTTGTTGGAAGAGTTAAAACCTATGAATCAATAGTTAAGGGACAAAATATTCCAAAGCCGGGTATTCCGGAATCATTCAAGGTACTTATTAAAGAACTTCAGTCACTTGCCCTTGATGTTAAGGTTCTTGATAAAGAGGGTAAAGAGATAGATCTTCGTGTTGATATTGACGATGACATAAATCCGAATGAATCCTCTCTTAACGAAAAGAATGTTATGACTGACGATCACGACGGCTATCAAATCGAAAATTCGGACGGAGAACCTGATGATGAGGATCTGCTTGACGAAAGCGACAGCGAGGACTTTTATGATGACAGCAGTGATGTTTTGTTCGACATAGACGGTCCGGACGATGACGAAAACTGAGAGGAGGACATTGATAGATGGAATTCAACGAATTTGAGTCAATAAAAATCGGACTTGCTTCGCCGGAAACTATCAGAGAATGGTCTTACGGTGAAGTAAAGAAGCCCGAAACCATTAACTACCGTACCCTCAAGCCCGAACGTGACGGTCTGTTTTGCGAGGCTATATTCGGTCCGCAAAAGGACTGGGAGTGCCATTGCGGCAAATACAAAAAAATTCATTTTAAGGGCAGAATATGCGAACGCTGCGGCGTTGAAATAACAAGGTCAAAAGTAAGGCGCGAGCGTATGGGACATATTGAACTTGCCGCTCCGGTTTCCCATATATGGTATTTTAAAGGTATTCCCTCACGAATGGGTCTTATACTTGACATATCTCCCCGTACTCTTGAAAAAGTGCTTTATTTTGCAATGTACATTGTCACGGATATTAAAACCGACAGCGAGGCTTCAAGAGAACTGTCCAAACAACAGTGTCTTACGGAAAAAGAATACCGTGATATGAAAGAAAAATATGAAGATGATTTCGAGGCAATGATGGGAGCGGAGGCAATTAAAAAGCTCCTTGAAGAAATTGACCTTGACAAGCTCTCGGGAGAATTAAAAGAGGAGCTTGAGGGAGCTTCCGGTCAGAAAAGGGTAAGGATACTTAAACGACTTGAAGTTGTCGAATCTTTCCGCATTTCACACAACCGTCCGGAGTGGATGATTTTGACTGTCATTCCGGTAATTCCTCCGGATATTCGTCCTATGGTACAGCTTGACGGCGGACGTTTCGCAACATCAGACCTTAATGACCTTTACCGCCGTGTTATAAACAGAAACAACCGTCTTACAAGGCTTTTGGAGCTTTCTGCACCCGATATAATCATAAGGAACGAAAAACGTATGCTCCAAGAGGCTGTCGATGCTCTTATTGACAACGGCAGACGCGGCAGACCCGTAACAGGTCCGAACAACAGAGCGCTTAAATCCCTTTCGGATATGCTTAAAGGAAAACAGGGACGTTTCCGTCAGAATCTTCTTGGAAAACGTGTTGACTATTCGGGACGTTCGGTTATAGTTGTAGGTCCCGAACTGAAAATGTACCAGTGCGGACTTCCGAAAGAAATGGCTCTTGAACTTTTCAAGCCGTTCGTTATGAAAATACTTGTTGAGAACGGCTCTGCACAAAATATAAAGGCTGCCCGTAAGGCTGTTGAGCGTGCAAAACCGGAGGTTTGGGACGCTCTTGAAAGAGTTATAAAGGGACATCCGGTAATGCTTAACCGTGCGCCTACACTTCACAGACTCGGTATACAGGCTTTTGAGCCGGTGCTTGTTGAGGGCAAAGCGTTAAAACTGCATCCTCTTGCTTGTACGGCATTTAATGCCGATTTTGACGGCGACCAGATGGCTGTACACGTTCCGCTTTCGGCGGAGGCTCAGGCGGAGGCACGTTTTCTTATGCTTGCGGCAAACAACCTCTTGAAGCCGTCAGACGGTAAGCCCGTAACCGTTCCGACTCAGGATATGGTACTCGGTTCATACTATTTGACGCTGGACAAGGACGGCGAGCCTGGAGAAGGAAAAGTATTCAGAGATGAAAATGAAGCGATTATGGCTTACGATTCAAAGGTAGTAACGCTCCATTCAAAAATAAAAGTAAGACGTACAGGTATATGGAACGGTACGGAGCGTTCGGTTCTTATAGACACAACAGTGGGACGTATTATTTTTAACAGACCTGTTCCTCAGGATTTGGGATATGTTGACAGAACGAACCCCGACAATTTTATGAAATACGAAATAGACTTCCTTGTAGGAAAAAAACAGCTTGGTAAAATCTTTGACAGATGTATTCGTGTACACGGTACACAGATAACCTCTCGTGTTCTTGACGATGTAAAATCTCAAGGATACAAGTTCTCTACAAAGGGTGCTATTACCGTTGCTGTATGTGATGCGGAAATTCCTCCGAAGAAAAAAGAAATTATAGCGGAAGCTGAGCAGGAAATCGACAAGGTTACAAAAATGTTCAGACGAGGATTTATGTCCAATCAGGAGCGATATGAAAAAGTTCTGAAAATTTGGGAGAATGCCACAAACAATGTTACCAACGCACTTCAGGCAAACCTTGGACGTTACAATCCTATATTTATGATGGCTGATTCGGGAGCCCGTGGTTCTATGAGCCAGATAAGACAGCTTGCAGGTATGCGCGGACTTATTGCGAATACATCGGGTAAAACCATAGAAATTCCAATCAGAGCGAATTACCGTGAAGGTCTTAACATTCTCGAATACTTTATTTCATCTCGCGGCGCCCGTAAAGGTCTTGCCGATACCGCATTGAGAACAGCCGACTCGGGTTATCTTACAAGAAGACTTGTTGACGTTTCTCAAGATGTTATCATTCGTGAAGATGACTGCGGTACAAAAGAGGGAATAGTCGTATACGACATTAAAGAGGGTAATTCCGTTATTGAAACTATGCACGAGCGTTTGCTCGGAAGGTATCTTTGCGAGGATTTTGTAGATTCCGAAACAGGCGATGTTCTTGTTTCCTCAAACAAGATGATGGACGAGCATGACGCGGATATTATTACGGGTAAAGGTGTAACGTCAATAAAAATCCGTTCGATTCTTGACTGCCGCGCTCAGCACGGAGTATGCAAAAAATGCTACGGTTCCAACCTTGCGAACGGTATGCCCGTAACCATAGGAGAAGCTGTCGGAATAATTGCGGCACAGTCAATCGGAGAACCGGGTACACAGCTTACAATGCGTACTTTCCATACGGGCGGTGTAGCAGGCGGCGAGGATATTACCCAAGGTCTTCCAAGAGTTGAAGAACTGTTTGAGGCAAGAAAGCCCAAACACCTTGCAATTATCAGTGAAATCGGAGGAACCGTTACATTTGAGGAGATAAAAAAGAACCGTCATGCCGTTATTACCGACAAAGAAACCGGAGAGAAGAAAGAATATCTAATTCCGTTCGGTTCAAGAACGCGAGTTGAGGAAGGTCAGGTCATAGAAGCAGGCGACCTTATAACAGAGGGTTCTGTCAATCCGCATGATGTTCTTGAGATAAAGGGTACGGAGGCAGTACAGGACTATCTTATTGAGGAAGTTCAAAGCGCTTACCGTATGCAGGGCGTTGACATTAACGACAAGCACATTGAAGTTATTGTACGTCAGATGATGAAGAAAGTTAAAATTAGTGATGCGGGAAGTACGGGACTTTTGCCGGGTGCGCTTATTGATAAGGGCGAATTTTACGCCGCAAACGATAAGGTAGAGAAAAGGATTGCAAACGGCGAAGAAGGACTTTCGCTTGCTACCTACACGCCTATGTTGTTGGGTATTACAAAGGCATCTCTTGCAACGGATTCTTTCCTGTCTGCCGCATCGTTCCAAGAAACCACCAGAGTTCTTACCGACGCCGCAATAAAGGGAAAAATAGACCCGCTTATGGGACTAAAAGAAAATGTAATCATAGGAAAGCTCGTACCGGCAGGTACAGGTATGCACCGTTACAGCGATGTTGAGATTGAAGAAACAAATCCGGTGGCTATTACATCACCTTAAAAAACAAATGATAGACTGTCCTTAACAGGGCGGTCTATCGTTTTTTAGTCCGTTTATACTTGCGGAGCGTAAAATCAGCCTAAGAAAAGAAAAAGCCCTTGCTTTCTATGTTAGGGGCGATTTTGGAACATTTATTGTTCTGTGACCGCCTTTGAAAGCAAGGGTTATGTATTTGTATTCAATTGTACCCCCCGACAACGGGAATTTGTTTATTCTTCCCAGCCGTCTTCATTACTGCCGGTTTCAAAACTCAATGGAGAAATATGCGGGTACTCATCAATAGAATTTTGATGCTTTAATGCCCATGCCTCTTGAGGAACATAGAGTAGAGATTCAAATTCCATTGTCCACACATTTTTTTCTTTTCCCTGTTTGACTTTTTCATAGTAAGTCGGTCCGTTTATCAAAGCAACACATCGTGAATATAAAAATGTGTCATCGCACATTTGCGGATCAACCTTTTCGCATTGTTCTGCCAGCTTTTTTGTGTCCAAGTTATATAACAGTTCCGTCATCAAATCTTCAAATTCAAAAATAATACGGTCGTCCTGTTCCGAAAGATATTTAATGACCGGTTCGAGTACCTTATCATCATCGCCCTCTTTTTCCCAATCACACAGCTTCATTGTATTCCAAAAGAAATCATATTTTCCGTTCATAGCGATTATGCCCTCCTAAAAATTCTATTTATCGTTCCGTATTATTCAGCGGCATTTTTGGCGAATACGAGCCGTCACAATTGTGCTTTTCGCTGCCATAATAAACAACTGCCTTTCTGCTTCCTATTATACCATACTGTATGGTCGGCTGCAGTACATTATTAGGAAATTTATAAAAAGTTTGCATATCTTTTTTGCAAAACATTAACACAACCACATAAATTTTATCGGAGAATAAATAAGCCCTTGCTTTTTATGTTAGGGCGGTTTTGAAACATTTTTCGTTTAATTTTAATTTAGTTCCATTTCACTAAATATATCAGCTATCTTAGCGACAAAATTCCATTGCCGTTTCATATAATTATGCAAAGGCTTTGCTTTTTCCTTGTAGTCTGAATACACCATTTCCAAATTATCAAAATGTTGCATAATTGCTTGCGCTGCACAATACCCGCTTTCCATTCCCGCAGAAATTCCCTCACCCATAGGGTTAAGAAATCCGGCGATTTCACCTGCAAATAATACCCGACCAACGCCATAATCTATTTTGCAGCCGGGAAGAATATGCGGCATAAGCCATTTATCGGTTTTAATCTGCTTTTCGATATGCAGCCTATGGTGTTCTCTCATATAGGCAATAAAGTTTTGATAGTAGTGATATATTTTGCTTGTATCTTTCACTGATACGCCCAGCACCAAGTGACCGTCTTTTACATTGAACCATGCGTCGTATTCCGAAAAATTCGGCTGCAAATAGGCATAGAAATAATGATAATCTAAATCAATACTCCCTTGATTATACGTTTGAAAGGTTGTTATATAATTTGGGGCATTGTTAAGCAATTTTCGCTTTAATGCTCCAACAACGCCCTCACAATCAACGACGAATCTTGCCTGCTCGGTATAGACACTTTTCCCATTGAATGTCACTGTGACTGTATCGTTTTCTTCTTTGCAGTATAGCACCGATGTTTCGTCCCGAAGCTCTGCGCCGAACTGTTTTGCCTTTCTTGCCAGCCATTCATCAAAAGAACTGCGCCAAACATTCAATCCGGGCTGCTCAAACCGATATTCTTTCCCTTTATCGTTTGTAAAAATCATTCCTCGGTTTTCGGCAGGATTGCAGGTAACACAGTACGGGGTCGATTCTCCGAAGTATTGTTCCACCAAATTCAGCGTCTTTTGGATAAGCTGTCCCGAACAGGATTTATACCGAGGCAATTTGAATTTTTCGGCAATCAATACCCGAAACCCGTTTTCCGCAAGTATTTTTGCGGCGGTACATCCTGTCGGGCCTGCGCCGATGACAATGACATCATACATAAAGTGCTTTCCTTTCATACAGTTCCGATTAGCTTCTCGACAAATTTCTATTTAACGGGCGGATTCGACTGTATTTCATTCGGGCATTTTCTTGTCCCCTGCTATGTGTTCTCTTAAAACTTTCTGTATTTTTTGACGGGGCGTTGATTTTTCTTGCGCTTTGTGTATATGGTTATGATTATAAGATATGTTACGAACAATACGGCAATAACTATAACTGCTAAAATGAACCATATAGAGGTGACAAAATTTTTAAGACCGTCTATTGCAGATAAAAATTCGCTTCTGTCAACTGACTCTGATGCGGTAAGGTCTATTGTTGCCAGTTTTTGGTTTGCATAACTGAGAGTTACCGTTCCCACCTTGTCACCTTGTTTTACGGGTGCATCAATACTTTTTGGTATATCAAAATTCTTGTCAATGCTTGTAACGTCAACATCGCTCGGAAGAATTGTCGAATAACTCTGTGACGGCACAAGCTGAATAGTATCTTTGTTCCAAGCGTAATTTAATTTAATTTCCTTAACTAAATCATTCTTGTCCAGTACGGTTTTTATTTCAAGATTTTCAAATGCCCATTCGTACAGATTCTTTGAGTCAATCATAGCGCCGTTGTCGTATGCTTCTCCGTTATCGTCCTCATACGGTGCGCCGTATGCAATGCAAAGGTATGTGTAACCGTCTTTCGATGCTGATGATACCAAACAATATCCCGAATCATTTCCCGTTGAACCTGTTTTTATGCCTTTGGCATATTCGTAGTAGTATTCACCGCCCCTATTCGGGTCTATCATATAATTTGTTGTGATAAGGTATCTGTCTTCACCAAGGCAGTCAGATGAAACGGTATTTGAAATATCGGAGAAATACGGGAGCTTCATTGCGTACTTTGTAATTTTTGCCATATCGTTTACGGTCGTATAGTGGTTTGGGTCGTTAAGACCGTGAGGGTTGACAAAATGCGTATTACTGCACCCCAGTTCCTTAGCTTTGGCGTTCATTTTGGCAACAAATTTTTTTACATCTCCGTTGCCTATATAATCCGCAAGAACCAGAGCGGCGTCGTTTCCCGACGGAATCATAAGACAATTTAAAAGCTGATATACGCTTAATCTTTCATTTGCCTTTATACCCGAAACCGAGCTGCCCGTTCCGTCAAGCTGTGACAATACGCTGCCCTTTACGGTAATATATGTATTTTTTAAGTCGCTTATATTTTCAGCGGTAATAATGTATGTCATTATTTTTGTTGTTGATGCGGGATAACGCCGTGTATCGGCATTTTTGGAAAAAACAGTCATACCCGTATCGAGGTTTTCAAGGTAAATTGATTTGCATACGGTGTCAAAATCCGTGTCAAATTCTGCGGCATTAACATTGCGCTCGCCTAAAACGGAGAATGATGACAAAAAAATCATCACGCATAAAAGAAATGTAAAAGTTTTTTTCATAGCAAAATGTTTACTCCTGTGATATAATTTATAATTGTCGAAAATCGGAAATTATTGTAAAAATAATACTGTAAATTACAGTTTGAATAAAAAAATTCTCGACATAATATAATAAGATAATGTACACGTTTATTTTACATTATTTATATATAAAACACAAATGGAATTATGACAGAAATTATTTGCTTAATTTTAAATATTTGTAGTGATTATTAAAGGGAGAATATATGATTTACGTTACCGGAGATATGCACGGAGAATTTGAAAGGTTTGAAAACAAAAAGCTGAAGCGATTGACCGAAAACGATTGTCTTATTGTTTGCGGCGACTTCGGTTTTATATGGAACGATTCCCAAAGGGAAAAAAGCCTGTTGACCAAAATCGGAAGTAAAAGGTATAAAACGCTTTTTGTTGACGGTACGCACGAAAATTTTGAATTGCTCGGCTCTTATCCGATAACAGAGCTTTACGGCGGAAGAGTACAGCATATAAACGGAAATGTGTATCATCTTATGCGCGGAGAAATTTATACCATTGAAAATAAGACCTTTTTTACGTTTGGCGGCGGAGAAAGCCACGACAAAGAGTTTCGGCGTGAAAACGGAACATGGTGGAAAGAAGAACAGCCGACGGCTGACGAAATGTGTTATGCAAAGCAAAACCTTGAAAAACATAATCTTACTGTGGACTATATTATCACACACCAACCCTCAATGAATGATATGGGTATGGTCATAAGGCACTGCACTATTAATCCTCTTTCAAGTTTTTTTGAGGAGCTTTCAAAAAACATAAATTATAAAAAATGGTATTTTGGCAGTTTACATCAAAACAAAAAACTGCGCCGTGCACAATGCCTTTTTACGGACATAGCAAAAATAACCTGAAATTATAAGCCGATTAACTAAAGCGTAAATTACGGTATTTCTGTATCGTAATTTACGCTTTTTAATGATAGTTAAGGGCTTGGCGCCGAGCCGGCGGCGCAGTGCCTGCGCTGTCAATTCGCGGCGCCGAGCCGGCGCAGGCGATTCGCGTTATCGTTCGCTCCGCTCACTCGTATTGCAAGAGATAGGTACATTCGCGCGGCGTAAGTTAATGTACCCATAGTTAAAAGTTTCGGTCAAGCCTTTTCAAAGGCTTGCGGATTCCAAAGGCGGAGCCTTTGGCGGGTTTTTAAGGGCGGAGCCCTTAACACTCGGTCCCTTAGCTTGTACTGCAAGCGATAAGTACATTCGCGCGCAATAAGTTAATGTATCCATAGTTAAAAGTTTCGGTCAAGCCTTTTCAAAGGCTTGCGGATTCCAAAGGCAGAGCCTTTGGCGGGTTTTTAAGGGCGGAGCCCTTAACTTTTATTTGCAAGGTTGGATTGCGTTTTTGTTGAAAATATAAGAAAGGAATTTCATAATGAAGATATTGGTAGATGCTTTCGGGGGTGACAATGCACCTCTCGAAATAATTAAGGGATGTGTTCTTTGCTCCGAAAAATATGACGGAGTGGATATTGCGCTTGTGGGTAATACTCAAAAAATAGAACAATGTGCAAAGGAAAATAAAATAGATATTTCTTCTTTTAAAATTTATGATGCGCCCGACGTTATTACAATGGACGACGAGGCAGGAGAAATTATGAAGTCTAAAAAAAATTCTTCTATGGCTGAGGGACTTCGTCTTGTCGCAAACGGAGAATGTGATGCGTTCCTTTCCGCAGGAAACAGCGGTGCGTTAATTATGGGTGCAACACTTATAGTAAAAAGAATAAAGGGAGTAAAACGTCCTGCTTTTTCGCCTGTTATGCCTACATCTAAGGGTCCCGTATTGCTGATTGACAGTGGAGCAAATGTTGAGGTGCGCCCCGAAATGCTTCAGCAGTTCGGAATAATGGGTTCCGTTTATATGGAAAATGTTCAACATATTGAAAATCCACGCGTTGCTCTTGCAAATGTGGGTACCGAGGAACACAAGGGAGGAGAGCTTCAGCACGAGGCGTTTAAGCTGTTGAAAAAAAGCCAAATCAACTTTATAGGAAATACGGAAGCAAGAGATATTCCCGCCGGCGTTGCCGATGTTATAGTTGCCGATGGATTTACCGGAAATATAATCGTGAAAATGTACGAGGGAGTTGCAAAAGAGTTATTTAAAAAAATAAAAGGTGTTTTCTTTAAAAATCTTAAAACAAAACTGGCAGCCGCAATTATAAAAAAGGAAATTTATGAGTTAAAAGAATATTTCGACTACAATCAATACGGTGCGGCGCCTGTTATGGGTGTTTCAAAACCCGTTCTTAAAGCCCACGGAAGCGCAAAGGCGGATACCTTGGTCACGGCAATGAAGTCTGTTATAGATTTTACGGAAACCGATGTTATAGGTAAAATAGAGGAAAATATCATTAAACTTAAAAATAAAGATGAAGGGGACTAACATATATGAGAGAGTTGGAAAAAAGCATAGGTTATAAATATAAAAATATTGCCTATCTTGAAAATGCACTTACACATTCATCTTATGCAAACGAGGTTCGCCACGGCTCAAAAAGCAACGAGCGTTTGGAATTTTTGGGCGACGCTGTGCTGAGTATAGTCGTTTCTGACTATATTTACCGTAATTGTCCGAATCTTCCGGAAGGAGAGCTTTCAAAATTGAGAGCTTCACTTGTATGCGAAAAGAGTTTATGCCGCTTCGCAAAGAAGTTGGGACTGGGAAAATATTTGAAGCTGAGCAAAGGAGAAAGAAATCTTAACGGACAGGAACGGCCGTCTATTCTTGCAGATGCGTTCGAGGCTGTTATCGCTTCTATCTATCTCGATTCGGGAATGAAAGAAGCAGGAAGATTTATTTTGTCGTTTGTTGAGCCTGAAATAAAAAATCCTAAACCACGTATATTTAAGGACTATAAAACCACTCTTCAGGAGATTATACAAAAAAATCCGGAGGAACGTCTTTCTTATGTTCTGACCGGCGAGGAGGGTCCCGACCACGATAAACATTTTTTTGTTGAGGTACACCTTAACAATAACGTGATAGGAAAAGGCGGCGGCAGAAGCAAAAAGGAAGCAGAACAGCAGGCCGCAAGAGAAGCTTTGGAGTTGATGGGATATTGAAACATTCAAATGTAGCACTGTTTGTACCGCACAACGGCTGTCCGTACAGATGCAGTTTTTGCAACCAAAAGGAAATTACGGGACAAGCGTATCAGCCAACGCCCGACGACGTTGTAAGTGCGGTAAATACAGCAAGGAAAAGTTTGGGAGATAAAACACAAAATACCGAAATAGCGTTTTTTGGCGGCAGTTTTACGGCAATTGACCGCGGATATATGACGGAGCTGCTTTCGGCAGCCGCACCCTATGTAAAGAACGGTGAGTTTGAGGGTATAAGGCTTTCTACGCGTCCCGATGCGATAGACAACGATGTACTTGATATACTGAAAGAATACGGCGTAACCTCAATCGAGCTTGGAGCGCAAAGTATGTGTGATGATGTCCTTATAGCGAACCATAGAGGTCATTCGGCAAAAGACGTTCAAGACGCTTCACACCTTATCAAGGACTACGGCTTTTCACTCGGACTTCAAATGATGACGGGAATGTATAAGAGCAGCGACGAAAAGGATAAGTTTACGGCAAAAAACATTGCGGATTTGCAGCCCGATACGGTAAGAATTTATCCTACCGTTGTAATGAGGGGAACCGAGCTTTTTGACCTTTATCGTAACGGTGAATATATTCCCGAAAGACTTGAGGACGCTGTTATGCTTTGCTCCGAACTTCTTGGTTTTTTTGAGGAAAAAAATATAAATGTTATTCGTCTGGGACTGCACGACAGTGAGAGCCTGCATAAAAATATGGCGGCGGGCGCATATCATCCGGCGTTCAGAGAGCTTTGCGAAAGTGAAATAATTTACAAAAATACTCTTGCGGAGATACAACGTAACGGTATAGCGAACTGTACGGCTGAATTTTATGTAAATCCGCGTTCCGTGTCGCGCTTTATAGGACAGAACAGAAGAAACCTTGAAAGGCTGAAAGCGCTTGGTATAATTGCAATAGTACGTCAGGATTGCTCTTTGCCGAAATATGGGGTGAGAGCCAGGCAATACTGATATAATACAAAAAAATTCCGGATTTTCCCGAAAGTGATAAATTTATCCGGACAAATATTTTTAACGTTTTTATACGGTTGGTGAGAAAGTGAAGTTAAAAGCTCTTGAAGTGCAGGGATTTAAAACATTTCCGGACAAAACAAGATTGGATTTTACCGACGGAATAACTGCGGTCGTCGGTCCCAACGGAAGCGGAAAAAGCAATATAAGCGACGCCATAAGGTGGGTACTCGGTGAACAATCGGCAAAGTCACTGAGATGTTCAAAAATGGAGGACGTTATTTTTAACGGTACCCGTCAGCGCAAAAAAACAGGATATGCTCAGGTTACGCTGTCAGTTGACAATTCGGACAGGGCGCTGAGGTATGACGGCGATGAGGTTTCGGTAACAAGGCGGTTCTACCGCTCCGGCAACAGTGAATATCTTATTAATAATGCCGCAGTAAGGCTTCAGGATATACACGAGCTTTTTATGGATACGGGTCTTGGGCGTGACGGATATTCAATGATAGGTCAGGGTAAAATCGACTCTATCGTTTCGACCAAAAGTGAGGACAGACGTGAAATTTTTGAAGAGGCGGCGGGAATTTCACGTTTTCGCTACAAAAAAGCAGACGCCGAAAAACGTCTTGACAAAACCGAGGAAAATCTGGTGCGGCTCAGAGATATAATGTCGGAGCTTGAGGGCAGAGTGGAGCCTTTGCGTATTCAGTCGGAAAAGGCAAAATCCTACCTTGAATATGCCGAGGAAAAACGCAGTTTGGAGATTGCTCTCTGGTTAAAAACCCTCGAAAAATCGTCGGCTTCAATTCGTGAGCAGGACGACAGAATTTCAGCCGCAAGAACTCAATATGAAGATACCGAAGAGGCTTTGCGCCGAATTACGGCGGAAAGTGAAAAAATATTTTCCGAGCAAAACAATTTTACAGCCCGTGCCGATACAATCAGGGGAGAAATATCGTCTAATGATGAGCAAAGCGCCGATAAAAAATCTCAAATTTCCGTTTTGAGAAATGATATTCTACATAATAAGCAGACAATTGAACGAATCAATTTTGAAAATGATTCCATAATAAAATCCGGCGATGAAATTTACAGGGAAATAGAAGAAAAAAAGAATATCATCAAAGAGAATACCATACGGCTTGAAGAACACCGTAAGGCGTTGGAAAAATATACGGAAGAACTTGAATCTATTAAATCAAGAGAAAGTATGTCATCGGAAAAAATTGACGAAATAAATGCAGTTGTCGCTGAATTTACCGAAAAAATGTCCGACGCAAAAATCAGATATATGACTTCTTCTTCGTCGTCGGACGAATTGACGGGAAGAATAGATATTATTGAAAATACTTTAAAGGCTCGGTCATCTCAAACCCAAACGCTGAAAAATATAATTTCGGATTACAATAAAATGCGGAACGACTGTATTGAAAATATTGATAAGTTAAATTCCGAAATTCGGGAAATACAGATTACCGCCGAGAAAAAGTCGAATGAATGTGATGAGCTTAAAGTCAGGACCGATAAGTTCAGGCTTGATTCCGAACAGCTTTTCAGAAAAGCAAAAATACTGGAAGAACTGGAACGTAATCTTGAGGGCTTTACTCGCAGTGTAAAAATAATTATGCGTGAAGCTAAAAAAGGCGTGCTTAAAGGGATACACGGTCCCGTATCGAGAGTTATAAAAACTCCTGCTAAGTATAGTACAGCGGTTGAAATTGCACTTGGCGCGGCAATGCAAAATATAGTTACCGAGAGCGATTCCGACGCTAAGCAAGCTATTGCGTATCTGAAGAAAAACGACGGCGGACGGGCAACCTTTTTGCCAATATCAATAATAAAGGGACGTGAGCTTAACGAACGAAATCTTGAAAGCTGTGACGGGTTTGTGGGGATTGCGTCAAAGCTGTGTTCTTGTGACGAATGTTACAAAGATATTTTATCAAATCTGTTGGGGCGTATAGTCATTGCCAAAGATATTGACTGTGCGGCGGAAATAGCAAAGAAATATTCGTACCGTTTCAGAGTCGTTACGCTTGACGGTCAGGTCGTAAATTCGGGAGGTTCGCTTACCGGAGGTTCACTGGCAAAAAATGCGGGATTGCTGGGACGTGCCGCAGAAATTGAAAAAATTACTGATGACGCTCGCAGGCTTTCTGATTTGGCAAAGCGTGAGGAGAGCAATTACAATACATCACGTTCCGAGCTTGAAAAAATAATCGGTTCCCTTAATACGCTTAAAGAAAGACTTTCGGTAATGACGGAGGATAAAATAAAAATCGAAGCCGAAATAAAAAGCCGTACAACGGAGCTTAACAATACGGAGAAATCTCTTGACGAAATCCAAAGGGAACACGAAGAATCAATGTTAAGGCTTGAAGAGCTTAAAACGCTGATGGAAAACTCACATCGGGAAATAGAGGAGTACAACGAAAAAATAAAGGAAAACGAAGATATTGTACAAACGCTTGCGGGTTCTCGAAATGATTTTGTACTCAGGCGTGAGAGCGTAGCGGAAAAAATCCAGGAGCTTCGCATTAAAGTTCTTACGTTGGAAAAAGATATTTCAAGCGCGGAAAACGAAATTGAAAGCGCGGGAATACGTATAGACTCTTCGGGAGAAAAAATAAGACTGAACAAAAAAGAAATTTCCGAGCTTACGTCAAAAAACGAAAGTACGGATAAGAAAATCGAACAGCTTGAAAAGGATATAGAATGTATTGCCGAAAGGAACACGGAATTACGGCAGGCTATCGAAAAATTTAATAATGAGAAGATGCTTCTTGAAAAGCGCGCTTCCGAGCTTAGGCAAAATGAAAGAGAAAAAATATCGGAGCGTGAAAACATCAACGGCGAACTTGCAAGGCTTGAGGAAAGGCGCAGCGGACTGCAAAACCAGTACGATGAAATTGTAGGCAAGCTGTGGGAGGAATATGAGCTTACCAAGAGAGAGGCAGAAAGCACTGCAATAGAAATAGATGATACGGGCAAGGCTCGGCGCAGGCTTGCGGAGTTGAAACAAAAAATAAAGGCTCTCGGCTCGGTAAACGTTTCCGCCATTGACGAATACAAAGAAGTAAAAGAACGTTATGAATTTTTGAAAGTGCAAATTGGAGATGTGGAAAAGTCAAAGTCCGAATTGCTGCGTCTTATCGGTGACCTTACCAAGCAAATGCACGAAATATTTGTTGAAAGATTCAATTTGATAAACCAAAATTTTTCTTCAACATTTGTAGAGCTGTTCGGAGGCGGCAAGGCGTCACTTTCGCTTACCGACCCTGAAAATATTCTTACGTCGGGAATTGAAATTTCGGTTGAACCTCCCGGAAAACTGGTATCTCACATAGAGCTTCTTTCCGGAGGTGAAAAGGCGCTTGTTGCAATTTCATTATATTTTGCTATAATGAAAGTAAGTCCGGCACCTTTTTGTGTAATGGACGAAATAGAGGCTGCGCTTGACGATGTAAATGTTTATCGTTTTGCGGCTTATCTCAGACGAATGAATGACAAGACGCAGTTTATATGTATAACCCATAGACGGGGAACAATGGAAGAGGCAGATGTTCTGTACGGTGTGACTATGCAGGACAGAGGGATTTCAAAGCTGCTTGAGCTTCGTGCAAGTGAAGTTGAGCAAAAGCTCGGACTTAAAGCATAAACAGCGACAGAAGATTAAGTGTTTCGCTCTTAGCGCAGGCAATCAGCACTGCCGCTCGCTCGGATTGCAAATCAAAAGTTTATTCACGCAGTGCCTGCGCTGATTTATTGGAGGAATAGTATGGGATTTTTTTCAAAAATAAAGAATGGTCTGAAAAAGACAAGAGATGCCATTGTAGGTCGAATAGACGAAATGCTCAAGTCGTTTACTAAAATTGACGATGATTTGTTTGAGGAGCTTGAAGAACTTCTTGTAATGGGCGATGTTGGTATCCATACAGCCGAAAAAATATGTGAGGAGCTTCGTATAAGGGTAAAAAAAGACGGTATTACGGAACCGTCAAAAATACACGGATTGCTTGCTGAAGTTATAAGTGAAATGCTTCAGGGTGAACGTGAGCTTGACATCAGTACCAAACCGTCCGTTATTCTTGTAATAGGCGTAAACGGCGTAGGAAAAACAACTACCATAGGAAAGTTAGCGGCTAACTTTACACGGCGCGGAAAAAAAGTAACGCTTGCGGCGGCGGATACGTTCCGTGCGGCGGCAATAGAACAACTGCAAATATGGGCTGAACGTGCGGGTGCCGACATAATTAAACAAAATGAGGGTTCCGACCCCGCAGCCGTGGTTTTTGACTCGATTTCGTCGGCAAAGGCAAAAGGCAGCGACATTATAATCGTGGATACCGCAGGACGCCTTCATAACAAAAAGAACCTTATGGCGGAACTTGAAAAAATAAACCGAATAATCGACCGCGAGCTTCCAAACTCTGCAAAAGAGGTTCTTCTTGTTCTTGACGCAACAACAGGGCAAAATGCCGTTAACCAAACCAAGGAGTTTAAAAGTGCCGCAGGTATTACCGGTATAATTCTTACAAAGCTTGACGGTACCGCAAAGGGCGGCGTGGTTCTTGCAATAAAAGAAGAACTCAATGTTCCCGTTAAATACATAGGGGTCGGTGAACAAATAGATGATTTGCAGCCGTTTAATCCCGATGTATTTGCAAAGGCACTGTTTTCCGACGATTATGACGACGGCGAAAAAAGTGCGGAACAGGATAAATCTGTTTCGGATACTCAAAATGTCACCAATGATGAGGAACAAAACGCCGCCGAACCTCTTTCGGAAGAAGATGAGTGGCTCAGAAGCTGGAGAAACGGCGAACAGCCCGATGACAATGACGAACCCGAAGCTAAACCCGTTGAGGTTAAAGAAAAACCGAGAACGAGAACAGAAACCGAACGTAAACCCAAAAAACAGTTTAACTGGTCAAGTACGCCCACAGAATCGTCCGAGGACGATGAGT
The DNA here is from genome assembly GCA_947589485.1 of uncultured Clostridia bacterium. Taxonomy (GTDB): domain Bacteria; phylum Bacillota; class Clostridia; order Oscillospirales; family Acutalibacteraceae; genus UBA1213. Next base: position 17,646 of record CANQBK010000014.1, on the reverse strand, counting down.
GGCTTAAAAGCTGGCGTGAAAGCGGTAACGACAGCTAATCTTGATTTTTTATAAGACAATTTAAATTCGGTAAAATACTTTTGCTTACCGAATAAAGGAAAAAATAGGAAAAATATATTTTGAAAAGGAAGAAGGAAAGAAGTATGAACTTTGTGATTGCTTCAAATAATGAAAAAAAGGCAGCGGAGCTTTCAAGAATATTAAATCCGCTCGGTATTTATGCCAAGACGGCTGCACAACTCGGAAAAACACTTGACGATGTTGAGGAGAGCGGAGAAACATTCAAGGAGAATGCGGAGCTTAAAGCAAAAGCCGCGTGTGAAAAAACAGGCTTGCCGGCAATAGCCGACGATTCGGGACTTGTTGTTGAGGCACTTAACGGCAGACCGGGAGTTTATTCTGCACGTTATGCAGGAGAAAATGCAAGCGATGAGGACAGAATAAATAAATTGCTTTCGGAGCTTCGGGAAAGCGGCAGCGACAACAGAAATGCACGTTTTGAATGTGTTATATGCTGTTATTTTCCCAACGGGGAAAAACTTTTTGCTTTCGGCGAATGTGAAGGAACAATCGGCTATGCTCCAAGGGGAACCGATGGTTTTGGTTATGACCCGATATTTTTTGTTGAAGGAAACAAAACTTTTGCCGAACTTACCGATAACCAAAAGGATTCCATAAGTCACAGGGGAAAAGCCCTAAGAGAGCTGTCAGAGCTTTTGAGGAAAAAATATACAAAAGGATAATTTTGAGAGGAAAATTTTATGTTGACAAGTAAACAAAGAGCATTTTTGCGTTCTATTGCATCGGAGGAAGATACAATACTTATGATAGGTAAGGGAGGTATGAGCAGCCAAATAACAAAACAGGCGGACGACGCCCTTACCGCAAGAGAACTTATCAAGGGCAAAGTGCTTGAAACCGCCGATATATCTCCGCTTGAAGCGGCACAGCAGCTTTCTCTTGAAACAAATTGTGAGGTCGTGCAGGTTATAGGTTCAAAGTTTGTATTGTTCAGAAGAAATGAAAAGGAACCGAAAATAGAACTTCCGAAAGCAAAGAAAAAACGCTTGTGAAGTCCGGATTATATGATGAATTTCCCTTATATTGAGCGCTGAAACTCTTGACCAATTTTTATGAGAGGTGCCAAAATGAAAATTGCAATGTTCGGGGGCAGCTTTAATCCGGTGCATAACGGACACATACAGCTTGCCGAAACTTTTGCGGAAAAGCTGGGGCTTGACAGGGTCATTATTGTTCCGGCATACGTTTCCCCATTTAAACAGAGTGATATTTCCGTTGCGCCTTTGCAAAGACTTGAAATGTGCCGTATGGCTTTTGCAAATATGGATATTGCGCGAGTAAGCGATATTGAAATAAAACGTGAGGGACCAAGCTATACATATATTACACTCGAAATGCTTGCGGATATATATGCAAATGATAAAATTTACCTTATTACCGGCGCCGATATGTTTATGACTGTACATACATGGGAAAAATCGAATGTGATATTCAAACTGGCTGAAATATGCGGAATACCGAGAAATGACAGCGATGTTACGGCTCTTAAAAATCAAGCGGAATTTCTTGAAAGTTTGGGAGCAAAAACCAAAATTCTCGATTCATATATTATGCCTGTTTCCTCAACGCTTATAAGGGAGCTTATTAAAAACGGTAAGGATATTTCAGGACTTGTACCGCATAGTGTAGAGAACTATATAATAAAAAACGGATTGTATAAATAAACCGTATACGGTAATAATGCCCGTTTTTTAAGAAACACTATAATTACGGAAAAAATAGTCATTGTGAAAATTATCGGGTTGGTATGCGGGTCTTTATTGATGAAAAATAATTTACAGCCGCCGATATAATTTATTGTATGGCGGTGTTAAAATCTTAAAATGTACAGCGGATATATTTACAAAAAATTTCGGAGATGAGTATATGACCGTTAAGGACTATGATAAAATTATAAACAGCCGTCTTAAATCGGCACGCTATAAACATTCAAAGAATGTTGCGAAAGAAGCAGTCGCTCTTGCAAAGAAATACGGCGGAGATACTTTAAAAGCCGAGATAGCAGGATTACTGCACGATATTACAAAAGAGGCGGACGAGAGCGAACATAAGGAGATAATAAAGCGTGCGGGAATAGAGCTTAGTGAGCTTGAGGAATCGTCCCCAAAGCTGTGGCACGCAATATCGGGAAGCGCATATATTCAAACGGAGCTTGGAATAACCGATATAGATATAATAAATTCCATTCGCTATCATACGACGGGCAGAGCCGATATGTCGCTTTTGGAAAAGATTATCTTTGTTGCGGATTTTATATCCGCCGACCGAAACTATGACGGTGTGGAAAAAATGCGCAGGGCGGCATACAAGAGTTTGGACCACGCAGTCCTCGAAGGTATGGCGTTCACCATATCCGACCTTGTACAAAGGAAGATAACCGTTGCTCCCGATACATTCGAGGGATACAATGAGCTTGCTTTCATAAACGGTAAACAGAAAAAACACGGAAAATAATATAAACGGCGGTATGTATTGTTTTATACTTCCGCCAAATGTATACGGAGGAATGATTATGACATCATTAGAAACGGCAAAGCTCGCAGTAAAAGCACTTTGCAACAAAAAAGGATTGAATGTTAAAATAATAAAAATTCGGGATATTTCGTCCATAGCCGATTATTTTGTAATAGCGACGGGTACCTCAAATACTCATGTAAGGGCGCTTGCCGATGAAGTGGAGTTCAGACTTGACAATGAGGGTATAAGCGTGAGCCATATCGAGGGCTACCGTTCCGACTCGTGGATCTTGCTTGATTATGTAGACGTGGTAGTTCATATTTTTTCCGATGAGGGTCGTAAATATTATGACCTTGAAAGGTTGTGGGAGGACGGCGAGGAAATTGACATATCGGATATACAAAACACACCGACGTCTAATTTGTTTCCTACAAAGAATAAAGAAAATTAAAAGGAGAGGGTAAAATTGAAGTACGACCATAAACAGATTGAGCCTGTATGGCAGAAAAAATGGGAAGAAGCAGGTATATTCCATGCTGAATCAAATTCGGCTAAGCCTAAGTATTATGCACTTATTGAATTTCCTTATCCGTCGGGACAGGGACTTCATGTAGGACACCCCCGTTCATATACGGCTCTTGATATTGTTGCAAGGAAACGCAGACTTCAGGGCTATAATGTTTTGTATCCGATAGGCTGGGATGCGTTCGGACTGCCTACCGAGAATTTCGCCATTAAAAATCATGTACACCCGAGAGAGGTAACAAACAAAAACGTTGCCGGATTTAAAAGACAGCTTAAATCACTCGGAATATCTTTTGACTGGAGCAGAGAAATCAATACTACGGACCCGAAATACTATAAATGGACGCAGTGGATTTTTTTACAGCTATTTAAACACGGTCTTGCGTACAAAAAGGAGATGGCGGTAAACTGGTGTACATCGTGCAAGTGCGTTTTGGCGAATGAAGAGGTTGTAAACGGCGTATGCGAAAGATGCGGAAGCGAAGTCATAAGAAAGGTACAATCTCAGTGGATGCTGAAAATAACCGATTATGCCGAAAGGCTTATTAAAGACCTTGACCTTGTCGATTACCCCGAAAGAGTAAAAACACAGCAAAAGAACTGGATAGGACGTTCAACGGGAGCAGAGGTTGATTTTACAACAACAACCGGAGATACTCTTACGGTTTACACAACAAGACCCGATACACTTTTCGGTGCAACATATATGGTCGTTTCACCCGAACACCCGATTATTGATAAGCTGTCGTCCGTAATAAAGAATATGGACGAAATAAGGCTTTACCGTGAGGCGGCTTCAAGAAAATCGGATTTTGAACGTACAGAGGTCGTAAAAGAAAAAACGGGCGTTCGTCTTGACGGCATAGAGGCTGTCAATCCCGTAAACGGAAAGCAAATTCCCATATTTATTTCCGATTATGTACTTATGTCATACGGCACGGGAGCAATTATGGCTGTTCCCGCACATGACACAAGAGACTGGGATTTTGCAAAAAAATTCGGTCTGCCGATTATTGAGGTCGTTAAGGGCGGCGAAGATGTCCAAAAAGCCGCATTTACGGATTGTGCGACGGGAGTCCTTGTAAATTCCGACTATCTTGACGGACTTTCCGTTGAAGAGGCAAAAAGAAAAATTACGGAAAAGCTCACGGAAATGGGCAAGGGAAGAGCGAAGGTCAACTATAAGCTGCGTGACTGGGTATTTTCACGTCAGCGCTACTGGGGAGAACCTATCCCGATAGTATACTGTCCGTGCTGCGGAACGGTTCCGCTGCCGGAAAGCGAATTGCCGCTTGAACTCCCCGATGTTGAGTCTTACGAGCCGACCGACAACGGAAAGTCGCCGCTTGCAAAAATTACCGACTGGGTAAATACTAAATGCCCAAAGTGCGGAGCGGACGCAGTCAGGGAAACGGATACAATGCCGCAGTGGGCAGGTTCGTCTTGGTACTTTTTAAGATATACCGACCCGCACAATGACGAGGCTCTTGCAAGCCGTGAGGCTCTTGATTACTGGACACCCGTTGACTGGTACAACGGAGGTATGGAGCATACAACTCTTCATTTGCTTTACAGCCGCTTTTGGCACAAGTTCCTTTATGACATCAAGGTCGTTCCTACTCCCGAACCCTATGCAAAGCGTACCAGCCACGGTATGATCCTTGGCGAGAACGGCGAAAAGATGAGCAAGTCCAGAGGAAATGTGGTTAATCCCGATGAGATAGTAAACGAATACGGTGCGGATACAATGCGTCTGTTTGAAATGTTTATAGGTGATTTTGAAAATTCCGCTCCGTGGAGTTCAAACAGCATAAAGGGCTGCCGCCGTTTTACGGAACGTTTTTATAATCTTGAATCTATTATGACAGATGAAGAGTTTATCCGTCCTGAGCTTGAAAACAAATTCCATAAGACGATAAAGAAAGTAAGCGAAGATATAGAAACGCTTAAATTCAATACCGCCATAGCTGCGCTTATGACTCTTATAAATGATATATATGCTTCGGGTTCGATTACAAAGGGCGAACTTAAAATATTTACAACGCTTGTAAGTCCGTTTGCGCCCCATGTTGCCGAACAGGTATGGAGCGACAAAAAGCTCGGGGATGGTTTTGTTTCAAAATCCGAGTGGCCGTCTTATGACGAGAGCAAGTGCGTTGATGAGCAAACCGAAATAGTGGTTCAGGTCAATGGAAAGGTAAAGGAAAAAATAAATGTTCCCGTGGATATTGACAAAGACGGAGCGATGAGCCTTGCCAAGGGCAGCGAAAAAATAAAGTCGCTGATTGACGGCAAAAATATAGTAAAAGAAATTTATGTTCCCGGAAAGCTGATAAACATTGTGGCAAAATAATATTTCCTTTTTAAGGAATTTATTTGCGGAAATGAGCAGTCTGAGTTTCGTTTGCTTTGACTGCTTGCTTTCTTTTGACCCTGTAAAAAATTTTATTTCATATAAATCATAAAATTCGGTTTTGTGATTTATGCCTTGCTTACTATTATAAGCCCGTTGAATTATAAAAATCATATTTTTGTGTGAACTAACTGTCACGGTTTTTCAATTTATTAATGTTATGCAATGTTTACATAGATAAGTGTTTAAAATTATTGCTTTTTACTTATTGACAAAGTGTGGCGAAATAGGGTATAATTTAATGGTATCGTAATGACACAAACCCCTGCCTTACGGCGGATGGGAGGGAAGATAAATGGCTGAAATCAGAATCAAGGATAACGAATCTCTTGAAAGCGCACTCAGAAGATTTAAAAAGCAGTGTGCAAGAGCCGGCGTTATCGCTGAGGTTCGTAAAAGAGAAGCTTATGAAAAGCCTTCTGTAAAACGTAAAAAGAAGTCTGAAGCTGCTCGTAAGCGTAAATACAAATAATATTGTATATTACACAGATTTTTAAGGGATATTTCCGGGATGCAGGTATGTCGAATGTTTTCGGCAGCTTTCCCCTTTCGGGAATATCCTTTTATTTATAACAATGGGGGACAATGTGAGAATTTTAAAGCCTACTGTCGCGCTAAAAAGCGTGACCGACATTACGCCAAAGCTACTGGAAAAACTCGGAACAGATGCAATTTTGCTTGATGTTGACAATACTCTTGCGCCGCCTACCTCCCATATACCTTACGAGGGTGTAAAACCGTGGATTGAAAATATAAAAAATAACGGTATTGATATAGTTATTTGTTCAAATAACTATAAAAAAAGGGTCAAGCCTTTTTCCGACAGCGTAGGTCTTGATTGTGTAGCAATGAGCCTAAAGCCGTTTCCGTTCGGATTTAACCGTGCCAAACGCAAGCTGAAAGAAAAGCCCGAATCTGTTTTGGTTGTCGGAGATCAAATATATACGGATATTCTCGGAGCAAATCTGGCGGGTATGAAGTCCGTGCTGTTGGTTCCGCGCTCGGAGGAACACGGATTTACCATATATTTAAGACGTAAAATGGAAGTAAAAATAAGAAAAAAATTAAGGATTTTGAATGAAGGTGAATATTGATGTCGGTTAAGGATACGGGTAAAATTGACGGAATGGGTATTGACGAAAAAACAAATACCCTTGTTTTCCTTATAATCGATCCCTATGATTGGAAAGTACAGGAATATGAGCATCTTAAAGGTTTGCAGGCCAAAATAAATAATTATGTAAAATATATTGAAACAAAAGGTTATGAATCGGTTTACAGCGGAAAGAATTTTGACGGGTTCCGTATAGAAATTTGCTTTAAATATCAATATACGGAAAATTGTGAAAAGTTTCTTGAAGCAGGCAGGAAACAACTGACGGAGCGCAATATTAAATTGAAATATGGCGTTGACAAGGATAAAACGGGGGATACATAATGAAAAAGGTACTTTTTATTTTGGGACCGAATCTTAATATGGTAGGTATCCGTGATAAAAACATTTACGGGACTGAAACGGCGGAAAGCATAAATAATCAGGTAAAAAAATGGGCTGATGAAATGAATATCGAGCTTGAGATTTACCAGTCGAATCACGAGGGAGAAATCATTGACAAAATTCATTCCGCATATCAAAACAAAGACGGTATCATTATAAATGCGGGAGCGCTGACACATTACAGCTATGCTGTTCACGATGCGATAGAGGCGGTGCAAATACCGACAGTGGAAACCCATATGTCAAATATATATGCACGAGAGGAGTTCAGACATAAGTCGGTCATCTCGTCGGTTTGTGTGGGTTCGATAGCGGGATTCGGCAAGAACGTATATTATCTTGCACTTGCGGCGTTGGTCAAAATTTTTGAAGGGAAGTAATACTTATGGATTCAAGAGTTTCTTTGCTGGCATCTCTTTTACCCGAATTTGCGGACGCGGCTCTTATTGTTTCTCAGGAAAACAGACGGTATTTTACAGGCTTTGTTTCGTCGGCGGGGTATCTTCTTGTAACAAGGTCTGAGGCTTATTTGCTTGTCGATTTCAGATATGGCGAAGCCGCGCAAAAAAATGCCGAAAATTGCAAGGTTATAACATTTAAAAAGCTGTCGGATACATTGTGCGGGATAATTACGGAAAACCGATTGAAAAAAATTATGCTTGAAGGTTCGTCATTTACATTAAATGACGCGGCAAAAATGGATTCGATTATCAGCTCAGTTGGAGCCGAAACCGTAAAATCGTCGGAGCTTGACAAAATTATAAGCCGTCTGCGTATAATCAAGACAGCAGATGAGGTCGAAAAAATACGCAAAGCACAGCGTATAACAGAGGACTCGTTCAGTGAAACTATAAAGCTGATAAAAGAGGGAGTAACAGAGCGCGACATAGCTTTGGAACTTGAATATAAGATGAGAAAAAAGGGTGCGGACGGCATTTCATTTGACCTTATTGTTATTTCGGGCAAAAAAACTTCTATGCCGCACGGCGTTCCCGGAAATGAAAAAATAAAAAACGGGGATTTTATTACTTTTGACATAGGAGCCGTTGTTGACGGTTATCACAGTGATATGACAAGAACTGTTTCGCTGGGTAATGTTGATAATAAACAAAGGCGAGTATATGATACGGTTCTGACAGCACAGCTTAAAGGAATTGACGCAGTGAGGGACGGTGTAAGCTGCGGAGCCGTTGACAATGTTGTAAGGTCTTATATTGACCAAGCAGGATTTCAGGGTAGGTTCGGTCATTCAACGGGACACGGTGTTGGTCTTGAAATTCACGAACAACCCTCGGTTTCACCTGACAATGATTTATTGCTGCGAAGCGGTATGATTATAACAATAGAGCCGGGGATATACTTACCCGATGAATTTGGCGTAAGAATAGAGGATATGGTTGCGGTTACAAATGGAGGCTGCATAAACCTTGCAACTTTTCCTAAAGAACTTATAATATTATAATTTTAGTATAAAGCACAATTGCCGCAGTTTGTTAACTGCGGTGATTGTGCTTTTATGTTATGTTTGGGAGTATAGTCCTTATATACTTTATCTTTAAATTTTATTGAGATATTAACCCATACATACAAATGTCGTCATTTAAGCTGAATATCCATATTGCATTTTACCTTTAATAAAATGTATTTTACGTTCTTTTGTTTTATTTTTTGTTTTGTCTGTGATAATATTTATTCAGCTCGAATTATGGGGGGAATTGCTTGAAACTGAATATAGAAATATTTAAAGAATGTCAAGAAATAGAGGTGAGCATTAGGTGCAAAGAGGTTGACAATCAAATTAAAAAAGCAATAGATATATTGAAACAGCGTGATATGACATTTACGGTCAAAAAGGACGATATTACAAAAATACTAAAAGTCTGCGATATTTATTATTTTGAAAGCGTTGATAACCGTACATTTGCTTATACAAGCAACGACGTTTATTTATGTCAGAAAAAATTATATGAGATTGATAAAATTCTTTTGGGTACGTCGTTTGTACGTATAAGTAAATCTTGTATTCTCAATACGGATAGTATTGACGCTGTTCGAGCATCACTTAACGGAAAGCTGGAGTGTACTCTTTCCAACAATGAAAAAATAATGATAAACAGACATTATGTTCCCGAATTTAAAAAGAAATTTGACATTTGAAAGGAGAAACTGTAATGCTGAAAAGAATTTCCGGTTACATAGTATCGTGTTGTGTTTCATTTACCGTGTGTGTTATGGTGCTGTCGGTTGCACATAGTATTGACGGCAAAGTAATGGAGTTTTATGGGTGGAAGGAAAATTTCCACTTGTTTGCCTGTTGTTTTTCAATATCATTACTTATGTTTTTTACGGATAAACTGACCGAAAAATACTCGTTGGCTGTGGAGCTGCTCGTTAAGTTTGCAGACGTGGTCGCCTGTGTTTTCGGTTTAGGGGGATTGATTTTTAGATGGTTCCCTTTTGATTTGAAATGGAGCATATATGTATTTGCTTTGGCTCTGATTATATATATAATAACATTTATTATAACAATATTTTCTTTATATTTTGCTAATGAGAAAACATCAAATGAAATAAATAAAAAAATAGCGGAAAGGAAGATGAAATATGAACAAAAAAGTGATTGAAGTAAGCGGTCTTGTAAAGGAATATAAAAATCTCCGTGCGGTTGACGGTCTTTCTTTTGAAGTTTACGAAAAGGAGATATTGGGATTTCTCGGACCTAACGGAAGCGGAAAATCGACAACGATAAACTGCATATTGTCACTTCTTAAGTACAATGAAGGAGATATTAAAATATTTGATAGGAAAATGGGTCCGGATTCGTATGAAATAAAGAAAAACATTGGCGTAATTTTTCAAGACGTTGCCGTGTTTGACGAGCTTACAGTATATGAAAATGTTGATTATTTTTGCGGTCTGTATATTCGCAGCAAAAATACAAGAAAGGAATACATTCAGTCCGCATTGGAACTGGTTGGACTTGAGGATTACAAAAAATTTCGTCCGAAACAGCTTTCGGGCGGACTTTTGAGGAGGCTGAACATTGCCTGTGGGATTGCTCATAAACCAAAGCTGATATTTCTTGATGAACCTACCGTTGCAGTTGACCCTCAAAGCCGAAACAATATTTTGGACGGAATAAAAAAACTCCGTGACGGCGGAGCGACCGTTGTATATACTACTCATTATATGGAAGAAGCGGAGCAGCTTTGTGACAGAATTATTATTATTGACAAGGGTAGGATAATCGCTCAGGGAACATCAGACAGTTTAAAGAAGTTGGCAAAAATCGAAGAGAAAATAACCGTTGAAGTTTCCGGACAGGCAGAGAAGTTGATACCTAAAATAAAAGAATTGAACAATGTAAATGATGTTGTTTTTGAAAACGGTTTGCTTGTGGTTTCTTATGGTGGAGGAAGCGACAATATAGGAGATATTATAGATTTATTTCGCTCCAACAATGTTAAGTACAATAAAATCTACTCTGAAAGACCGACATTGAACGACGTATTTTTGGAGCTTACGGGCAAGGAGCTGCGTGACTGATGTTTATACATAATTTTAAATATTCCTTAAAAATTCTTTTTCGGTCGAAATCTTTGGTATTTTGGACTCTTGCTTTTCCTTTGATTATGGCAGTCCTTTTTAATGCGGCATTTTCAAACATAGAAAACTCCGAAAACTTTGAACCTATTGATATAGCGGTAGTAAAAAGTGATGATTTTGAAAAAAATATAATATTTAAGGAATCGTTGAAGTTTTTAAGCGATAAATCAAGCGACAAACGATTTTTTGATATTGAGTATACAAATCTTGAAAAAGCCGAAGAATTACTTTTCGATGAAAAAATAACCGGTTATCTTGTGTTTGAAGGCGAAGATGTTTCCGTTACGGTTAATTCGAGCGGAATAAACGAAACGATTTTGCGTTATGTGTCGGACGAAATAAAAAGCATAGGCGGACTTACGGAAAATATCGGAAAAGAACGTATTTCCGAATTGATAATGTCGGGAAATACGGATATTGACTATGAGCGGATTTTTACAAATATATCAAAAGATATTATTAATGAAAAACAAAACATAAAGGATATTTCCACTGAAAATATGAGCTATGTTATGATAGAATACTATTCGCTTATAGCTATGACGTGTATGTACAGCGGTATTTTGTCTATGGTTCTTGTAAACTTTAAATCGGCAAATATGTGTGCTGTCGGAAAACGGAGTGCGGTTTCTCCCGTAAAAAAAATCGGTATGATAATGGGCTCGCTTGTTTCGGGCTATGTCGTTCAAATGCTTTGTATTTTACTTATGTTTTTATTTACGATTTTTGTCATAGGTGTTGATTACGGGGAAAATCTTCCGATGACGGTTCTGCTTTCGATTGTCGGTTCGCTGGCGGGTCTTTCAATGGGTGTTGCGGTAGGTACTCTTGTTAAAAAGGGTGATAATGCAAAAACAACAATACTTATATCAATAACGATGGCAGGCTGTTTTTTGTCGGGTATGATGGGAATAACAATGAAAAATATCATTGACAAAAACGTTCCGTTTTTAAATATGATAAATCCCGTTGCAATGATTACAGACGGATTGTATGCACTTTATTATAACGAACAGTTTAACCGTGTATGGTTCGATATAATAAGTCTGTTGATATTTACCGTCGTAATGATGTTTATTTCTTGGAGAGGGTTAAGGAGGCAAACGTATGACAGTCTTTAAGGCTTTTTTAAAGGTTGTACGAAATAACCTTTTTATGATTATTCTTTATACGGTTATACTTGTTTTCTTTGCCGTTATAAATGTAAGTTCAGGCGGAGGAACATCGGGATTTGAGGACAGCAAACCTGCCGTAGCGATTGTGAATGATGATAAAACATCACCGGTAACAAAAAATCTTGTTGATTATCTTGAAAAAAATTCGGAAGTTACGGACGTTAAAGGGGGAGGCGAAGCCTTAAATGACGCTTTGTTTTACCGTGAGATAAGCTGTATAGTATACATTCCGAAAAATTACGGTTCAGATGTTCTTTGCGGAAAGGAGCCCGAACTGAAGATAAAGTCTACCGGTAATTATGATGCAACGCTTTCGCAAATGATTCTTTCGCATTATATTCGTATTCAGAATGTATGTGCAAAAAATACCGAAACCGAAACCGAACTTATAAAAAACATTAATTCTTCACTTGAGGAAAAAACGGACGTAAATGTTGTTTCAAATATAGATGAGTCTGCACTCAGTCGTGCATCACTATATTACAGTTTTGCATCGTACAGTATAACTGCATGTATAATATTTATTGTGTGTCTTGTACTGTCAAGTTTCAACGAAAGAAATATCCGCAAAAGGACAGCCGTAAGCTGTATGGATACGAAAAAATATAATATGATACTTTTGCTTTCGAGCGGTATATATGCGTTTGCCGTATGGCTTGTTTACAATATTTTAGGGATATTCATTGCAGGAGACGTTATGTTTACCGAAAGAGGTATGTTGTACATACTTAATTCATTTATATTTTCAATAAGCTCGCTTGCACTGGCATATATGTTAAGCACTATATTGCACAACAAAAATGCCGTTACGAGTATAGTTAATGTAATTGCGTTAGGTTCGAGCTTTTTATGCGGTGCGTTTGTAAGTACGGAATATTTACCAGATTGGGTACTTGCAATTGCTCATATACTTCCGACATATTGGTACATAAATACCAACGACAGGCTGAGCCATATTGAAACCATTAATTTTGAAACGGTTTTACCGTTGCTTATAAATATGCTTATTATATTAGGTTTCAGTATATTGTTTTCGATAATATCCTCTTTCATTACCAAGAAAAAAAGAACCGAATGACACCGGTGCCGAGCCGGCACGGGCGATTCGCGGCGCCGAGCCGGCGCAGGCGATTCGCGGTGCGGTGCCCGCACTGTCGATTCGCGATGTCGCTCACTCCGTTCGCTCGTACTGCAAACAACAAGTATGTTCGCGCGGCATAAGTTTATGTAATCCGAAGTTAAGTTTTTTGCGCAGCTTTTTTTTAAAAAAGCTGCCGGATTCCAAAGGCGGAGCCTTTGGCAGCGCCGAGCCGGCGCAGGCGATTCGCGTTGTCGCTCACTCCGTTCGCTCGTACTGCAAACAACAAGTATGTTCGCGCGGCGTTAGTTTATGTAATCCGAAGTCAAGTTTTTTGCGCAGCTTTTTTTTAAAAAAGCTGCCGGATTCCAAAGGCGGAGCCTTTGGCGGGTTTTTAAGGGCGGAGCCCTTAACTATCATTTTCAATCATATTGACTTATGCCGCGTCAAGGCATTTATTGTTTGAATTAAGAGTGAGCGAAGCGAACGAAAGCGCGAATCGGGGGCGCAGGCACTGCGCCGGAGCCCTTAACTATCATTTTCAATTATATTGACTTATGCCGCGTCAAGGCATTTATTGTTTGAATTAAGAGTGAGCGAAGCGAACGAAAGCGCGAATCGAGGGCGCAGGCACTGCGCCGGAGCCTTTGGCAGGTTTTTAAGGGCAGAGCCCTTAACTATCATTTCTGAATAAAAAAAGCAAAAATTAAATGGGCTGCCGCACAGCGTTTTTATGCTTGTGCGACAGCCCCTCTTTAACTTTTATAATAGATTGATTAAGTAATCAATTGACTTTCATCAATGCGTTCATTGAAAAATGATATTACTTTTATTAACGGACGGCGAAGTAAAAGTCCTATAATAAGAGCAACCGGCACGAAAGCAAGCAGACAAAGAAGATTTGTAATATATGCTTGTGCATCGACACCGCATATCGCCTCACGCATCATATCAATACTGTATTTAAACGGCAAATACGGAGCAAGAGCTTTGAACGTCGCAGGCAGAACTTCTATCGGAAATGTTCCGCCCGAACCGGCTACTTGAATAACAAGTATTATTACTGAAAGAGCTTTTCCCAGTACACTGAATGTAACCGTAAGCGAATATATTATCAGTACATACACAAATCCCGAAATCATCGACGTTAAAATAAACAAAGGTATGTTTTCACATTGGACTTTCAGGAACAGTAAATCTCCAAGTGCTATTATAATTGATTGTATTTGGCTTAACAGGAAAAACGTAATAAAACGTCCAAAGAAAATTTGAGTTGAAGTGGGATTATTCAAACGCTTATATTCACGCTTTGTTATATTTGTCCTGACTACCGCAACCAAAACTATACCGCCAACCCAAAAGCCGAGAGTGCTGTAAAACGGAGTCATAGCCGAGCCGTAATTTTCTACATGATATATTTCGTTTGTTTCCAGCTTTACGGGTTTTGCTACAAAATTTCCCAGTGCGTCGGGCTTTTCAATAATTGTTGATACAAAATTTTCTATTGTGCCGCTGTCTGCCAGCTCGTGTATTTTCTTTTGAAGATTGTCGATTTTTTCTTTATAATCGCCTGCAAGTTTCTTTATGTTTTTAAATGTATTTTTTATTTGATATAAAGAATCCGATGCGCTGTCAAGAGTTTTTTCAATATTCGGTACATCTCCGTTTACCGTATTAAAAAGTCCCGATGCGTTTTCAAGAACTTCATACATATCGTCAATTGACTTGTTGAGCGAATTTTTGAAAGGAGCAAAAGCATTTTTTAGCGATGCAATTTGGCTTTTAATTGTATTTTTCAAATTATCGGTTTCACTTTTTAATGATGCAGGAATATTTCCCGTATTTTTTACATTATCGGCGGCACTTTTCAGCTTTTCCGAGAATTTGTTTATGTTGGAATTTATATTGTTAAGATTTTGCAGTGCCACTTCTTTTTCCGAGGATAATTCGCTGTTTGCATTTTTTAGAAACGAGATTACCGTATTGTTTACCGAAACCAGTTTGTTGTTTACATTTATTAAATCCATTAAATCATTTGCTGCCTTTTCCGTGTTTCCATCAAGCATATCCGCTGCCGATGTTAATTTTGAATCAATATCGGTTTGTGTTTTAATAATTTTATTGAATATATCCGAAACGGAAATGTTAATGTTTTCCAACGAATTTACAATTGAATTGTATTCGTTATTGCAGGTTTGAATAAGGGATTTTATTTCTTTAAGTGTGTTTTGCGGAAGATTTCCTGTTTTTCTAAGAGTGTCCGCCGCTGAGTTGATTTCGTTTATTATATTCTGTTGATTTGTATTGATGTCTTGAAGGCTTTTTATAAGATTTGAATTGTCAATTTGAAAAATCGTTTGCATATATTGCAAAACCGCTATAATTGAATTGTTTGAATCAATTATCTTTTTATTAAGATTGGTTATATTCGAGAGCCTGTCCGCTGCTGCATTTAAATCAGTTCCTATTTGGTTAGACAATTCGGTAATCTGTTTGTCAATACTTTGTTGTGACGCAATAACCGAATCAATCATATCGGATATTGTTTTTTTGATATTTTCAAACGAAACTTGAAGCTCTTTAATATCATTCTCACAAAGAGCAACAAGCTCTTTTATTTCGTTAAGTGTTTTTTTAGGAAGTGAACCCGCACTTTTTACCGTATCTGCGGCAGTTTTTATTTTATCATTAAGAGCCGTCTGATGGCTTGTGAAATCTTGGAGCGAATTAATTGCGTTGTCTATCTTGATTCCCGAATTTTGCAGGTTTAAAAGAAAGTCGGAAATATTTTGTATTGCCGTTGAGTTGTCAAGAGAATTTGCTATGTTTATAAGTTCGTCTGCCGCTCCTCCCGATGTTCCGTTAAAAATATAGTTTATTTGTGAATTAATGCTGTTGTATGTTGTTTCAAGAGAATTTATCATACCGTCAACAGTATTTACCGTATCTTTTGAGGTCTTTTTTGCCGATTCTATGGAGCTTTTGACATCGGACGCTATTATGCCGGACTTTGAAAGTGTTCTGTTTATGTCCGGAAGCATTTCCTTGTTGTTTTGGACAAGATTTTCTATGTTTTCGGTAGTGGAAACAAAAACGTCTATACTGTCGTCAAATGTATTCATTTGTATTTTTAAATCGTCAAGAGTATCAATAATTTTATTTGTTACGGCTGTTTTATCACCCGAAACAATCTCTCCCGTAACATTAAGAATGGTAGCCAGAGTTTTGGTAATTGTTTCAACATAAGTTGAAGCAATCTCATTTTGAATTGTTTGTACTCCTGTATTTGTTATTTTAGGAGCAATCGCATTTTTCTTTTCATTTACATAATACTTTAAATTTGCCTGATTAAATTCACCTGTAATAACGGATAAAAGGTTTTCGCTGAAGTCTTCGGGTATAATTACAGCGGCATAATATTTACCGTTTTTAACTCCGTCGAGAGCCTCTTTTGAACCGACAAAATCCCACCCCATACTTTTGTTTTGTTTCAGATTGCCTATTATATCATCGCCTGCGTTTATCGGAATATTTTTGTATGAATATCCCTTATCAAGACAGCACACCGCAAAAGGTATGTCACTTGTGTTGGAGTATGGGTCGTGGTTTGCGGCAATATTAAACCACGAATATAAAGCAGGGACAATTGCTATACCTATAACAACGATAAATACAATCATATTTTTTATAATTTTTTTAATATCGTTTTTAAATATGTTCAATATATTTTTCATTGTATATCCTCCTTGTCCGTCCGATTTGTTTCGTTTTTATCGTCTTTGTCATTAATAATATTACTTTCTGTTTTTTTACAGTCGGGGGTCTTTAAATCGACCGATTTTTCATTTGGTTCTGTTTTAAAATTAGGTGGTTCGGGAATTTTCTCCGTTTTTATATCCGATATTATGTCCGAGGCGTCAACCTCCGTATATTCGTTGCCGTCTATATCTTCAAATTCATCGGATTCGTTGTACTCGCTCCGTTTACCGAGAAGTTTTTCAAATACATAGCAGTTCCAATCGGATTTTGCCATAAAAAAAACGCACATAAACGTGGTAAAAATCCATAGGCAAAGGAATTGTATTCTGCTGTCAAAGGTAAACATAAGAAAAAGGAAAAATACAGCGGAACATAAAATAAACACAGGTCCGTACCTTTTAAAAGCTCTTCTCTTTTCCTTTAAATTTTCATACATTTCCAATGTACGAAGATAAGTAAGATGTTCACATTCGGATTGTGATAGAGAATTTACCTTATCATTTGAATAATCTGTCGGATTTTTCGGATTATTGTTTTTGACAGGCTCGGCGGTTTCGTTCTTTATCGTTTTTTCTTTTTCGCACACTATAATCACTCCCATAAATTTAAAGATAAATCGGAAAACACCTATAAGTTTTACATTTGCGAAAGACTGTACCTTAAATATAGTACAGTCTTTCCGTGTCCGTTCGGAGCAGAATCAATATTTACCTGATTTTATTTATATGCCTCAGAACATATATAATTATATTTGCATAAAAAAATATATCAAGCAAAAACACGACAAAACCAAAAAATTATACAAAAACGAAAAGATATTAACAACAGTTTTCAAATTCGGTCAATACCACAAAAATAAAAGTTAAGGGTTAAGGGCTCTGCCCTTAAAACCCGCCAAAGGCTCTGCCTTTGGAATCCGGCAGCTTTTTTAAAAAAAGCTGCGCAAAAAACTTGACTTCGGATTACATAAACTAACGCCGCGCGAATGACTTCTTGCTTGCAATACGAGCGAGCGGAGCGAGCGACAACGCGAATTGCCCGCGCGGGCTCCGCG
>CANQBK010000013.1 GCA_947589485.1 uncultured Clostridia bacterium | reverse complement strand
TTTTAAAAAAGGCGGGCGAAAATGCGCCGAGCCGGCGCAGGCGATTCGCGTTATCGCTCACTCCGTTCGCTCGTACTACAAGCGACAAGTACATTCGCGCGCAATAAGTTTATGAACACATAGTTAAAAGTTTCGCTCAAGGCGCAGTGCCTGCGCTCTCAATTCGCGTTGTCGTTCGCTCCGCTCACTCGTACTGCAAGCCAAAACTACATTCGCGCGCAATAAGTTTATGTACACATAGTTAAAAGTTTCGCTCAAGCCTTTTCAAAGGCTTGCGGTTTCCAAAGGCAGAGCCTTTGGTGGGTTTTTAAGGGCAAAGCCCTTAACTGGCGGAGGTTTGGAGGCAGAGCCTCCAACAAACAATTATTTTCTGCCTAACATAAGACAGCAAAAACCGCAAATTTCGCAGCAAAAATCTAAAAATCCGCATTTACCGTAATCGTAACTTTTTGTGTCGTATTTCTCGTATGGCGTATAATTTTTGGAACGCTGATTTTTTATCCTGTTATATGCAGCTTGGTATTCAGGATCGGACGGATCCATTCGGTAAGCAGTAACATAATAATTTGCCGCCTCGTCAAACCAGCCCTTTTTGTTTTTAATAACACCCATAAGATAATACCACTCCGCACTGCGTTGTGTAGGAGGAATCATATTAAGTATGTATTCCGCACTTCCGAATTGTCCTGAATTTATCATTAAACGTACTTTCGCAAACTCTGCCTTAGGGTTTGTATTATAGTTGTGCGCTTGCCAAAATTCCGTTTCGTTATCATCATAATATGTATAATTGCCGTTTGTGTTGTAATTTGTACCGCCGCTTGTACCGCTGTTTGCGCTGTAACCGTTTTTCCGCTGATTTAACACATCTTCGTATGCGGCATTGATCTCTTTCATTTTTTCGGAAGCCTCTTTCGCAAGCGGACTGTCAACATATCTGTCGGGGTGATACTTCTTGGCAAGACTGCGATATGCTTTCTTTACTTCATCATCGGAAGCATTAGGTAAAATTCCGAGAATTTTATAAGGATCGTTCACTGCTTTTCTCCTTTTTCATTTTTGTCATTTAAATCACTGCCATACTTTTTAACTAAACAGCAGCTCTGCCGAAATGATAAACCATAATATATTACATTGTCAATAATCTCTTTGTATGTATCGGTTTCCAACAAATCATACGCCATTGTAAGCTGTGAAACTGTCATATTGAGTACGTCACAGCAGTACCCTATTGTTTCTTTTATATCGCCATTGTAATTTTTCTTGAACGGATTGTATCTGTTGTGTTTTATGTCATTTTCCAAATCATCGGCGGCATCCATTATGTAAATCCATCTTCCCAAAAAATAGCCGAATATACTTAAAATCCTGCGCTGTTTATCATCGGACGAAATAATTTCACACAATGCCGACACAAATTTTGCGGTAGGTTCAGCCGATTCGTCAATACTGCTTTCTTTTTGTTCCGCTTTAATTTGAGATTCCGTCATATTCAAAGCACTGTTGTTTATTTCGGGATAAAGTCTGATCGCTTTTTTATAGCTTCTCCGCAAAAAAAATCTGAACACATGGGCAACGGTCTTTTTTAAAAAACCCGAATCGCGTATCGTGTCACACAACTTAAAATATGCCGTAATTACGGATACGGCTCCCGCAAAGCGCAGACCCTCCCCCGCCTCGGCACAAAAAAGGCATTTTTTCAGCGGATTAAAAACACAATGTCCCTTTTCCGTACCGCAATTTTCGGAGCGGAGTGAAATATAAAGCATTGCAAGCAATGTGCAGTCATAATTTAATACGAACCGTGAAATTACACCGTAATTTTTACCCAAACTTTTGCACAATCCGCAGTAAACACTTTTATAGAGCTTAAAATCCTTTATTTTAAGTTCTTCGTATCGGGGCTGTAAGTATCCGAACACAATATCACCACGCAATCGAACAGTTTTTGCCAATCGGAAAATAAACTCCCGCCCGATAAACAAAAGCGGGAGTACATCTTTTTATAAATCATTCAAATATTTTTTCAAGTATTTTCCGGTATAAGAATTTTCGCATTTTACAATTTCTTCGGGCGTTCCCTCCGCTATAACCATTCCGCCGGCATCTCCGCCCTCGGGACCCAAATCTATAATATGGTCCGCCGTCTTTATCAAATCAAGGTTATGCTCAATAACAACAACGGTATTTCCCCCGTCAACAAATTTTTGCAATACGTCAATAAGGCGGTGAACATCTGCAATATGCAGACCTGTTGTTGGCTCGTCAAGTATATATATGGTTTTTCCCGTTGAATTTTTTGAAAGCTCCGAGGCGAGCTTTATACGCTGTGCTTCGCCTCCGGAAAGCGTTGTTGAGGGCTGTCCGATTTTTATATATCCCAGTCCCACATCAAAAAGCGTTTTTAATTTGCCGTATATTTTTTTATGGTTCTTAAAAAATTCACAGCCCTCTTCAACAGTCATCTCCAAAACATCATAAATTGATTTTCCCTTATATTTGACCGAAAGCGTTTCTCTGTTATAACGCTTGCCTCCGCACACATCGCACGGAACATATACATCGGGCAAAAAGTGCATTTCAATTTTTATTATGCCGTCGCCCTTACACGCCTCACAACGTCCTCCCTTTACGTTAAAAGAAAATCTGCTTGACGAAAAACCGTGCATCTTTGCCTCGTTTGTCTGTGCAAACAGTTCCCTTATATCGGTAAATACTCCCGTATATGTCGCAGGGTTTGAGCGCGGAGTCCTGCCGATAGGAGATTGATTTATATCAATAACCTTATCGAGGTTTTCAGTTCCCGTTATTTTCTTGCAGTTTACGGGCAGGGGTCTTGCTCCGTTCAGTTCAGACGCCAGTTTTTTGTACAGTATTTCATTTATAAGCGATGATTTGCCCGAACCCGAAACACCGGTAACACAAATAAACTTTCCAAGAGGAAATTCTACATTTATATTTTTAAGATTGTTTTGTGCGGCTCCAAACACTTTCAGCTTTTTTCCACTGCCCTGCCTCCTGCTTTCGGGAACGGGAATAAATTTTCTTTTGCTGAGATACTGACCCGTTATTGAACGCTCGCAGGACTTTATATCTTCAACATTTCCCGAACAAACAAGCTCACCGCCGTGAATACCCGCTCCCGGTCCTATGTCTATAATACAGTCGGCGGAATACATTGTATCCTCATCGTGTTCAACCACAATAACGGTATTGCCCAAGTCCCGAAGATTTTTCAGCGTTGCAATAAGGCGGTCATTGTCACGCTGGTGCAGTCCTATACTCGGTTCGTCCAAAATATAAAGTACGCCCGAAAGCGACGAGCCTATTTGCGTGGCAAGCCGTATACGCTGGCTTTCCCCGCCCGACAGCGTACCTGCCGAGCGTGACAGGGTAAGATACGAAAGACCTACGCTGTTAAGAAAATTCAGTCTGCTGTCAATTTCCTTGGTAATGGATTTTGCAATCACTTTTTCACGTTCGGAGAACCTTGCGTTTTTTGTAAATTCGATTGCCTCTCCGACGGACATATCGCAAAATTCGCTTATATTTATGCCCCCCACGGTAACGGCAAGGCTTTCCGGCGAAAGTCTTTTGCCCTTGCAGGCATCGCACGGAACCGCCGACATATAGCTTTCAATCTCGGCTTTTATCCATGTGCTTTGGGTTTCACGGAAACGGCGCTCAAGATTATTTATTATACCCTCAAATTCTGTTTCATAGCTTCCACTGCCGTACTCGTTAGTGCGTTCAACGGTAATTTTCTCTCCCTTTGTGCCGTAAAGAATAATATCGACAATATTCTTCGGAAGTTCCTTTATCGGCTTATAGAGCGAAAAGCCGTAATGCTTTGCAAGAGCCTCAAAATACATTCTTGCAATGGTACTGCCCTCCATTGCCCAACCGCTTCCTTTTATGCCTCCTTGGCTAATAGACAGATTTGTGTCGGGAATAATCCTGTTTACGTCAATTTTCATAAAGACGCCCAAACCCGTACACTTTTTGCACGCACCGTAAGGATTGTTAAACGAAAACATTCTCGGGCTAAGCTCATCAATACTTATCCCATGCTCAGGACAAGCATAATTTTGTGAAAAAAGTATGTCATCGCCGTCATTGACTGCAACAAGCACAAGCCCCTTTGCGAGCCTTGAGGCGGTTTCTATTGAATCGGACAGACGTGAACGTATTTCTTCCTTTACAACCAGTCTGTCCACAATAATTTCTATATTGTGTTTTTTGTTTTTTTCCGGTTTTATTTCTTCCGAAAGGTCGTATATTATACCGTCAACACGGACACGGACAAAGCCGCTTTTTGCCGCCGCGTCAAATTCCTTTTGATGTTCGCCCTTTTTTGAACGTACCACGGGCGCCATAACCTGTATTTTTGTTCCCTGCGGCAATTCCAAAATCTTGTCGGCTATTTGGTCGACTGTCTGCTGTTTTATTTCCCTTCCGCATATCGGGCAATGAGGGATACCTATTCTTGCGTACATAAGACGCAGATAGTCGTATATTTCCGTCACGGTGCCGACCGTTGAACGGGGATTTTTTGACGTGGTTTTCTGGTCTATCGAAATTGCGGGAGAAAGCCCGTCAATTCCGTCAACGTCGGGTTTATCCATTTGACCCAAAAACATTCTGGCATAAGACGACAGCGACTCCACATACCTTCTTTGTCCTTCCGCATAAAGCGTGTCAAATGCAAGAGATGACTTTCCGGAGCCGGATAAACCCGTCATAACGACCAAACTGTCACGGGGGATTTCAACATTTATATTTTTAAGATTATGTTCTCTTGCGCCCTTTACGGTTATTTTTTTAAATGCCATATTTTATCCCTTCATTTTATTGTATTGCAAAATTAATTTGACCGACATATACAAAATTATACCGAATCAATATGCGGTTATGCACATATCCTGTATTTTCTCATTTAATTTAACTGAACAAACAAAATATAATAATAGAGCCGGCGCACGGACGCAATTTTAACGCCGTGCGACAGCTCCGGTTTTTTACTTATCGTCCGATGAAAAATTATTCTCTGTTTCGGTTGTTTCGGATTTTTCCTGTGAATCCGATTCGTCCGAGTCATCGTTATCATTTTCTTCATCGTTACCTGTGTCGGGGATCTCCTTACCCTCCATCACGCACACAAACTGCTCACCTGTCATTTTTTCATTCACAAAAAGGAACTTTGCAACCCTGTGAAGTTCAGCCGTATGCTCTTTCAGTATTTCTTCGGTCTTATTGTAACCTGTTGTAATATAGTCCTTTATTTCGGCGTCTATTTCCGCCGCAGTTTCCTCGGAATATGTCTTGTTATGTCCAAATTCCTTACCAAGGAATACTTCTCCGTCAGACGAGCCGTAGGTTATCGGACCGAGCTTTTGGCTCATACCGTATTTTGTAATCATAGAGAACACAAGATTCGTGGCACGTTCAATATCGTTTGACGCTCCCGTTGAAATATCTCCCAGTATAAGAGCTTCGGCAACACGTCCTCCAAGAAGTACAACAATTTCTTCAAGCATTTCATTGCGGGAACGGTAAAATTTATCCTCAGACGGCAGCGACATTGTAAATCCGCCTGCCATACCTCTCGGTATAATAGATATTTGGTGTACGGGATCCTGAGTCGGTGAAAAATAAGTCGCTATTGCGTGACCTGCCTCGTGATATGCCGTCAATTTTTTCTCCTTATCGCTCATTACACGCGATTTCTTTTCCGTACCTGCAACAACCTTAACCGTAGCTTCCTCAACTTCAGCCATTGTTATTGCCTTTAAGTTTCTTCTTGCCGCAAGCAGTGCCGCCTCATTAAGAAGATTTTCAAGATCTGCGCCCGTAAATCCTGCCGTGGATTTTGCTATTGTTTTAAGCTCAACATCGGGAGCAAGAGGCTTTCCCTTTGCGTGAACTTTCAGTATTTCCTCACGGCCCTTTATGTCGGGTCTGCCTACAATAACCTGTCTGTCAAAACGTCCGGGACGCATAAGCGCGGGGTCAAGTATATCAGGACGGTTTGTTGCCGCAATCATAATTACGCCCTCATTCGCGCCGAATCCGTCCATTTCAACAAGAAGCTGGTTAAGGGTTTGCTCTCTTTCGTCGTGACCTCCTCCAAGTCCTGCTCCTCTTTGGCGTCCGACAGCGTCTATTTCATCAATAAATATAATGCAAGGTGAATTTTTCTTTGCCTGATCGAACAAATCCCTTACACGCGACGCACCTACGCCGACAAACATTTCAACGAAGTCAGAACCCGAAATAGAGAAAAACTGCACTCCTGCTTCGCCTGCGACAGCTCTCGCAAGAAGCGTTTTACCTGTACCGGGAGGGCCCACCAAAAGAACGCCCTTAGGTATCCTTGCGCCAAGCTCGTTGTACTTTTTGGGGTCTTTAAGAAACTCTACTATTTCCCGCAGTTCTTCTTTTTCTTCGTCAGCTCCCGCAACATCGGCAAATGTTGTTTTGCGTTTTTCGTCGCTTATACTTTTTATTTTTGCCTTGCCGAAATTCATCGACTTGCCCGCATCTCCCATACTTCCTGAGAGCTTGCGCATAAAGTACCACCATACTACGCCCAAAAGCAAAATAAGGATAAGGTTCGGAACCAAGCTGAGCCACCACGAATTGTCGGTTGCTTGTTTCCATGTAAATTTCATCGGCTTGTCGTTCTTTTCGTTATACTCATCGACATATTTATCGACGGATTCCAAGAACAGCGTAACGCTTGCAACGTTTGTTTCAATCTTCTTACCATTTGTTTTGGTAATGGAAAGATCGCCCGAACCGAAGTCAAGAGTATATTCCTTAACCTTTTGATCCTGGAAAAGGTATATAATTTCCGATGTTGAATATTCCTGTTTGGGCTGCATTGACAGAACCAAAGAAACTACTATTATCAATACTATGGGTATTCCGAGATAAATTAAAAGATTACGCACGGTTTTCTTGTTATCCAAGGGCTTGTCACTCCTTTATTTTATTAATGCCCGTATATATTTCGGGCTTCAGTACACCGACATACGGCAAGTTTCTGTAACGATCGTTATAATCAAGACCGTACCCGACTACAAATTTATCGGGAATATCCGTACCGACATATTCGGCTTTTATCGGTTTTTTTCGTCTTGACGGCTTGTTGAACAACGTACAAACGGCAGCGGAAAACGCCCCCTTTCCGTATACAATATTTTTTATACCGGCAAGCGTGCTTCCGGTATCCAGAATATCCTCAACAAGCAAAATATGTTTGTTTTTCAAGTCGGGCAGCATATTTGCGTCCAGCCTGACTTTTCCCGACGACACTGTTTTTGCTCCGTAGCTTGAAGCGGTTATAAAATCAAGCGTACAATCAATCTCCAGTTTGCGAATCAAATCTGCAAGAAAAACAACGCTGCCTTTAAGTATACCGATAATTTCAAGTGTTTTTCCGCTGTAATCTTTGTTAATGCGTTCCGCAAGACTGTTGACGATACACTCCAACTGTGCTTCGTCAAAAAGGATTTCGGCTATATCCGTATGCACTTTTCTGTTTTCCTCTCCTTTTAAATTTCTTTTTCGGCTGAAACAAAAAGAACATTTTCGGTGGACTGTGTTATTTTATACGGTTCGGAAACTCCTATGTCCTCCGCCCATATTATATTACTGCCCTCCGCAAGCAAAACAAGACCGTCCCGCCGTTCCGACGGAATTTTTAATTCGGACATAAGCCTCCTTAAAGGCTTTCTGACATTCCTGTTTAACGGAAAAAACACATCGCCCGAACGCCTCAGTCTGAATACAGCCGTTACTGGTATTGTATCATAATCAATCAGATTGTAAAACAAAAAATCGTTATTTTTTTTACCGTTGTTTATTTCTTCCATATTTAATATCTCAAGTTTAATATTTCTATGGTTGACTGACAGTGATTTCTGATTATTATACGGGACTTCTTTGTCAATAGCTTGATTCTTTTTTTCATATATACGCAGTATGCCCTGTTTTGACACCGCAAATATATTTTTTTTAATTTCGACGGCACCATTATTATACACAATTTTTTTTACAAGTTCAATATGCTTTGAATCGGGTACAATGTTTATTTTTTTAAGCATAAGCCTGACAGCCTCATTAAATACGGCATTTTCGAGTTTTAAAAGTTCCTTTGCGTCATATCCTCCGTTTATCTCCGATTTTTTCAGCGCAGTTTCCGCACTTTGTGAAAGAAAGTGTTCGGTTTCTCTCATTCTGCCTGACATTCCCGAAACAGACATTTCAAACATAGGATTTATCTGTTTCAATATCGGTATGACATCAAGCCTGATTTTATTTCGTGTATAGTCGTGCGTAAGATTTGTGCTGTCGGTCACATAGCTTATATTATTGTCTGTGCAGTATTTTTCAACTTCCTGACGCGTTACCTCA
This sequence comes from uncultured Clostridia bacterium, assembly GCA_947589485.1. GTDB lineage: Bacteria > Bacillota > Clostridia > Oscillospirales > Acutalibacteraceae > UBA1213. The sequence continues at coordinate 29,836 of CANQBK010000013.1, read as the reverse complement.
ATAAGGGGTCTTACAATACCGTTTCTTACGGGAGGAATACCGCACAAACCTGCAATCCCACTGCCTCTTGTAAGATTAAATATTACTGTTTCGGCATTGTCCGAAGCTGTATGGGCAGTTGCGATTTTTGCGTCAAGGCTTTCTGCTGTTTTTCGGAAAAAATCATAGCGAATATCTCTGCCGCACTGTTCCGTGCCGATTTTTCTTTTTTGGGCTTCAAGTCCGACATCGGCTCGGAGCTTAAAAAGACGCACATCGTACCTTTTGCAAAGCTCCGTGACGAAAAGTTCATCACGTTCCGCTTCCTCACCTCTCAAAAGGTGGTTAATATGACACGCATAAACGGTAATGTTCATATCCTTTTTTAGGGACACAAGAAAATGAAGAAGGGCGCACGAATCCGCTCCTCCCGACAAACCGACAACAACTCTGTCACCCTTGGTAAGCATATTATATTTTTTTACAGTATCAATTGCTTTATTCCTCACGATTAAACTCCTGTGAAGTAAATCTCATAAATTCTCCCTGCCAGTGTAGCGGAACGGAACGTGTTTCACCGTGACGGTTTTTTGCCACAATACATTCTCCGCTGTTTTTGTTTACGTCGGCATCAGAATCGGAACTGTTTCTGTAATAATCCTCACGGTAAAGGAACAGGACAATATCGGCATCTTGTTCAATTGAACCCGAATCACGCAAATCGGAAAGCTGCGGTTTATGTTCTGTACGCTGTTCGCTCGCTCGAGAAAGCTGTGACAGCGTTATTACCGGCACATTAAATTCCTTTGCAAGTATTTTAAGGTTTCTTGTTATTTCGGAAATTTCCTGTACACGGTTATCTATACGTCTTGACGCTGACATAAGCTGCAAGTAGTCTATTATTATAAGGTCAACATTTTTTAAACGTCTGAGTTTTGCTTTTATTTCGGGAACGGTTATACCCGGTGTATCGTCCATATACATTTCTGCTTTACTTAATACATCGCCCGCTTCAATCAAACGTGTCCATTCTTCCTCCGAAAGGTTTCCCGTTCGCAGTTTTGTTCCCTGAATAAGTCCCTCAGTGGAAAGCAGACGTGAAGAAAGCTGTTCCTTTGTCATTTCGAGTGAAAAAAAGGCTACTCTTTTTTTACATTTAACAGAAACGTGACGTGCGATATTAAGGGCAAAAGAAGTTTTTCCCATACCGGGGCGGGCAGCAAGAAGAATCAAATCCGAACGGTTAAGACCGGTTATTGTATTGTCAAGAGCGCCTATACCTGTCGGTATACTTCTTATGGAATCGCTTTCCGGAGAATTAAGCAAATCAAGTCTGTCGAAAGTTTGAATTATTACATCGCTTATTTTTTCCAGTCCCTTTATGCTGCGGTTGTCACGAATATCGAAAATTTTTTGTTCGGCGGCATCTATCAGCTTTGACACATCATCGCCCGGCTGTGCAGCGTCGTCTATAATTTCCCGTGAGGAAACTATTAAGTTTCTTAAAAGAAATTTATCGCGCACAATTTTGGCATAGTAATCTGCGGAGGAAATTGACGGTACAATATTAGCAAGCTGCATAAGATATGTTTTTGATGAGCCCTCGTCAAAATCTCCGTCATTTCTCAATTGTTCCAAAACAGTTATAAGGTCTACCGGTTTGCCGACGGTAAACAAGTCGATCATTGCTCGGTAAATAGCTTTATTGCTTGCGAGATAAAAATATTCTTCCGACGGAATTATTTCCATTATATCCGGAAGACATTCAGAATCAAGCAGCAGCGCACCAAGAACCGACTGTTCGGCTTCTGCATTGAACGGCAGGTTCATACCGTCAAACGATGTTATAGTTTTATTCTCACTCATTCACTGTCACTCTTTTATTATTTTAGGTTATAGCCTCGCAGCGCAGTGCCTGCGCTGTCAATTCGCGGTGCCGAGCCGGCACGGGCATTTCGCGTTGTCGCTCGCTCCGCTCGCTCTTACTGCAAACAATAACTACATTCGCGCGCAATAGGTTTATGTAATCCGGAGTCAAGTTTTTTGCGCAGCTTTTTTTTAAAAAAGCTGCCGGATTCCAAAGGCAGAGCCTTTGGCGGGTTTTTAAGGGCGGAGCCCTTAACTATCATTGTTTATTCTCATCGGCTTCTATAACTTTAATCTTGATTTTTGCAGTAATTCCCGTGTAGAGCTTTACCTCGGCATTGTATGTGCCAAATGCCTTTATGTCACTTTCAAGCAGTACCTTGCGCTTGTCTATGGAAATACTGTATTTCTTTTTTAATTCGGACGCGATTTCTTTGCTTGTTACCGAACCGAAAAGCCTGCCGCCTTTGCCTGCTTTCGCACTCATTATAAGTACCTGTCCCTCAAGTCTTTTGGCATTTGCTTTTGCAGCTTTGGTTTCGGTATCTATCTTGTATTGCTTTGACTGCTCTGCGTTTTTCAGCTCGTTAAGAGCCTGTGCATCTGCTTCCTTTGCCAACTTGTGCGGTAAAAGATAATTTCTTGCGTAACCGTCCGAAACATTCGCAAGCTCTCCCTTTTTCCCTGTTCCTTTAACATCTTGTAAAAGTACAACTTTCATAGTGTTTCCCATTTCCTTTCTTTAATTATGTTGGTTTTGTTTGAATTTTTTTGTTAAGATCAAGGTCGTTTATTATGGATACCAACCGTTCACGGGCTTCCGCCATACTTATGTCGTCCATCTGACACGCCGCCATTGTTTGGTGTCCGCCGCCGCCAAGAGCTTCCATAATAATCTGAACATTTAAATCTCCAAGCGATCTTGCCGATATGTTTATCGTTTTTCCGGTTTTGTACATAACAAACGATGCCTTTACGTTTTCAATGCCGAGAAGCTCGTCCGCCGCTTGCGCCGAAGCAATGCGTATGTCGGGAACGCCCTCGTCCGCAAACGCAATTGCGCAGTAATTGAATATTTCTGCCTCGCTTACAAGTTTGCATTTCACCTTATAGGTATCTATCGAATTTGAAAACAACCGCTTAACTTCAACGGTATCGGCGCCCTTGCTGCGAAGATACGCCGCCGCTTCAAAAGTGCGGACACCCGTTCTTAATACAAAATTCTTTGTGTCAAGCATTATACCCGCAAGAAGAGCCTCGCTTTCAAGCCTGCTGACAGAATCTTTTCCCAAATACTGGACGATTTCCGCAGTCATTTCAGATGCCGATGAAGCATAAGGTTCGTGATAAAATACTAATGCGTTGTCAATGTGGTTGACCATCATTCTATGGTGGTCTATAACAACAACACGGCTGCACCTTTCATATATGGTTTTCGATTCAAGAAAATTTGGTGAATGTGTATCAACAATAATCAAAAGTGAGTGTTCGTCCATAATGTCAAGCGCTTCACTCTCGGTTTTAAAAATACTTTCAAATCCCGATTTTTCAAAGCTGGCAACAAGCGGCTTTGCAAGCGTTTGCTGTTTGTTTATAACAACATACGCACTGCGATGAAGTCCTTTAACGACTGCGCTCCACATACCTATTGATGCTCCTACTGAATCAAGATCGGAAAAACGATGCCCCATAATAATAACATTACTGCTGTTGCTTATATGGTTTGAAAGCGTTGCCGCAATAACTCTTGTACGCACCTTGTCACGCTTTTCAACACCGTTGGAAACTCCACCGAAAAATTTGTATGTTTCAAGTTTTTTTACAACCGCCTGGTCACCTCCTCTGCCAAGAGCCATATCAAGTGCCTGTCTTGCCCAAAGTTCGTTTTCCTTGTAAGAACTGCCTCCGTGACCGATACCTATTGAAATTGTTGCGTTCATTCTGTCATTTACTTCTATACATCTTATTTCTTCAAGAATTTTAAATTTTTCATTTATAAACTGTTTCAGGAACCGCTCCTCCATAATAACAAGATAACGATCCCCGCTTATTTTTTTATAAAATCCCGTAGTTGATGTTACCCACTTTGCAATGGTTCTTTCAACCGCTCCGGAAATTTGAGCCGCCTTTCCGTCCTCCGGTTCACGTTCAAGCTCTTCGCTGTTGTCAAACGAAACAATCGCGACAACGGGTCGGGAATTAATGTATTCATCGGAATTGACCTTATAGGTATTGTTATCCAAAAAATAAACAATTGACGAGATACCGCTCTTTATTCCGAACGCAACGTACCATCTGCCGTTAATAAATGTATCCGTTCCGTTTTCATCATAAAGAGCCGACGGATTTTTATTTGACAAATAATTTGAAATATCATCGCATATCACTTTTTCACTGTTGGAAATATTTTTGCAAAAAAGCTCATTTGCGGCAATTATTTCGTTATGCTCCCCTATTATTACCGTTGCTGTTGCACTGTTTCTTATAGCATCTTTGCTGTTTTCGTTCAAAGATTTTTTGGCGTCACCTATAACCCGTAAAACATAATGCTTAAATTCTGCATAAATAACCGCAACAATTGCAAGCGCAACAATGGCCATACCCAGTTCGGCAAGAAAAACAAATCCGTTAAAGAATAACGATACCAACGCAACAACAAGAATTGCGGCAATAAAAATCGTAAACAGCGGAATAATTATTTTATTCACTTTTATTTTTCTCACATTGATACACCCACTTTAAAATCGCTCAAAAATTCTGTACGGCTAAATACGCACATAAAACAAAAGCTCTGCTTTCAACGGGCAGATAATCTGCTCAGCAATCAGGTTCGGCGATATGATTTTACACCGCCGAACCAAAGAAATTTGCCCCCGACTTGCGGGCGGAAACAACTCTATGCCGTCATACTTCCATAATTATCGGAAGTATCATAGGGCTTCTTCTTGTTTTGTCGTACAGTAGTTTTGACAACTCGTCCTTCACGGTATTTTTAATTACACCCCATTCGTGTATACCGTCATTTTCACATTCCTCAAGAACACTAATAACAGACTTTCGTGCATTCTCCATTAAAGGTTCGCTTTCACGGACATATACAAATCCTCTTGACACAATATCGGGACCGGCAATGATATGACCGTCCTCTCGGTCAAGAGTAACTACTACAACGATCAGTCCGTCCTGACCCAAATGTTTTCTGTCACGCAAAACAATACTGCCGACATCACCCACACCCAAACCGTCAACAAGGACTTTTCCTGCCGGAACACTGGGCATCTGTTTTATATGTTCTTTATTAATTTCGATAACATTTCCTATATCGCCTATAAATATATTTGAGCGAGCCATACCCATTTCCATTGCAAGCTGGGCGTGCTTTACAAGATGTTTTTGCTCACCGTGTACAGGTATAAAATACTTAGGCTTTACCAATCCCTGAATTATTTTCAGTTCCTCCTGACAGGCATGACCGGAAACGTGAACCTCGTACATAGATTCGTAAACGACCTTGCACCCGTGTTTCATAAGCTCATTTACAACGGTGCTTACAGTCTTTTCATTTCCGGGAATGGGGTTTGCCGATATTATTATATAATCGCCCGGACCCACTTCTACCTTTCTGTGGTCGGAATATGCCATTCTGGACAGCGCCGACATAGGTTCTCCCTGACTTCCCGTTGTAACAAGGACTATTTCTTCCTTTGTATAATGACCGAGCATATCAATATCTATAATAAGTCCGTCAGGAACTTTTACATATCCCAGCTCCGAGGCAATAGTCATATTGTTTATCATACTGCGTCCCGAAAAGGCAACTTTCCTGCCGTACTTTTGCGCGCAGTCAAGAATTTGCTGTATTCTTCCTATATTTGAAGCAAATGTTGCAATTATAATGCGGTTCTTTTCCGCCTCTTTAAACAGCATATCAAACGTATGCGCCACTTTTTGTTCTGTCATTGTGTAGCCCGGACGTTCTGCGTTGGTCGAATCCGCCATAAGTGCCAAAACACCCTGCTTACCCAATTCGGCAAAACGGGCAAGGTCAATCATACCGCCCGTTGTCGGCGTACAGTCTATTTTAAAGTCACCGGTATGGACAACGATTCCCGCAGGAGTATGAATTGCAAGAGCAACAGCGTCCGGAATAGAATGATTAACGTGGATAAATTCTATTGACATACAGCCCAATTTTATTCTTTGACCGGGATTAACGACATTCAGCTTTGCCTTGCTTTGCAGGTTATGCTCACGGAGCTTGCTTCCCACAAGACCGAGCGTTAAAGATGTTCCGTAAATAGGCAGGTTCATATTCTTAAGCAAATACGGCAAAGAGCCGATATGGTCCTCATGCCCGTGTGTAAGGACAATGCCCTTTATTTTATCCTTGTTTCGCTCTATATAGGTAAAATCGGGAATAACAAGGTCAACGCCAAGCATATCTCCGTCAGGGAAAGCCATACCGCAGTCCAACAAAAACATATCGTCATTGCACTCAAAAAGTGTAATATTTTTTCCTATCTCGTTCAGTCCGCCCAAAAACGTAATTTTCAGCGAACGGTTTTCATTTTTTACATACTGCTGATATTTTGGTTGGTAGCCGTTCTGTTTGCGGTACTGCTGCGGTGACGGTTTATCGTTTTGATGAATTGCGGGACGGTTTTTTTCAGAGGAAATCACATTTCCTATCGTTATATTTTCTCCGCCTATTTGCTGGTCCGATATACGCTGAGGCGGGACCACACGTTCAAACAGCTTTGGTTCCTGACGTTCCGAACCATACCTTTTTTTCGGTCCCCTTCCGTTTTGCAGCTTTGCGTCGTTAACGGTTCTGTTTCTGCCGTTTTTAGGCACATTTCTTCTGTTAAAATCTGATAACACTATTAAATTACCTCCATTTTATTGTTTATTTTTAATAAAAATATTCAAAGTTATTATAATATCTTTGATGATATATACATTTCCGAACACAATTATATATGATATTTTACTATTTAACCCGAACATTGTCAATAGCATTAATTCTAATTAAATTGCCATATAATAAATATAAATATTTGCGAAGATTGTTGTTCGTATATTTCAGCTCATATTCGGATAAATTGTTTATTGATAAATAATAAATACAATGTATAATTTATGTGTTATAATTAAAAATGAAATTAAGATGTATATTTTCAAATACTTATCTTTACATAGGAGGTTAATATATGAAGCACATAGATATATTTACAGACGGAGCGTGCAGCGGAAATCCGGGAGCGGGAGGCTGGGGAGCCGTACTTAAATATAACGGACACGAAAAAGAGTTATCCGGCGGCGAGGCGATGACAACAAACAATCGTATGGAAATGACTGCTGTTATACAAGCACTAACAGCACTAAAGGAACCGTGCGAGGTAACATTGACTACCGATTCGCAATATGTATGCAACGCTGTAAATAAAGGTTGGGCAAAAAAATGGCAAAAAAACAATTGGATAAAAAGTGACAAAACAAAAGCCAAAAATCCGGAATTATGGAACGAGCTGCTACTCCTCCTTGAAAAGCACAAAGTAGAATTTGTATGGGTAAAAGGACACGCCGGTCACATTGAAAATGAACGTTGTGACAAATTAGCTCGTGAAGCGATAAGTTCCGTCAAATAATAATTAAGGGCGTTGGCGCCGAGCCGGCGCGGGCGATTCGCGGCGCAGTGCCTGCGCTGTTGATTCGCGTTATCGCTCACTACGTTCGCTCTTACTGCAAACGATAAGTACAATCGCGCGGCGTTAGTTTATGTACCCATAATTAAAAGTTTCGCTCAAGCCTTTTCAAAGGCTTGCGGATTCCAAAGGCGGAGCCTTTGGCGGGTTTTTAAGGGCGGAGCCCTTAATTGCGCCGGCTCGGCGCCGCCGCACAAAAAAGCAAAAGCAATAAGCTCAAGCATACGCTTGAGCTTATTGCTTTAAAAATGGAGGCGACACCCGGATTTGAACCGGGGAATCAGAGTTTTGCAGACTCGTGCCTTACCGCTTGGCTATGTCGCCTAATAAAAAAGAGCTTAATATAAGGTACTAAGCTCTTTGGAGCGGATGACGAGGCTCGAACTCGCTACCTCAACCTTGGCAAGGTTGCGCTCTACCAGATGAGCTACATCCGCATATTATGGTGCCTTCGGACGGAATCGAACCATCGACACGGGGATTTTCAGTCCCCTGCTCTACCGACTGAGCTACAAAGGCATAATGGCGATCCGGAACGGGATCGAACCGTCGACCTCTAGCGTGACAGGCTAGCGTTCTAACCAGCTGAACTACCGGACCGTGTTGGTGGGAACAACAGGGCTCGAACCTGTGACCCTCTGCTTGTAAGGCAGATGCTCTCCCAGCTGAGCTATGCTCCCACATCATCTTCAAGAAACAGCGTAAAACCTAACTTTGTTTTACCGCATCTCTCGGCGACGTTTATTATAATACACTATCTTTTCCAAATTGTCAAGCATTTTTTTAAAATTTTCAAAAATTTTTTTTGACTTCTGAAAATCACGTTATTTAAGCCGTTTTTATCTATGTTTTTTAATGTTACATAAAAACAATATGCCGACTGCAACCGAATTATTACTTAATGTTGCTAAAAATTTAAATGTATGATAGAATAAAAAGCGTTACACATATTATATTTCAAAACACCATTTATAAAATACACTGTATTATAAAATATGCCGTGATTATCTCATTCGTGACAATAAAATTTACGGTAATGTGTATCGAATGTTTGTACGAAAACAAAACTAAGACATAAGTTTTTGCAAGGATTTTAATATAAAATCCGATTTTTTAATTTATTGTTAAGGAGGGAAATATATGGCGGAATTTTCCGGATGTGAAACCTGCGCCGAATATGTATATAATGAAGATTTTGACTGTTACGAATGTTTTGCCGATTTGGACGAGGACGAATTTGCAAGACTTATTTCCGGTACAGCAAAAAACTGTCCTTATTACAGGCATAACGATGAATATAAAATCGTAAAAAAACAAATGTAAACAAAGGAGAATAAATAAATGAAATTTATTGTCAATGCAATATACGGATGTATAATAGGCATAGCAAACATTATACCGGGCGTAAGCGGCGGCACAATGGCTGTAATACTTAATATTTATGACAGCATTATAAGTTCCGTAACCGGTATAAAAAAGCATTTTAAAGACAGCGTACTTTTTCTTTTGCCGCTTGTTATAGGAGGAGTAATAGGTATTGTCGGATTTTCAAAACTGCTTAAATATTTGCTTGCATCCTTCCCTATGCCGACGTTCTTCTTTTTCGGCGGATTAATAATCGGCAGTATCCCTATGATACTGCGTAAGTCGCTCCAAACTAAATTTAAACCGGTATCAATAATACCTTTTGTAGTTTTTTTCGGAATAATGATTGTGCTTTCGTTTGTTAATCCCTCCGAAAGCAATACAATTTTTGCTCAGGGAGAAATCAACTTCGGAATTTTGGCGTTTCTCTTTTTCGGGTCTGCGCTTGCCGCAATGTGTATGATAATTCCGGGCGTAAGCGGTTCAATGATACTTATGATTCTCGGACTTTACGCAACAGTCCTCGGTGCAATAGCCGATATTACCGAAAATTTTTGGAATAGCTGTATAATCCTTATTCCGGTTATACTCGGAGTTATTCTCGGTATTCTCGGAGGCGCAAAACTAATAGATTTGTGTATAAAGCATTTTCCGCAAATGACATTTTTTGCTATAATGGGACTTATGGTGGGCTCGCTTTTATCTCTTTACAACAATTCACAATTTTCTTTCGGACTTCAGGGCATAATCGCAATTGCCGCACTTATTGTGGGTTTTGGAATTTCATTTATGTTTGGCAGTGAAAAACTAAAAGCAAAAATCGAGAGTAAGAAAAATAATAAAAAAATTACAGCATAAATATAAGCAAATAAAAAGGCTTCTCATTGAAGTCTTTTTTGCTTTAATTTATACGGCAGTCGGGACTGAAAAGTTTTCCTTAAAAACTTCAGCACGACTGCCGCATTTTTATTTGTTAGTACATTTGCGTAAGACTGTTCTTACATCTTATAAAATTAATCGTGCAACAGTTTTACTTTCTTTTCCGAATCGGAGCAAAAAGAAATATTGCTGCTTACGTTATGCTTTGCAAAATACAACGCATTCAAAGCGGCGGAATAAAGCTCGTCATAGGTTTGCCCGTTATCCGGAAACAGACTTATCCCCGCTTTTCCGAATATGTTAATATTACCGTTCTCCGACTGATATTGGTTCTTTACGGCAGAACACACCTGCTCCGCCTTTTCAATCAGCTTTTCACGGTTCCTGATATTTTTGACAAATATCGTAAAATGCTTTCCGCTGCTGCGTCCTATAATGTCCGAATCCCTGAAAAGTTCTCGTATATTTTGAGCAGCCTCTTTCAAAACAGCATTGGCAAAAATCTGTCCGAGCGAGCTTACAACATTATCCAAACCGCAAACTTCAACTATAATAAGAGCATGGTTACCCATAATACCGTCATCATAAAGATAGCTTTTTATTTTGTTTTCGGTCGCCTGCTTATTGTACAGACTGGTTATAAAATCTGTTCTGTCTTTTCTGCGCTCATCAATATGGTTGCTTCGCTCGTCGGATACGGAGGAAAAAACGGAAATAATTTTTATCGGTACACCCGATAAATTTCTTGCCGAAACAAAGCTGACCTTGTTCCACACATAACTGTCATCGCTTTTTCTGTAAACTCTTACAAAACAATCCGGCGTTTCGCTTTCGGAACGAGATATAGTCAGTTTTTCCGTAAACTTGCGTATATCGTCAGGATGCAAAAATTTTCGATACCTTATATTTCTCATAAAGTTATCACGTTCAAGAACATAACCGTATATTTTGGAAAACGAACCCGACAGCTTTATAACATCACTTCTGGGCGTCCATTCGGCAATAAACGAATTTGTCTGCTCCAAAATCTCATCATACATTTTTTCGCTCAATACAAGCGATGTTCTTTCATGGCTGAGAACCGGATATTCGTTTACAACAGACGAAATCTGCATTTGCTTTTTAAAATCTTCAAGCATAATAAATTCGCTTTTATATATGCCGAATGATAAATGTGTTTTTTCCTTTAAAACGGAAATCAACGATTCGTCCGTACCCTCCGGCAGCGCAGTTTCGGCACCGAGTTCCGTAAAATATCCGATAAAATACACTAAAAGCTCTACGGGATAAATACCGTCGTCTATATTCTTTAAAAATGATTTGGCAAAAACGATTCTGTCAAACATATTTTCGGTAAAACATTTTATATTGAAATTATTTGCTCCGGCATTATAAACACCGACTTTAAATCCGAAAGCCCTTAAAGAGGAGTTAAATGCCGCCAACTGTTTTATACTCATTGATTCCAGCATATTTTGCGACAGCATAATACATATATTTGATGTCATAACGGGATACTGTTCAAGTATTTCGTCAAACGCCTTTAATATTGTATCACAATCACGTCCATCAAACAGCGTCGGCAAAGCCAGCTTTGGCAGTGCTATACCCTCTTGACTTAAAGAATATATATCCGCAATCAACCTTTTTATACTGTTAAGGCTTAGAGCCGTTATATTGCTTCCGTAATATACCGAATCGTTTATTTCGTCAAAGTCAAGACCATACTGCCTGTTTATTTCCAAAAAGTCATAATATCTTATAAGACCGCTGCCGCTGTCGGTAACAGGTACAAAACACTTTTCAAACTCCGCAAGCTCTGTCCTTTCAGCGTCCGAAATATTAGGAACAACATTATAGGTTTCTATTTCCCAGCTTTTTTTCATACGCTCGTTATAGAAAAGGTACATATTTTTGCCGTTAATTTTTGCAATGTCAACAGCCCTCGATGCGTTTGAAAACAACTCATCAATGCTTCGCCCGTCATAGGGATAGCCTGCAACACCTATACAAGCCGAAAGTTCGGGATATGTTCTTCCGTTAAACGTATATGTTTTATGCAGAGATTTAAAAATATTATCTATTATTCCTATACCGTCATCGTCCTTTTGACAGTCGTTTATGAATAAAATGAAGTTATCGTCCTCGACTCTGCCTATCAGCGTGCCGTCCGAGGATTCCATTTTTAATATGCCCGAAATATCCTTTAAAATATCGTTTCCGTAACTGTAATTTGTCTTGCGGTTAAGCGCATGGAAATTATCAATATCTATAACGGCAAGTATATGGTATCCGTTTCTTCCGCTATGCTCCAAAAAGTCCTGAGCTTCCTTTTTGAACCCGTCAAAATTCAACAGTCCCGTAACAGCGTCCCTATTTTGTGATATTTCTTCTACATTTTCCGGCAGGACTGCATTTTTCAGCACTATTGCGTAAACAAACACGGATACGGGTTTGTTATCTCTGACTATCGGCACCGCCGAGCAGTATACCGGAGAGTATTCGTCTTTTCTCAGCTTCATAGGACATTCAAGGCTTATTCTGTTGTGACCGATTCCTATTTCCGATTTTATATTATGTGTTCGGAACGTGCGTATAAACTTTTTTCTGTAATCCTCGGAGCAAAGCTGTGAAAAAAGATTTACGGCTTCCTCATAATTTTTTGGAGAATATCCGAAACACTTGGTAAAATCTCCCTTACGCTCGTGAAATGTACCTCTTATCAAATCAAATTCAAAAGCATAATCCGCTATATTATACATAACATCACAGTCACGTTTATGCGTTTCAGCCATAACCGCTTTTTGATGCTCGATTTTTGAAATAAGCTCTTCCCTGTCCATTTTAAGATATATGTCCATTGTGTGGTCGACAGCGTTTTCCTGTACTATTTTCTTAAAGTTCTTGTCCGAAACGCTCCTGTCGGCATTGTTTACATCGGCATATTCTTTTGCCAGCGCCTTAAACTGAGGGAGAACCTTGCTGAAACAGTCCATCATTTCGTCGGAAAATGCTCCGCAAGCGCCGCTGCGTATCATTTCAACGGCCTGTTCGTGAGAAAACGCCGCCTTGTACGGTCTTTCGCTTGTAAGCGCATCATAACAGTCGGCAAGTGATACAACTTGCGCCCAAATAGGTATTTCGTCACCAACTAAACCGTCGGGGTATCCTAAACCGTCGTATTTTTCGTGGTGATAACGGCATATATCGTAACAATACATATAATAGTCGTTCTTTTCTACCGATTCAAGCTGTTCGAGTATTTCACACCCTCGGACAGTGTGCATCTTCATAACACGGAACTCATCGTATGTCAATCTTCTCGGGCTAAGGAGTATCGCATCGGGAATTGTTATTTTTCCTATGTCGTGCAGTGAAGACGCCGATGTAATGAGCGATATTTTTTCTGCTGTAAGATTATACTTTGGATAATACTGTTCAAGGACATTTAACAGAACTTCCGTAAATTTGCGTATTCTGTGGATATGTCTGCCCGATTCCACATCACGGTATTCTATAATTGTACTGAGTGTGTCAAGCATATCGTTATTTATTGTATTTATCTTTTTTTGTTGGATTTTCAGTGCCCTGTTTTGTTCAAGGATTTTGCGTGTTTGCTGCTTCACCAGCTTTTCCAGCTTTGTTTTGTGAGAAAACAATTCAACTATATTTGCAACACGCCTCTTGGCTATGTACGGGTTTACCGGTGAATTTATAAAATCGCTGCACCTCAAATTAATGTTACGCCCTCTGACATTATATTCTTCGCCGTTTAATATAATTATCACGGGAATATTGTCAAAGATTTTTAAGTCCGAAAGCGTCCTAACGCTTTTTTCGGAAATATTTACGGCAATGCTCTCGTTTATAATCACAACGGAAATCTCGTCTTTATACTGTATAAGCAACCGAAAAAAAGCCTCACTGCTGTCGGTTTGAATGTATTCGTATTCGTTGCTGAATATTTCATAAAGAATAGATTGATTCATTTCCGTATTGTCGGCAACAAGCATTTTTTTCATTTATTTTTACACTCCTTTTAAGGTCAAGGGCCATTTTAAAAATAATTATTTGTTCATTAACACCTGTTTAGTTATTATAGAATATTATACACAATTTTTTTTATTTTGTACAGATATTTTTTAATATTATTTATATATTTTCAGACGTCAAATACGCAATTACAAGATCCGTCATTTTTCCGTAACTTTTTACCCCGTCATTCTGAGAATTTGACTTTAAATATCCGTCATTTATTTTTGTTGCCGCTTCGGCAGCAGGAGTTTCAAACTGTTCCCAATATTCAGCGGACGCTCTTATGTCCGCATTCATTTCTTCGGTATAAAAGTTCCGTACAAGCTCGCTGTACTTTTCCTTATCGGCAGAATACAACGCATTTCCGGCATAGGTAAGGGCCATCATATATCCGGAATATTTAAAATCATCGTTTTCGGACATTATGCACGCAAGGAATGACACGAAGTTTGCTTCCTCCTCTCTCATAAATCCGCGAACGTGCGAAAGCTCGTGGCACATTGTAGAGGGAACGGAATAATCAGGCACATCGTTATTTACATTTGCCTCAAACGTAAACGGGAAATAAACACCGGTAATTTCCAAAAAGCTCATTCCCCTTGAAAGCATAACATTCTTCGGCATACCGTAACCGTCGTATATAAAATCATATTCTGAATGGAGGGAATTTACCGCTTCGGCGGCAGCAGCTCTTGTATTTCCCGACAGTTTCATAACATTGTTGCCGTCACGTTTAACATTTTTGCCGCAGACCGCCGCATTTTCCGCAAGGTAAACGCAGGTATCATACAAGCGGTCAACGGAAACCGGTGTCGTTTCAAGACCGCTAAGACTTTCAAAATCGCTTCGCATATAATTGAATCCGCAGTTTGTATTGAACAGAAAGAATACAACCGAAACCAAACAAACAACATTCAGTACGGCGTTTAAAAATGTTTTTGAGCGTTTTCCTTTTCTTTTGACGATTTTGACGGTAACCCAAATAACATATATCAAAAACAGCGGTACAACACAAAGCAAAATAATTTCCGCAACGGAAAACGGAACCAGACCCGATAAAAAATTAAACGCCACGGAAACGTACCGATATATGTTATCACAATAAAAATCGGCAAGCTGCCGAAATGAGCCGAACAAAAATCTTAGAATAAAAGAAAGCGGCAAAAGCATAACAAGCCAAAAACGTACCGAACGCAGCATTTTAGAAACCGCGTGCGGCTCTTTATTTTTGAATATGCCGCGTACAGAATCAGAACAACGGGCAAAAAATTTTTTTAAGCCAAATATTATATTCATAAAATCAGTCCCCGAAAACCAAAGCAATTTTAATTCGTTTCACAACCGTTCCGACAAAATAATAGCATATTTTCACAACTGTTTCAATGGTTAATGAAGTTACAAAAGGAGCATTTTAACATCCAACAATAATCAATTGCAAAACGGCTTTGTCTTTAATATTATGTAATGGAGAGATTTATTTTTCTTTAATTTCTTTGTTTCGGGGTGACCCTATGAATATCGAACAGATTGACACAAAAAGAATTTTAATTTCCTTGTCGGACAAAGATATGGAAAATTATTCCTTAACATTTGAAACTCTTAGCCTTGCCGAAATAAATTCCCGCAAGGTATTGAAAGAACTTTTAAACAGCGCTTCAATAAAAACAGGTATGAGCTTTACCGACAAAAGAGTCATTATCGAAGCTCTGAAATATGAGCATGGCTGTATTTTGCTGCTCACCGTTCTGAAGAAGAAAGATAAACGAAAAATATACAGAATTAAAAGCTGCATTGACCCATATATTTTTGTGTTCGATTCCGCAGAGAGCTTTCTTGCCTGTATAAAAGCTCTTTATTCAATAAGCGGAGGCAGAATAATAAGCTCAGCTTATACGATAAACGAAAAATATTATCTTGTTATCGGCTGCACCTCAATATTGAGAAATAAATATATAAATACCGTTTACGAATTTTCGGAAGAGAAAAGACACGGCGGAATGTTTGCCGCAGTGCTAAAGGAGCATGCAACCCTTATTTCCGAGCGCAACGCCGTTGAAGAGATTGGACGGCTTCTGTAAAAGAACGCTCAATTTAAGAAAACAATAAAACAACTGCATTTCGGTACAGACCCTTAAAAATGCACTGTGTCCTCGCCGACTACTTTCAACCGGATTTAAAAATACTTCCGGCTGTGCGTTGACGAGGACACGGTTATTTCTCCGCATCAATAAACTTTTAACTATGGATATATTAGCTAATGCCGCGCGAATGTACCTATCTCTTGCAGTACGAGCGAACGGAGTGAGCGACAACGCGAATTGCCCGCGCCGGCTCGGTGCAGTTAAGGGCTCCGCCCTTAAAAACCCGCCAAAGGCTCTGCCTTTGGAATCCGCAAGCCTTTAAAAAGGCTTGAGCGAAACTTTTAACTATGGCTAAAATAACTTACGCCGCGCGATTGTACCTATCTCTTGCAGTACGAGTGAGCGGAGCGAACGACAACGCGAATCGCCCGCGCCGGCACTGCGCCTTGACCGAAACTTTTAATTATGGATACATTAACTTACGCCGCGCGACTGTACCTATCTCTTGCAGTAAGAGCGAACGGAGTGAGCGACAACGCGAATCGACAGCGCAGGCACTGCGCCTTGACCGAAACTTTTAACTATGGATACATTAACTTATATGGCTACATTAACTTATGTTGTAATTTGTATCAAGCCACTTTTCCGCTGTCTGTGCAATTTCTTTCAAGGCTTCCCCGTCAAATGGAGATTTTAACCCTGCTGTTTCAACAAGCTCGTTAAATGTCTGAGTACCTCCCCTCTTTACAAGACGCATATAACGTTCCCATGCTTCATCGTGGCTTTTTTGCATAATATCCCAAAATTCAAGCGCAACAGTCTGTGCAAGACAATAATCAATATAATAAAAAGGATTTTCATAAATATGAATCTGTCTTTGCCAACCTTTTCCCTCTCCATAAAAAGGTGAACCGTCTAATTTCATCCACGGCATATATACATTTAAAAGCTCTTTCCATACATTGTGACGCTCAATAGGCGGCATTTGCGGATTTTCATAAACAATATGCTGAAAATGGTCTACCATTGTACCGTAAGGAATAAATGTGACTGCGTTTGAAAGATGACTGTAACGGAATTTGCCGCTGTTTTTACCGAAAAATTCGTCACTGTATCTCCAACCGAAAAATTCCATAGTCATTGAGTGTATCTCGCAGGCTTCAAGTGTCGGACTTTGGTTTTCGGACGGTTTTATATCCCGTGCCATATAAAATGCAAATGCGTGTCCCGCTTCATGAGTTATAACTTCAACGTCATCTGCTGTTCCGTTGAAATTCGCAAAAATAAACGGAACCTTATAGTCGGAAAGCTGTGAACAATAGCCTCCGCTTGCTTTTCCCTTTTTGCTCAAAACGTCCATAAGCCCGTCCGAATACATCATATCAATAAATTTTCCGCTTTCGTCAGACAAAGAATGATACAGCTTTTTCCCCACGGAAAGAATATCCTCAGAACTGCCCTGCGGTATGGGATTGCCGTCACGAAACTTTAATGCCGAATCGGCAAATGTAAACGGGTAATTCAAATTTGTGCGTTCTGCCTGTTCCCTGTAAAGTCTGTCTGCAATAGGTACAATATATTCAATGACAGAACTGCGAAATTTCTTTATATCTTCAGAATTGTAACAGTTACGGTTCATTTGAAGATAACCAAGCTCAACAAAATTTTTAAAGCCGAGCTTACGCGCCATTTTATCTCGAAGATGAACCATTTTATCATATATTTCGTCAAGCTCTTTTCCGTGGCTTTCATAGAACCGAGCTTCGGCAAGCCACGCATCTCGTCTGATTTTATCGTCCGCCGACTCCTTATACGGCTGCATTTGAGATATGGTCTTTTTATCACCGTCAAAGTCTATCTGAGCGGACGCAATTATCTTTTGATAAGCCGTTTCGAGTTTATTTGTTTCCTGCGTTTCGGGAATGATTTCGGGAGAAAACGCTTTCAAGAATATATCCGAGTTGATAAAAAGCAATTTACCGTACTTTTCTTCAAGTTGCGGACGAAATTTGCTCTCTACAAGAAGTTTTGTAAAGCTCTGCTGTATATTCGTAAATTCGGGTGAAATCTCATCGGCATATTCAACTTCCTTATCGTAATATTCGTCCGCAGTATCTATCGTGTGACGAATATACGCCAAGCTTATCATTGTATCAATATGGGAAGTAAAATCCTCCCATTCCGTAAACGCCTTGTCGGCATCTTCAAATTTATCCGCATTTTTAAAATCGGATTTAATCTTTTCCGCCAAATCCTGTATTTTTTCAAGTTCAGGACGTTCGTATTTCATATCTGAAAATTTCATTTTACTGCCCCCATAATTTTAATCGGCAAAATTACCGTATATTGCCGTATATAATTTTAACGTATGAAAAATAAAAAAGCAACGGGAAAAAAGGAACATACAATTTTGTGTTTCTTCATACCTCATAACAAAAACATAGGCGGCGCAAACACGCCGCCAAATATTATCCTCTGTATTCCGCAGTTTTGTAGGAGTTACTGCGCTAAATAAGCAAAAACGATATTGCGTTTACAATCATACAGCAGACTATACCGCATAATGTGGGAATTATAAAGGACAACAATGTCCATTTTATACTTTTTGTTTCTTTGTAGATTGTGATACAGGTAGTCGAACACGGGAAGTGCATAAGTGAAAACAGTATTGCACAAATTGCCGTAACAATAGTCCAACCGTTTGCCGTAAGTATGCCTTGTAGCTGAGCCAAGCTGTCATATCCGGTCATACTGCTGTTTGATAAATATATCATAATTGCAATAGGCAAAACTATTTCATTTGCGGGAAATCCGAGTATAAATGCCGTGAGTATTACACCGTCAAGTCCCATAAGCCGTGCAAACGGGTCAAAAAATTCGGTTATGCTCATAATTATTGACTTGTCGTTTATGCTCAAATTTGCCAAAAGCCAAATTATTAATCCCGCCGGTATTGCCACAAGTACAGCTCTGCCAAGCACAAATACCGTTCTGTCACACAAAGAACGCACAATGGTTTTTATTATTTGCGGTCGGCGGTAAGGAGGCAGTTCAAATATAAACTCGCTCTGTTTATCTTTCAGCAATGTGACCGAAAGCAGTTTAGAAACGCCAAGCGAAACCGATATGCTCAAAAAAACTGCGGCAACAAGAATTAAAGTACATGATAAAGATTTTACCGCAGTCGGTACACTTCCAACAACAAACATTGAAATTACGGCAATAAGCGTCGGGAAACGACCGTTACACGGAGAAAAATTATTTGTTGCGATTGCAATTTTTCTTTCCCTTTCGGATTCTATTATTCTGCAACCTGTTACGCCGCAGGCATTACAGCCAAATCCCATCATCATTGTCAGGGCTTGTTTGCCGTGCGTTCCTGCACAGTAAAAGCATTTGTCAAGATTAAAAGCTATTCTCGGAAGATAACCCAAATCTTCAAGCAATGTAAATAACGGAAAAAATATAGCCATAGGCGGCAGCATAACCGAAATTACATTCGCAAGAGTACCGTACATACCGTCAATAAGCAGTCCGCGCAAAAAAGGCGGACAGTTAAGTTTGTCGGCAAGACCGTAAAGAAGTTCCTGTATATAAGAAAAGCCCGCACCGAGCCATTCGGACGGATAATTTGCGCCTATTATCGTTATATAAAAAATCAGCGCAAGCAAAAGCATCATAATGGGTATTCCCGTTGCCTTTGAAGTTAAAAGCCTGTCAATTTTTCTGTCACGCTCCGCATAATTTCCGTTCGACTTAACGCATAAGCTGTATATCCTTTCACTTCTTTTAACGGTATTTTCGGAGATAATATCACTTATATTTTCGCCGTCCATAATCTTATCGGCTTCGGACAATGCTTTTTTTAAATCATCGGAAATAACCGATTTTTGATTTTTCGATACATCGTCACGTTTGCTTTTGTCAAGCAAATCGACAGCAAGCCGTCTTTTTTTTATATTATCATTCTCCGTTAACGCTTTTTCCGTTATTGAAATCGCCTGTTCGGTTTTTTCGTCATAAACTGTTTTTACATAAAAAGTCTTTATTTCTTCGTCTGCCACGGCAAAAGCAGTTTTTTTTAATTCACGAAGCCCCTTGCCCGACCTTGCCGCTGTCGCAACAACAGGAATACCGAGCTGAAGCGATAACTCGTCAATATCAATACTTATGTGCTTTTTTTTCGCCTCGTCAATAAGATTCAAGCACAAAACAGCCTTTTTTGTTATTTCCAGTATCTGAAGTACAAGGCTTAAATTGCGTTCTATGCAGGAAGCATCAACAACTATAATAACAACATCATAAGAAAAGTTCATAATCGCATTGCTTGCGGCGGCTTCATCGGGAGAATTTGCATTCAGCGAATATGTACCCGGTAAATCGGTTATAACAAATTCGCTGTTGTTATACATATAAGAGCCTTTTGCGGTAACAACGGTTTTTCCGCTCCAGTTTCCGGTGTGCTGTTTCAAGCCCGTCAATGCGTTAAAGACCGTACTTTTGCCGACATTTGGGTTTCCCGCAAGCAAAACGTTAAACGTATGTTTATCATTGCTCAAGTCTATCCCACCTGTCACCGTTTGTTTTTATAATTATATTTTTTGCGTCATTGTGTCTTAACGCAATGACCGCCCCTCTGAAAAAATACGCTTTCGGGTCTCCGAGCGGACTTTCATTTACTGCGGTAATCTCGGTTCCCTTTATAAGCCCCAAAGCCATAAGGCGTCGGCGCTTTTCAATATCCTCCGGCAAAGTACAAACAAAACCGCTCTCGCCTATTTTTAATTCGTCAAGACTGCATATATCAATATTATTCATATAAGTTCTCCATTCATATTCTTGTTTAATAATATGATATGTTGAATTTTATTTATTGTTATTCAAAGATACGGAACAAACAAAAACCGTATGAAAATAAAAAAACAAACGACAAAAACAACTTGGTTCTTGCCGTTTGCAGGTGTATGTTTTATTGTAACGGGATTATATACCCATTTCCGCTTTCATGGCATTGAGCATTTCATCAGCCGATGCGGCCGACTCTTCCTTTGTTTTGCCGACAGCGGTAATGTACAGCTTGATTTTCGGTTCCGTACCGGAGGGTCTTACTATTACGGCTCCGCCGTTATCAAGAGAATATGAAAGCACGTTTGACTTTGGAAGATTGATTTTTTCTTCTTTGCCGGTCAAGAGCGACTTCGCACTTGAGTTAAGATAGTCCGCAACATCTGTTATTTTGCTGCCGGCAATTTCAACGGGATGCAAACTGCGTAAAGACGACATAATATCAGACATTTTTTTCATTCCTACGGAACCCTCAAACTCATAGCTTTCGGTTTTGTTTATATAGTATCCGTATTCATCGTAAATGGAGTTCATAACATCGTCAAGTGTTTTTCCCTGCTGACGATAAAAAGCTGCCATTTCGCAGATAAGCATTGACGCCACAACTGCGTCCTTATCCCTTACATAAGTACCCGCAAGATAACCATAGCTTTCTTCAAAGCCGAACACATATCTGTATTCCTCGTTTTTCTGCTCCAAAAGGAGTATTTGCTCACCGATATATTTGAAGCCTGTAAGAACATTTTTCAGTTCACAGCCGTATTTTTCGCAAATTTTCTCAACGAGCTTGCTCGTTACGATTGTTTTTACCGCAACGGGCTTTTCGGGAAGAGTTCCGTTGTTTTTCCTGCTTGAAAGGACATAGTTCATAAGCATAATACCCGTTTCGTTGCCTGACATAAGACGATAGCCGTCTTTCACCTTAACGGCGATTCCGACACGGTCGCTGTCGGGATCCGTTGCAAGGAGAAGATCGGGATTTTCCTTGGCACATAATTCAAGACCGAGTGTCAACGCCTCTTTTATCTCCGGATTCGGATAAGGACACGTTGTAAAATTACCGTCCGGTTTTTCCTGTTCCGGAACCACGATAACATCTTTAACGCCTATCCGTTCAAGAATTTTCCTTACGGGTTTGTTGCCCGCTCCGTTAAGCGGCGTAAATACCACTTTAAGACCGGAATTTTTACATATTCCCGGATTTACGGACTGCTTTTGAACGTTATCAAGATAACTTTCGTATATGCTGTCGTCAATCCACTCTATCATTCCTTTATTTAAACCTTCGTCAAAATCCATAAGTCTTATATCGCCGTTGAAGTAATCGACATTTTCTATTTCTTCAAACACGGCGTCCGCCGAAACATCGGTCATTTGACAGCCGTCACTGCCGTAGCACTTGTAGCCGTTGTATTTTGCAGGATTATGGCTTGCCGTCACCATAATTCCGGCATCGGTTTTCAGTGTGCGAACAGCGTATGAAACAACCGGAGTGGGTTGAAGTTCCGATGATATATAAGCCTTTATTCCGTTTGCGGCAAGGACCCTCGCAGCCTCTTTTGCAAAAAGGTCGGCCTTTATCCTTGAATCATAGGATATTGCAACGGACGGAGCCTTACATTTCCGATTCAGGAAATTTGCAAGTCCCTGTGTTGCACGGCGAACGGTGTATACGTTCATACGATTTGTACCTGCACCGATAATTCCTCTTAATCCTGCCGTACCGAATTTAAGCTCACGGTAAAAGCGTTCGTAAATTTCGTTTTCGTTATCCTTTATACTCCTCAGCTCTTCAATAAGATCCTTATCATCGTTTGCATTGTCGAGCCATAAATCATAAAGCGCCTTTGATTCCATGTTAAAGTCCCCCTAATATTACGGTTTTAACCTAAATAAATACCAAAATAGATATATATATAATATCATATTTTTCTTCACGTTTCAACAATTAGTTTTCCATATAATATTTTTTTGCCAATAAAAAGAGCGCCTAAAACATAATATTAACATCTCTTAACGTATGTGAAGGTGAAAAATCCGAAAAATAAATTGATTTTTGGCTTGTATTGACAGTAAATTTAAGTTAAAATATATTAGAACAAAGCGAAAAGGAAAATTTTGGATTTGCTCCGTTCCTCACAGGGACAGCGCCTCGGAACGGGGTCGGTTTTTTCTTTTTGCCGACGTCGGCAAAAAAACAAACGGGGAGGAAATTTTATGCCATCTGAAACAAATGTCGGTAATCCCGAAACGGATACCGTCCAAAACAACGGCGATGCGTCTGCCGATAAAAATAAAAACGGCAAGCAAAAGCGCAAGCGTTCAAAGAACAAACCTATCGGAACTCCGCTTTTGATTGCAACGATTATTTTTATTGCAACGCTCATTTTTTTCGGGGTTTGGAAATGCTTTTTCGACACCGGAATTATAGGGAGCTGGACTTTCAAAATAGACCAAACGGAACGCAAGTACACATATAATTTCACATTTGAGGACGACAATGTTATGCGTTTCAATTACGGGGGCAGAACATTTATAGGCAAATACAATTTTGTCGATAAAGCTCCGCAGATACATATTTACGCGTCAAACCTTGGGCAAACATTCATTGACGCATATTTTGACTATGAAATTTCGGGAAATATTTTTACGGGAAAACATCTTACTCTTACGGACAGAACCGGTTTGATTTTTCCTCCCGACGAAATAAATTCCGAAACCGATGAACAGGACTTGGTAAAACTTAAAAAGAAATTTGCAAAAAGCTCTGAAGAGGACGGTATAAGATATTACAAGCTGACCTTTGAAAACTACGCCACCGAACCCGAAATTAAAAAATACGACGACTTCAAAGCCGATGACAAGCTGGTGGGAACGTGGCTGTACAAAGATGAGGCAACGGGATATTCATATACTTTTACATTCAGTAAAGACGGAGTCCTTGAGCAATTGTCCTCGGAAATGGATATGATCGGCGGATACAATCCCAAAGACGGCAAATGCACCTATAATTTTGTTGCCGCCGGAGGAACAACCGCTGACTTCGATTTTAAATATTCGGTAAACGGAAAGACGCTTACAATAGATGATGATTTCAAGCTGACAAAAACAGATGATAAATACGCATATAAATCAGAGATTAAATAACGGAGGAATTATTATGTTAAATGATTTTTGGAAACAACTTAAAAGCGGTACGGATATAAGAGGAGTTGCCGTTGACGGAGCAGGTTACGAAGTAAACCTTACCGACGAAACAGTCAAAGCGGTTGCAAACGGCTTTGTAAAGTGGCTCAGCGGCAAAACCGGAAAAAATCCCGATGAGCTTAAAATTTCAATAGGACGCGATTCAAGAATTTCCGGCGCGCACATTGTCGGACTTTCAATAGACGAAATGCTCAACGCCGGCGTTTCGGTCATTGACTGCGGTCTTGCCTCTACCCCGTCGATGTTTATGACAACAATAGATCTTGAATGTGACGGCGCCGTTCAAATAACAGCAAGCCACCACCCGTATTACCGCAACGGATTTAAGTTCTTTACCCGTGAGGGAGGTCTTGAGGGCGAAAATATTGTATCAATTCTGGAATATGCACAAGAGGGCAAGAGATTTTCCGAGAGCGATAACGGAAAATTGACAGACTGCGACTATATGAGTCAATACGCGTTCAACCTGAGGGAAATGATAAAAGAAGCCGTTAATTCGGAGGATGACTACAATCACCCGCTTAAAGGTTTCCGCATAGTTACAGACGCCGGTAACGGAGTCGGCGGTTTTTACGCGTCCGACGTACTTGAAGCTCTTGGAGCCGATATAAGGGGAAGCAGGTTCCTCAATCCGGACGGCACATTCCCGAACCACGTTCCGAACCCCGAAGATCCCGCCGCAATGGAATCAATATGCGACGCCGTTAAAAAATCAAACGCGGATTTGGGCG
Source organism: uncultured Clostridia bacterium (assembly GCA_947589485.1). Lineage (GTDB taxonomy): Bacteria > Bacillota > Clostridia > Oscillospirales > Acutalibacteraceae > UBA1213. The sequence continues at coordinate 5,143 of CANQBK010000013.1, read as the reverse complement.
TAATATTTGATACGGACGTTGACCGTGCCGCCGTGGTATATGCTTCCGGAAAAGAAATCAACCGAAGCCGCCTTGTTGCGCTTGCCTCAGCCATTGCGCTTGAAAACAATGCCGGCGGTCTTATAGTTACCGACTCGATTACATCAAGCGGTTTAAAGGATTTTATAGAAAACGATTTGGGCGGCAAACATCTCCGTTTTAAACGCGGCTATAAAAATGTTATAGACGAGGCGATAAAACAAAACAGAAACGGTGTAAACTGTCCTCTTGCAATCGAAACATCGGGACATGCCGCAATGAGAGAGAACTATTTTTTAGATGACGGTGCTTACCTTGTCACAAAAATAATAATTAAAATGGCACAGCTCCGAAAAGAGGGCAAAAAGCTCCAAGACCTTACAGCCGGCTTAAACGAAGCAGTTGAAAGCAAAGAAATTCGTATAAAAATCAACGAAAAGGATTTCCGTACTTACGGTGAAAAGGTTATTTCCGACCTGTACGCTTATGCGGAAAAGCAAAAAACATTTAAAATTGCCGACGACAATCACGAGGGTATCCGAGTATCGTTTGACAAAAGAAACGGCAACGGTTGGTTCTTGCTCAGACTCAGTGTACACGATCCCATTATGCCGCTTAATATCGAAAGCGACAGCGAGGGCGGTACCGACACGATTTACAAAAAATTAAAGCCTTTCCTTGAAAGCTGCGAGGGGCTTGACACTTACAAACCGACGGCTAAAAAATCAACTTCCAAACCGTCCGCAAAATTAACTGCAACAAAATCAACCGCAACAAAATCGACCGCAAAGAAAACAACAAAAACTGAGGCGGCAAAAGCCCCTGCATCTGCGGCAAAAACCGCCGCTAAAGGCACGACCGAAAAGAAAAGTAAAAATGACGAGAAAGCAGTAACGGCTGCGGACGAAGCCAAAACGCAGGAAACAGTAAAAACTGAAAAAGCTCCGTCAAAGAAACCCGTCAAAAAGACCGAAAGCAAATAAAGCCGCTTGTAGGTTGAAAATACAAGTATGTTACAAAAATTTTATTTTTTCTATTGAAAAATTACCTCAAATGTTATAAAATACTAATGGCTGCTTATAATGATTTTGTATCGGACATTACATATACGGAAAGAATCGTCCGTATTGTTTTAATTACCGTTAATATTGCATAAAAGCAGTTTTGTATGCAGCTAAAAATATCTGAAAGGATGTCAGTCACAATGAATTATCTTAACAAGAAAACTGTCGAAGACATCGACGTAGCCGGCAAAAAGGTTCTTGTGCGTTGCGATTTTAACGTACCCTTTGACGGCGAGGGCAACATCTCGGACCCGAAACGTATAGACGAGGCTCTCAAAACAATTAAATATCTTATAGAGCATAAAGCAAAGGTTATTCTTTGTTCACATCTTGGTCGTCCTAAGGGCGAATTTAATATGAAATTCTCACTTGCTCCTGTTGCCGCTTATCTTTCAAAGGCTCTCGGCTTTGAAGTAAAAATGGCAAAGGACGTTGTAGGCGAAAGTGCAAAATCAATCGCCGATTCTCTCAATGACGGTGAAGTTGAGTTAATCGAAAATGTTCGTTTCCATAAAGAAGAGGAAAAGAACGACCCCGAATTTGCAAAACAGCTTGCTTCTCTTGCTGAAATTTATGTAAACGACGCATTCGGCACAGCTCACAGAGCACACGCTTCGACCGCAGGCGTTGCTGATTATCTGCCCGCTGTTTGCGGCTACCTCATTCAAAAAGAGATAACCGTTATGGGCGGCGCACTTTCAGACCCGAAAAGACCTTTTGTCGCTATTCTCGGCGGTGCAAAGGTATCCGATAAAATCGGCGTTATAACAAACCTCCTCGATAAGGTTGATACGCTTATTATCGGCGGCGGTATGGCATATACCTTTATGAAAGCCTTGGGCTATTCTACGGGAACATCAATATGTGAGCTTGACAAGGTTGAGCTTGCAAAGGATATTATGGCTAAAGCAAAAGACAAGGGCGTAAACTTCCTTATCCCCGAAGACACTGTTGTATCAAAGGAATATAAGGCGGACGCCGAGTATAAAATTGTTCCTTCGGATAAAATCGAGGGCGAATGGATGGGTCTTGACATAGGACCTAAAACAAGAGAAAAATTTGCAAACGCTTTGAACGGTGCCGGCACGGTTGTATGGAACGGTCCTATGGGCGTTTCTGAATGGGAAAACTTTGCACAGGGAACAATCGCTGTTGCAAAGGCTGTTGCCGAAAGCGGCGCAATTTCCATTATAGGCGGCGGCGATTCGGCTGCTGCGGTAGAAAAACTCGGTTATGCCGACAGAATGACTCATATCTCCACAGGCGGCGGCGCATCTCTTGAATTTCTTGAGGGCAAGGTACTTCCGGGTATTGCGTGCCTTAACGACAAGGATTAATTCCTGTTCACAGACACATAATTTAACATCGGTTTTTAACGGGGTAGGGCATTGCCCTGCTCCGTTTGTTTTTAAATTATTAAAAAGTTAAAGGAGTAAAATAACAAATGAACAAAGAACTTAGACAGGCAGTTATTGCCGGAAACTGGAAAATGAATAAGACACGTCCCGAAGCAAAAGCTCTTATTGAGGAGCTTAAGCCGATTGCGGAAAAGGCTGAATGTGGTGTTGTTATATGCGTACCCTTTACAAATCTTGAAACAGCCGTTGAACTTACAAAAGGCACAAACATTAAGGTTGGTGCGGAAAATGTACACTTTGAAAAGAGCGGCGCATATACGGGCGAAATTTCCGCAGATATGCTTACGGAAATAGGCGTTGAATACGTTATTGTAGGTCATAGCGAAAGAAGACAGTATTTCGGTGAAACCGACGAAACAGTAAACAAAAGAACAAAGGCGGCTCTTGCGGCAGGCTTGAAACCTATTGTTTGCGTTGGAGAACTTCTTTGGGAGCGCAAGTGCAACATTACCGAAGAGGTTATTGCAAGACAGATAAAACTGGACCTTTATGATGTATCTGCCGAAGATGTAAAAAAGACTATTATTGCTTACGAACCCGTATGGGCAATAGGAACAGGTGAAACGGCAACAGCAGAACAGGCTGAAGAGGTCTGCGGCTTTATCCGTGAACAGCTCGCAAAACTTTACGGAAAAGACGTTGCCGATGCTGTAACGATTCAATACGGCGGTTCTATGAACCCCACAAACTGCGCCGGACTCCTCGCTCAGCCGAATGTTGACGGAGGTCTTATTGGCGGAGCATCGTTAAAAGCCAAGGATTTCGGTGTTCTTCTTGATGCCGCTTCAAACGGCTGATTGGGGGACATAAAATGAAAAAACCATTAATACTTATGATTCTTGACGGCTTTGGCATTGGCACAAACTATGGCAACGCTGTCAGAACGGCAAATAAGCCGAACCTTGAACGCATATTTTCAAAAAATCCCGTAGGTCTTATTGCGGCTTCGGGTATGGACGTGGGACTGCCTGACGGTCAAATGGGCAACAGTGAGGTTGGTCATACAAATATCGGCGCAGGTCGTGTTGTTTATCAGGAACTTACACGAATTACCAAGTCTATTAAAGACGGCACTATTTTAGAAAATGACGCAATTGTCAACGCTATGAACAATGCCAAAGAGGACGGTAAATCACTGCATCTTATGGGCTTGCTTTCGCCCGGCGGAGTTCACAGCCATATTACACACCTGTACGGTCTTGTAGAAATGGCGAAAAAGTCAGGCGTTAAAAATGTATATATTCACGCTTTTCTTGACGGACGTGACGTTCCGCCCTCAAGCGCAAAGGGATATATAGAAGAATGTAAAAAACGTCTTGACGAAATAGGAACGGGCAAAATAGCTACGGTTATGGGACGTTACTACGCAATGGACCGTGACACAAACTGGGACCGTGTGGAAAAGGCGTATGCCGCAATGGTTTACGGTGAAGGACCTAAGGCTTCCGACCCTGCGGAGGCTGTTGCAAAATCCTATTCGGAGGGAGTAACCGATGAATTTGTAATTCCGGTGGTATGTGAGGAAAATGCGGAGATTAAAAGCGGAGATTCGGTTATATTCTTTAACTTCCGTCCCGACCGTGCAAGGGAGATTACCCGTACTCTTGTTGACCCGTCATTTGACGGATTTGAAAGAAAGAAAGGATTCTTTCCGCTTACATACGTTTGTATGACGCAATACGATGCAACTATGCCTAATGTACAGGTTGCGTTTAAGCCTCAATCGCTTGTAAACACATTTGGCGATTATATTTCTTCAAAGGGTCTTACACAGTTGAGAATTGCCGAAACGGAAAAATACGCTCATGTAACATTTTTCTTTAACGGCGGCGTTGAAAAGGTAAACGAAGGAGAGGACAGATGTCTTATTCCCTCTCCAAAGGTTGCAACCTATGATTTACAGCCCGAAATGAGCGCCTATGAAGTTACCAAGAATGTTATTGAAAGAATTGAAAGCGGAAAGTACGATGTAATTATTCTCAATTTTGCAAACTGCGATATGGTTGGTCATACGGGTATATTTGAAGCCGCCGTAAAGGCTGTTGAAACCGTTGACGAATGTGTGGGAAAAATAGTTGATTCCATAACCGAAGCCGGAGGTATTGCTCTTATTACCGCCGACCACGGAAATGCGGACAAAATGCTTGACGAGGACGGAAAGCCCTTTACCGCACACACAACAAACCTTGTACCGTTCTGTGTTGTAAACTATCCCTGTGTAATTCGTGACAACGGCAGACTTGCGGACATTGCCCCGACAATGCTCCAAATTCTCGGTCTTGAAATTCCAAATGAGATGGACGGAAAGAGTTTAATTAAGTAAATCAAAAAATAAAACTATATAAAAAACAAACGGCAGTGTAAATATACTGCCGTTTGTTTTTATTAAAAAATGAATGTTAAGGGCTCCGCCCTTAAAAACCCGCCAAAGGCTCCGCCTTTGGAATCCGCAAGCCTTTGAAAAGGCTTGAGCGAAACTTTTAACTATGGATGCATTAACTTTATTGCGCGCGAACATACTTATCTCTTGCAGTACGAGCGAACGGAGTGAGCGACAACGCGAATTGCCTGCGCCGGCTCGGCGCATTTTCGCCCGCCTTTTTTAAAAGGCGGCAGGGTCAAGGGACAGAGTCCCTTGTCGCA
>CANQBK010000012.1 GCA_947589485.1 uncultured Clostridia bacterium | reverse complement strand
TAGCTCGTTGATACTGTATGGGTTACCATACTTGAGCGAGAAGCCCCCACCTCTATAGGTGGGGGAGTATGTCACTATAAGGGAACTGTTAAAATGAAAATCAAAAAAATGTTATCTTATACTGTTTCGTTTATACTTTTAGTTTCTGCGGTAACATCGGCAGCCGGCTGTAATAACGAAAAAAACATAGATAAATCTTATGAAAACAGCAGCAGCGTTTCAAGCAAAACGGTAACGGAAAAGCCGAGCGAAAAAGAACCGATTGCTGAAAGTAAAATATCCGAAACATACGAAAGTTCCGTATCTTCCGAAAATCCCGATATTATAAATGACAACGGGATATTTTCCGAAAACTATGGAAAAGCCTATAAGATTATGAAACAAATGTCACTTGATGAAAAAATCGGACAAATGTTTTATGCACATTGTCCTGACGATGACGGTGTGGAAACGGCACAAAAATATCATTTGGGAGGCTATGTCCTCTTTGGCAAGGATTTTGAGGACAAAACAAAGGAAGAAGTCAAAAAGGAAATGCAGTCTTATGTTTTTTCCCATAACATTCCGATGTCATTGTCAGTTGACGAGGAGGGAGGAAGCGTTACAAGAATAAGCGCAAAGCCCGATTTGAGCGACCACGAGTTTAAATCTCCGAGAGAACTTTATGCGGAGGGCGGTATGGAACTTATAAAATCGGATACGGAAGAAAAAGCACAGCTTTTAGAGGAACTTTCGATAGATACAAACTTAGCTCCCGTCTGCGACATTTCCGTAAACGAATCGGATTTTATGTACGACCGCTCAATAGGACTTGATGCAGATGGTACAGGGGAATTTGTAAAAAATGTCACCGAAATCAGCCAGAAAAACGGAGTTTCGGTAACTCTCAAGCATTTTCCAGGTTATGGTAACAATAAGGATACCCATACGGGAATAGCCGTTGATGACAGGAGCTATGAAACTTTTGAAAATAACGATTTTAAACCTTTTGAAGCCGGAATAAATTCCGGAGCTCATCTTATCTTGGTAAGTCATAACATTGTAAACTGTATTGATGATAAAATGCCCGCATCAATTTCTCCGAAAATCCACGATATTTTACGGAATAAACTGAATTTTACGGGTATCATAGTAACCGATGATCTTGAAATGGATGCAATAAAAGACTATATCGGTGACAATTCACCGGCTGTATCCGCCGTTCTTGCGGGAAACGATATGCTTATTGTTAATGATGTAGAAACGTCATTCAATGATATAAAATCCGCCGTAAAAAACGGTACCATTGATGAAAACATTATAGATAAAGCGGTTGTAAGGATTCTTGCGTGGAAATATACAAAGGGGCTTATAAAACAATAAAAACTTTTTTGCCTAAATAAATAATATTAAAAATACCGTCAAAAAATCGTGTGGGTTAGTAAATAACCTGCACGATTTTTTGACGATAAATTAAAAATTATAATCTAATTAATCACTGTATTTTGATGTTATACCGAGATATTCTTCAAGTGTGAGATGACTTTCAAACACTTTTTTGGAATAGTCCTTGCCTATATATCTTATATGCCACGGTTCATAAGCGTATCCCGTAATGTCCTCTTTACCCTCAGGGTATCTTATAATAAAACCGTATTTCCAACAGTTTTCATCGAGCCAAATCGCCTCAGGAGTACCTGCAAACGATGATGAAGTAGTATTTATGTCAAATGCAAGTCCTAATTGATGTTCAGAATGTCCGGGACGTGCGGAAACTCTGTCCGCATTTTCAACTCCACGTTCGGAAACATAATAATTGTAAAGGTTGTCTTGTACTTCATAGCTTCGGAAACCTGATACAATGCAGAGATAAATATTATCATTAAGCATTGCATCGTTTGCCATTTCATTAAATGCGGATACGGCTTCGGAATCTTCTCCGGGATTATAGCTTTCTGGCAAAGCATAGGTTTTATTTGCTATTGGCAACCCGTCAACATATACTAACCCGTCTTTTTCTATTATTTTCATCAGCTCGGCGCTTTTGGTTTCGCTCCACTTAGATTCAAGTTTACAGTTATCTTTGTCAAGATAAGTCCTTACCCTTATGAAATATTTGCTGTTATCAGCTTTGACCGGTATGTTGACACAGTTTGTGTCAGTATTATCGACTTCATATATTTTTCCGTTTGAAAACGTATTGTCTTTTGAGTATTCGATTTCATACCCCGTTGATTTATCGTCTTGTTTTTCAAAAGATATACATATATTGTTTGTTCTTGTCGATATATCGGTAATTTCGGTTCCCTTTGGAAGTATATTAAATTTTTTTATTATCTCTCCGCGATATTTCCCTTTAAACGATATTACAGCCTTATATTGATCGGGGTCTGTCAGCTCTTTGTTGTATTTTACGGTGTAATCGGTATTGTTTTTTAAACTCTTACCGTCATATATTATTGAAAGTCCGAGAGTATGCACATTACCGTCATATTCTATGTTTTCAAGACCGTTAATTTCACAATTAGTTGTATTAAGTTCAATTTTGGAAACGGGGTTGCTTTCATACTTCAATAAACCGTTTTTATCATTTTCCGAATTTGTTTTATTTATATCTTCTAAAGCCGTCTGTACTTTGCTGCTTGATTTGGGAGTGCTTTGTGTATTAAAAAAATTTGAATACAAATACAGACAGGTAACTATTGCGGATAAAAGAAGCACTGTTCCGATTATTATAGCACACGTTAAAAGCCTTTTTTTAATATTCATATATCATTGCTCCTTATATAATGAATGATTAGATATAAATAATTTCTTTTTGTATCATTTATAATTATTTTTTCAAGGATAAATCCCCTTATACAACTAAGGGGATTTAATACTAATATATCAATATAAATTTTAAAATGAAACTCTTACATACGGGACTAATCATTTTAAGGACTCGATAGCCGCCTTGATCATCTCAATTTTTTCTGCAAATTTTTGAGCGTTTGCTTTTACATCTGCAACTACCTTTTCGGGAGCTTTTGCAATAAATCCGCTGTTGTTGAGCTTTTTCAAATTAAACTGAAGATCCTTTTCGGCGTTTTCAAGCTCTTTGTTAAGACGTTTCAGTTCCGCTTCTTTATCAACAAGTTCCTCCATAGGAATATATATTTTTGCGTCTGTTGTAACAGCCGTAACCGCGCCGTCTATTTCATAATTTTCGGCAATGTTAACTTCGCTTGCGCCGGCAAGACGTGTAAAAAATATACTGCCGTTTTTAAATGTATCAATATCTTTTGTCGCAATATAAATTTTTGCTTTTCGTGACGGCGGAACATTCATTTCCGAACGTCTGTTGCGTATTGCTTTAATTGCGTCCATAACCACATTCATTTGTTTCTCGGCTTGAGGGAAATTATTTTTTTCGGTATATTCGGGATAGCTCTGAAGCATTATCGTTTCACCCTCGTGAGGCAGGGATTGCCAAATTTCTTCAGTAATAAACGGCATAAACGGGTGAAGCAGTTTTAATGTTTCAGTCATAACCCAAACAAGGACACAACGGACATTTTGAGCGGACTCATCTTCATTTTGCAAACGTGATTTTGTAAGTTCAATATACCAGTCACAAAGGCAGTCCCAAATAAAATCATAAAGCTTTTGAACTGCAATACCAAGCTCGAATTTTTCAATATTTTCCGAAACTTCTTTCGCAACTTTATTAAGGGTGGAAATTATCCATTTGTCTTCTGTTTCGAGCTTTGACGGCAAAGCATTTTTTACATTGTGGCCGTCAATATTTATATGTATAAATCTTGCGGCATTCCAAAGCTTGTTTGCAAAATTACGGCTTGCGTCTACCTTTTCCGGAATGTATCGCATATCGTTTCCGGGACTGTTGCCTGTAACAAGGAAGAATCTTAGCGCATCAGCGCCCTTTTCTTTTATAACCGCAAGAGGGTCAATGCCGTTATTTAAAGATTTTGACATTTTTATACCGTTTGCGTCACGGACTATACCGTGAATGAAAACGGTTTTGAACGGCTCGGAATCCGTCTGTTCGACCGCTGAAAATATCATTCTTGCAACCCAAAAGAAAATTATATCATATCCCGTTACAAGGGTATCTGTTGGATAAAAGTATTCTAATTCGGGAGTTTTTTCGGGCCATCCCAAGGTTGAAAAGGGCCAAAGCGCGGAGCTGAACCATGTGTCAAGTGTATCGGGGTCGTGAGTCAGCTTTTTGCTTCCGCACTTCGGACATATCGACGGAGTTTCTTTTGCAACGATCGTTTCACCGCAGTCGTCGCAGTACCAAGCGGGTATTCTGTGCCCCCACCAAAGTTGACGCGAAATACACCAATCCTTTATATTTTCCATCCAATGATAGAAAATTTTGTCAAAACGTTCCGGTACAAATTTTGTTTTTCCGCTTTTGACACATTCTATTGCCGGCTCTGCCAACGGTTTCATTTTTACGAACCACTGTTTTGATACTCTCGGCTCAACAATGGTTTTGCAGCGATAGCATGAACCCACGTTATGTTTTATGGGTTCTGTTTTTACAAGAAAACCGTTTTCCTCAAGAGCCTTGACTATTTCTTTTCGTGCTTCATATCTGTCCAAACCGCAGTATTTACCGCCGTTTTCGTTTATAACACCGCTCTCGTCCATAACATTTATTACCGGCAGGTTATGACGCAAGCCTACTTCAAAGTCATTTGGGTCGTGCGCCGGAGTTATTTTAACAACGCCCGTACCGAAGTCCATCTCTACATAGGTGTCGGCAACGACAGGGATCTCGCGTCCGACTAAAGGTAGGATAACATTTTTTCCGATAATGTCTTTATACCTTTCGTCATCGGGATGAACTGCGATCGCAGTATCTCCCAAAAGTGTTTCCGGACGTGTAGTTGCGAGCAGTACATAACCGCTGTTATCGGCAAGAGGATAACGCAAATGCCAAAAGAATCCGTCGTGTTCCTCAAAAACAACCTCTGCGTCCGAGATTGACGTCCGACAATGCGGACACCAGTTTATAATCCTTTCGCCCCTATATATAAGACCTTTATCATAAAGGCGTACAAAAACATCTTTTACTGCCTTTGAACAGCCTTCGTCAAGCGTAAAACGCTGACGTTCCCAATCACATGAGCTGCCGAGTCTTTTAAGCTGACCGACAATGGTGTTTCCGTATTTTTCTTTCCAATCCCAAGCGCGTTCAAGAAATTTTTCTCTTCCGAGTTCTTCTTTACTTGTGCCTTCTTTTCGCAGAGCCTCAACTATTTTAGCCTCGGTTGCAATCGAGGCGTGATCAGTGCCGGGCAGCCATAAAGCCGAATATCCTTTCATTCGTTTAAAACGAATAAGTATATCTTGCAGCGTTTCATCAAGCGCGTGTCCCATGTGAAGCTGACCGGTGATATTTGGAGGAGGCATCATAATACTGTACGGTTTTTTGTTTTTATCAATTTTGGCGTGGAAAAAACCGTTAGTTTCCCAGAAGTTATAAATTCTGTCCTCAAATTCACCCGGATCATAAGCCTTTGCAAGTTCTTTCGCCATAAAACAATCCTCCGAACCTTTTAAATCAAATAGATAATTTACAGACATATATTATCCCACGAAAAAGTTTATTTGTCAACTTGCACGGAAAAGACAGACATAATGTAAATAAAATCATTTTTAAAATAAAAACCGCTTTGCAATACACAAAGCGGCAAAACATTTAAAAACAGCGTCTGTCTGTACGGTTATTCCGTCAAATCCTCATCATCAAAATTAGCTTCAAATATTTCTGCGATTTCGTCCAAAAGGTCATCATCGTCAACTTCTGCAAGCTGCGGCTCGCCGCTTTCGTCCTCCACGGCTTCAAATATCATATAAGTGCTTTGAGAGTCGATACCCTCCTCGGGAACGTCAAACAACGGCATAAGGGCATAATAATGACCGTCTTTGTAATCAATCTCATCAAGAATTTCAAACTCATATTCGTTTCCTTCATCGTCAAGAAGAGAAATGAGATCCGCATCATAGTTTTCGAGTTCGTTGTCGTTCATAATAACAGCTCCTTCAAAAATTAATAATCTGTAATATAATTTTACGATAATTGCTCCGATAAGTCAATATAAAAGAAAATATTTTATTTGAAAATAATCAGGACAAACCGACGTTTACACATTTCTTTTTTATTCGACAAAAAACATTTAAAATTTAAAAAAATTTTATTAATTTTTTTATTAAAATTCAGTATATAATATTGACTGAAAAAGAAAAAAGTGGTATTTTATTTTTAAGAACTATCGACGTAAAGTCGAATAAAAAACGGAGGTTACACAAATGACTTATGCTGAAATTTTTTCGGAGATTAAAAAGAAATTTTACTACGCGGATGTGAGTGATATTTCGGAACACCTTGCGTTTCAAATCAATATTATCGGCGAAGGTGAAGGGATTTTTTTTGTTGAAGTAAAAGACGGAAAGCTCTATATAGAGCCTTACGAATATTTTGACAGAGATGCAATATTTATTTGCACAGCAAAAGTTCTGTTCGATATTGTGGACGGAAAACTTGATCCCACTTTCGCATTCACCGTAAATAAACTGAGGGTTGAAGGTGATTTGGACAAAGCCCTTAAATTCAAAAAAATAATCGACAGCAAAAAATAATTGTCCCTTATCTTGGGATATGATATGAAAAGGAAGTATACAATGAATTTGACGCTATGGATCATTGCGGCTTTGGCGGTTTCGGCAGTGGCTGCGGTTACAGCAGAATGTGTATATTTTTACCGCCGTACAATGAAACGGAGCAAAGCCAAAAAAGAACGTACAATAAAAATGGCGGGTACGGATTGGGAAAAATATATGCCGTTTATCGAAAAAAGGAAAGAATACCTTATGGCTCAGCCGAGCAAAGAAGTCAGAATAAAGTCTAAAGACGGTCTGAATCTTCACGGAACATATTTTCCCGTAAACGATGAAAAAAAGGTTGTTATTTGTTTCCACGGATACACAAGCGAGGGAATGAAAGATTATATCGCTTTGTCGGGCTATTATTTAAAAAAAGGGTTCAGTATGCTTTTGGTGGACGAAAGAGCGCACGGTCAAAGCGAAGGAGATTACATAGGCTTTGGTTGTCTTGACAGATGGGACGCACTGGAATGGATAAAATTCATAATAAAACAGTGCGGAAACGATGTAAGTATTTTACTTCACGGAACGTCAATGGGCGGAGCGACTGTACTTATGACCGGCGGCTTGGATATTCCTCCGCAGGTAAAGGGCATAGTGTCCGATTGTGCGTTTACTTCCGCAAAATATGTTTTTACGCACGTCCTTAAATCAATGTATCACTTACCTGCGTTTCCTGTAATACCGGTTACGGACTTTGTAAACAAAAGAAAAGCAGGTTACGGTATGGATGAATGTAATTCCGCAAGGGAAGTAAGAAAGGCTAAAGTGCCTATATTGTTTATTCACGGAGATGCGGATTTCTTCGTTCCCTGCTCTATGTGCGAAGAAATTTACGAAAACTGCGCTTCGCCAAAAAAGAAACTGATTGTTAAAGGCGCAAGCCATGCGGAAAGCTATTACAAAGATACGCAGGCGTATGAGAAATATTTAGATGAATTTATAGGAGGAATAATAACATGACGAAAACCAAAAAAGGATATAAGGCATATCCGCTTACCGTTGCACAAAAGTTTCATTTATTTTATCTTAACTTCTGCCCTAAAAAAGAAGTCGTAAATATAGGAACCAGTCTTACAATTCAAACCGATATTGATTTTGCTTTGCTGAAAGAATGTATTTACAAGGGATACGAACGCAACGAATGTATGCGTTTGCGTTTTACTCAGGACGATGACGGCACATGGTACCAGTATGTTGTTGATACGGAAGACCGCGGTATTGAATTTGTGGATTTTTCCGGCAACACAACAGAAGAAGCGGAAGCGATTATGAGGAGCTGGACAAAAGTTCCTTTTGAACTTTCTGATTCTCCTATGAACCGAATAGTTATGATTAAAATGCCTGACGGATGGAACGGAGTATATATGCTTGTGAACCATCTTGTTATGGATGCACAGTCCCTTATAGCTTTTTTGAGGGACGTTATAGAAATATATTGCAGCAAAGTATTTAACGATGTTCCTTATCCTAAAGATATGGCATCATATATAGAGCAGCTTGAAAAGGATCTTGCATACGAAGCAGGATGTAAAGCAAAAGACAGGGACGAGGAATATTTCAGAAAATTGATTGAAACCTCGGAACCCATTTATAACGGAATTGACGGCAGAATTAAGTTGGATATGGCGAAACGTAAATTTAATGACCCGAACTTCAGAGCGGCACATAATACGTCCGATTCTGTAGATTCCGCACTTGACATTTTCCATTTGGAGGAAGAGCCGACGACAAGACTTATGAATTTCTGCGAAAAATACCATATATCGCTTACTTGTCTGTTGCTTATGGGACTTTTTACATATTTCCACAAAATGAACAATACAGGCGATGTGTCAATAAATACGGCAATAGCACGGCGCGCGACGCTTAAAGAAAAAAAATCCGGAGGCACAAGAATACATTCTTTCCCGTTCCGTATGGTAATTCCGGAAAATAAGAGCTTTATTGAAGGTATTTATCAGATTCGTGACCTGCAAAACGATATGTTCCGTCATGCTAATTTTGATCCGGTCAAATATTTTGCTTACAGAGGAAAGGCATATCCCGTAGAGCAGGGTTATACATACGAACCGATGTCATTGACATATCAGCCTATGACTCTTAAAGAAAAGGGTCTTGATAAACTCGGTGATATTAAATATAAAACGAAATGGTACGAAAATGGAGCAACAACGCAAGCTATGTACCTGACGGTAATGCACCGTCCCGACGACAACGGTTTGGATTTTAATTTTGAACATCAGGTAAACGCTGTTTCAAGAGAAAAGCTGGAATTTATGTATTACTATCTTTGCAAGATTATGTTCAAAGGTACGGAAAATCCGGATTTGTCAATCAGCGATATAATTAAACTTATATAAAAAAACGGAGGTAAATATTTATGTTTGATAAATTTGTAGAAATAATATGCAATTATGTGGAAGTGGATCCGGAAACGATTACCGAGGATACACGTTTTATGGAGGATATGGGATTTACGTCATTCGACTTTGTAAGTATGTTGGGCGAAGTGGAGGACGAATTTGATATTGAGATAGACCAGCAAAAAGCCATTAACATTCGTACAGTGGGTGAAGCTATAAATTATATTCAAGAATTGATTAATGAAAATTAACGGGGGCGGTTGCTTTGACATTATCAACAATCAGAGAAATTTTGGTAAATACAGAAAAAAAATTCGGTTCCGAAGATGCAATAAGATATAAAGTTAAAAAAGATACAATTGCATCAAAATCATATACTGATTTAAAAAAAGACAGCGAAAGTTTTTCTTGTGCAATTAAAAATCTTGGCGAACAGGGAAATCATATCGCACTTACCGGTATGACGTCTTATGAATGGCTCGTTTCATATTTCGGTATAGTAAACGGCGGAAATATTGCCGTACCGCTCGATGTTTCTCTTCCCGCAGAAGAAATGTGCGACCTTATAGACCGTTCCGATTCAACCGTGCTTGTTCTTGATGAAATTCGTCCTGATGTTAAAGCTATGGTAAAACAGAAATGTCCGAAACTGAAATATGTAATATCAATTCAAAAAGATAAAAGCGATGAAAATGAACTTTCGTTTTGGCAGTTTTTGAAAGAAAACGAAGGGGAATTTGATTTTTCGGCAAAGCCGGAAGACCTTTGTACGATTATGTTCACCTCGGGTACAACGGGAAAAAGCAAGGGCGTTATGCTTACTCAAAAAAATATGGCTGAAAACGCAACCTGTCTTGATATGAAAATTCCGCCGAGAACGGTTGTTCTTTCCGTACTTCCTATTCATCACGCTTACTGCTTGAGTATGGATATTTTAAAGGGTATTTCTCTTGGAAGTGTAATATGTATAAACGATTCATTGCTTAGGGTTGCAAAAAACATTAAGCTGTTTAAGCCCAATATGGTACTTATGGTGCCGCTTATGATTGAAACTCTTGCAAAAAAACTTGAGGATTTGTCTGCGCTTCCTCCCGAAGCAGTTAAAAATGAAGTGTTCGGAGAGCAATTCCATACTATTTGCAGCGGCGGCGCATATTTAAATCCCGCATATATAGATTTGTTCGGAAAGTATGGAATAACCATACTTCAAGGCTACGGTATGACTGAGTGTGCGCCTGTAATAAGCACTAACCTTTTCTGGAAAATCAAGAAAAATTCTGTTGGTAAATTAATGCCGAACTGTGAGGCTAAAACTGTTGACGGCGAGTTATGGGTAAAAGGCACCAGTGTTATGACAGGATATTATAAAATGCCAAAAGAAACCGAAGAAACGTTGGAAGACGGTTGGCTTAAAACAGGTGACTTAGGATACGTTGACGAAGACGGATATGTATTTTTGACCGGCAGAAAAAAGAATTTGATTATAACTAAAAACGGGGAAAATGTTTCTCCCGAGGAAATCGAAAATGTTCTCGGCGAAAACCGACTTGTTCAGGAAATACTTGTCCGTGAGAGCGAGGGAATGATAGGAGCCGAAATTTTCCCGGATTACGAATATGCAAAGAAAAAGGAAATTTCGGATATAGAGGCGGAGCTTCAAAAAATTATAGATGATTATAATTTGACCGTGCCTGCTTATAAAAAGATTTTCCGCTTAACTGTTCGTGAAACAGAATTTGACAAGACCCCGTCAAAGAAAATAAAAAGATACTGATTTTACCAAAATTAAGTAAAAAACTCTCTGCAAATCATAAAGGCAAAAGTGTGCCATTAAAGCATTAATTCTAATTGAACATTACATATCTATCCATTAGACCTTGTTACTGTTTCGGCGGTAACAAGGTTTAGTTTATTTGACCGAATAAAACCGATTATTGAGGTAAATCCTTTATATTGACGGAAAATTGTATAAACAGATGCAATTCAACGCAAAAAAAATTTCCGAATAAACAGAAAAATAATATAAATAAAAATAATCATTGACAAGTTTTTAACAATCTATTATAATAATACTATAATATATGTGTAATCCACGATTACGCTGCAATTTGAGAAAATTACAAAACGGAGGACAAAACTATGGCCAAAACAGAAACAGAAGTCGAAGTTCAGGCAACACCGAGCGGACTTGTTGATGACCTTGACAGTTTTAACAAAAAACTGGCTCAAGTGAGAGAGGCACAAAAGAAGTTTGCTTCATATACTCAGGAACAGGTTGACAAAATTTTTAAAGCAGCTGCAATCGCTGCCAACCAAGCCCGTATTCCGCTTGCAAAAATGGCGGTGGAAGAAACAGGAATGGGTGTTGTAGAGGATAAGATTATCAAAAACCATTACGCATCCGAGTACATTTACAATAAATTTAAATCGGAAAAGACATGTGGAGTTTTGGAATATGATTCCGCTTTCGGCCTCAGAAAAATAGCTGAGCCTTTGGGCGTTATCGGAGCAGTCATACCGACAACAAACCCAACGTCCACCGCGATTTTTAAATCATTGATTTGTCTTAAAACAAGAAACGCGATCATTATAAGCCCACATCCCCGTGCAAAGAACTCTACAATAGCAGCCGCAAAAATTGTTCTTGATGCCGCTATTGCCGCAGGCGCTCCGGAAAATATCATTGCATGGATAGATGTTCCTTCTCTTGAACTGACAAATGAGCTTATGAAAAATTCGGATACGATCCTTGCAACAGGCGGTCCGGGAATGGTAAAGGCTGCTTATTCGTCAGGTAAACCTGCGCTTGGAGTTGGTGCCGGAAATACCCCTGTTATTATAGACAGCACCGCTGATATAAAGCTCGCTGTTAGTTCAATTATCCACTCTAAAACATTCGATAACGGTATGATATGTGCTTCGGAACAAAGCGTAACCGTTATTTCGGATATATATGATAAGGTTAAAAAGGAATTTGAGGACAGAGGCTGTTACTTCCTTAAGGACGACGAGATTGACAAAGTAAGACATACCATTATTATCAACGGCGCACTTAATGCTAAGATTGTTGGTCAGTCCGCTTATAAAATAGCTGCTCTTTCCGGAGTTGATGTTCCGGAATCAACAAAAATTCTTATCGGTGAGGTAGAATCCGTTGATATAAGCGAAGAATTTGCCCACGAAAAACTTTCTCCCGTACTTGCTATGTATAAAGCCGAAAACTTTGATGAGGCAGTAAGTAAAGCTGAACGTCTGGTTGCAGACGGCGGTTACGGACATACCTCTTCACTCTATATACACCCGTCACAAAAAGATAAAATCGAAAAGCACTACAATGCAATGAAAACAGGACGTATACTTATAAATACGCCCTCATCACAAGGCGGTATAGGTGATCTTTACAACTTCGGACTCGCTCCCTCACTTACTCTCGGATGCGGATCATGGGGCGGTAACTCGGTTTCGGAGAATGTTACAATAAAACATCTCATTAACATTAAAAACGTAGCTGAGAGGAGAGAGAATATGCTTTGGTTCAGAGCGCCCGAAAAAGTTTACTTCAAGAAAGGCTGTATGCCTGTTGCTCTTGACGAACTCGGTACGGTTATGAATAAAAAGAAAGCATTTATCGTTACCGACTCGTTCCTTTACAAAAACGGATATGTAAAGCCGATAGAAACCAAGCTCGATTCTATGGGTATCCAACACACATGTTTCTATAATGTTCAGCCCGATCCGACGCTTGCTTCGGCAAAAGAGGGCGCAGAGGCAATGCGTCAATTTGAACCGGACGTAATTATCGCTCTTGGCGGTGGCTCCGCAATGGATGCCGGTAAAATTATGTGGGTTCTTTACGAACATCCCGAAGCTGATTTTATGGATATGGCTATGCGCTTTATGGATATTCGCAAAAGAATTTATACATTCCCGAAAATGGGCGAAAAGGCTTATTTCGTTGCTGTACCTACATCATCGGGTACCGGCTCGGAGGTTACACCTTTCGCTGTTATTACGGACGAAAAGACCGGAATAAAATATCCTCTTGCTGATTATGAGCTTCTTCCGAATATGGCAATTATTGACGCCGACAATATGATGAATCAGCCTAAGGGTCTTACAAGTGCATCGGGTATAGACGCACTTACACATTCCCTTGAAGCATACGCTTCGATTATGGCAACAGAATATACTGATGGTCTTGCTTTGCAGGCAATAAAGAGTATTTTTGAATATCTTCCTTCCGCGTATGAAAACGGCGCTAATGATCCGATTGCCCGTGAAAAAATGGCAACCGCGTCAACAATGGCAGGTATGGCGTTTGCAAATGCTTTTCTCGGCGTTTGTCATTCTATGGCTCACAAGCTCGGAGCTTTTCACCATATCCCGCACGGTGTGGCTAATGCGCTCCTTATTACCGAAGTTATGAGATACAACGCAAATCCCGTACCGCCTAAAATGGGTACTTTTTCACAGTATCAGTATCCGCATACACTTGAAAGATATTGCGAATGTGCTCATTTTATCGGAATTAACGGTAAAGATGATAACGATACTTTTGAGCAGTTTATAGCAAAAATAGAAGAGCTTAAGGCTAAAGTAGGTATTAAGAAAACCATTGCGGATTACGGAGTAAAGGAAGAGGACTTCCTTGCTACTCTTGACGATATGGTTGAAAAGGCATTTGACGACCAGTGTACAGGTGCTAACCCGAGGTATCCTCTTATGTCCGAAATTAAGGAAATGTTCCTTAAAGCATATTACGGCAAGTAATTATTTACAATCAACAGCATATACAAATATAAAAAGAACGTTGTACAATGTGCAGCGTTCTTTTGCGGTTATGGAGAGTTTTTATGAAAGATTATATTTGTTCGCTTTGTCCGCGCAATTGCAAAGCGAAAAGGGAGCATAACAAAGGTTTTGGCTACTGTAAAATGGGTACAAATCCTAAAATTGCCCGTGCGGCGCCCCACAAATGGGAGGAGCCGTGTATAAGCGGTAAAAACGGTTCGGGGACTATTTTCTTTTCGGGCTGCGTTCTTTCGTGTGTTTTCTGTCAAAACAGCAAAATAAGCTCAAACGGATACGGTAAAGAAATATCTGTCAAAGAACTTTCGGATATTGTAAAAAAACTTGAATCAATTGGCGTACATAACATAAATTTGGTAAGCCCCACTCCGTATATTGAAAGTATTATTGAATGTTTCAATATTTATAAACCGTCAATTCCCATAGTTTATAATACGGGAGGATATGAAAAAAAGGAAACAATAAAACGTCTTGACGGTATAGTCGATATATATTTACCGGATATGAAATATATAAGTTCGGATTTATCCGGAAAATTTTCAAAGGCACCCGATTACTTTGAGTATGCGTCCGAATCCATAGAGGAGATGGTTCGTCAAACGGGGGAGCCCGTGTTTGACGATGAAAACATAATGAAAAAAGGAACCATTATAAGACATCTAATTCTTCCCGGACATACTGTAAATTCAATTGAAGTTCTTAGGTGGATAAAAAATAAATTTGGCAAAAAAATACTTTTCAGTCTTATGAGCCAGTATGTTCCTTTGGGATACGCAGAAAATTTTTCGGATATAAACAGACGTATAACTCCGAGAGAATATAATAAGGTATTAGATTATATGGAAAATCTTGATCTTGACGGATATGTCCAAGAGCTTTCGTCAGCCAAAAAATGTTATATTCCCGATTTCAACATTGATGAACTGTAAGCTGTACAAACATATTTTATTCAAGTAAAATCGGATTTTTTACGCATATATTTTCTTCCGTTATATAATCGTTTTTCATAATATAATAATCTTTGTTTTCAGATACCGAGCAGGTTTTTGATTTTATTTCTGCCGGCTCGGAACCGTAAAGTATAAATACCTCGAACAGCTTTGACCTGCTGTTTAATATTTTTTCAGCCTGTGAAGCACTTAACTTTACAGGCTGAATTTTGTATTTTTGAAATTTTTCTTCCGAAACATAAATTGGCAGTGTTTTTTCAAAAATAACAGCTTGTAATTTATTGTTGCTTTGTATATAGTTTCCTTCGGGTCTGTATCCGATTTTTAAAGGAAACCTTAATCCAAATACGGAAATATCCTTTTTGCTCACGGTTTCTGTTTCTCTTTCAATCAGCTTAATATTTTTTGGAATTTTAATTTCAATACATCTTGACGTTTCCGCATATATCTTTGCGTCACTGTCTACAAATGAGCTTGTACCGTCCGTATATTCCAAAATACCGCTTACAAGCAGTTGATTTTTGCGTACACCGTCGCCGATATTTACTTTGGAACGACCTTTTCTTACCTCCATTCTTGTTATGGTTCCGTCGGCTTTGGATTTAATGTTGCTTGCTGCATTTTTGTTATTATTTTTGTTGTCAATTTCAGCTTTGCCGCTTATTACCACCTCTACATCAGAGCCGAGAATATTGACGGCGATCCAGCTTATTTTTTCATTTTTTACTGCTATTTCTCTTTCTATTTTTTCCGTGTCAATACTGTTTGACCATTTTCCTTCTGTAAGTCCCATATCCCTTAGTTCGTTCCTTATTTCATACTCGTTTATTTCCGGCGGTGCGTCAATTTTGATATTCCAAATAAATCCCGACATAGTTGTACATATTGCCGCAAATAAAATAAGACCTATTAAAATTCCGACTCTGTTGCTGTATTTTTTTAACAAGTAAGGCAATCCGTGGTATTTTAATATATGTATCTCATTTTGATTTTTTTCCGCCATTTTTTTTAGCTCATAATATGCTCCGGTCTTTGTGCTTGCCCTGAAAGTTTCTTTGTCACCGCTCAGTTTCCACATATTTATTCCTTTTTTTGCCGCAAGGTTAATAAACCTTTCGGGAAATCTGCCGGTAACTTCAAAATCAATATATCCTAAAAGCCATCTGAGAATAATTACAATAATCATTCTTTTACCTCACATAATGTATTTAATTTCTGTTATAAAGCCTTGTATCGTCAAATCGCAGTCAGACATACATTTTATACATAGACCACGTCCGCTGAAACATACTATATATTTTCCTGTATTAAGTTTTATGCTGCTGTCGCTGTATTCAAGCACGCCTCTGCTGCCTTCAAAAATTATTTCACGGTTACCGCTTATTTCCATACGAACCGAACCTAAATTTGCCGCAATTGCAGGCATATCCTTTTTATTTCTTTTTTTCATTATCTCACCCCGCTGTTAATTTTTATGCTGATATAAATATAAAAATCACCTGACACATATAATTTAACGGGTGATATTATGAATGGAACAATAAAAATAAATTTAAAGTTAATTATGCTTACTTTTTGTATTGTGTCAGCATCAATAATAATTTTATTCTTTTCGTCATATTCCGTATCCGGTATTACCGACGGGTTGTCGTACACGGTAAATTATCTTGTTCCGTCATTGTTTCCTTTTATGGTAATTTCGTCATTTACAATGAATAGTGGGGCATATAAATTCATCGGTAAATTTTTTTCTTTTGTAACACGCCGAATATTTAAGCTTCCCGAACCTGCGGCTGCGGCAATCATACTCGGCTTAACGGGAGGTTTTCCCGTAGGCGCCAAGTGCGTCGATATGCTGTATTCTTCAGGAGAAATCGACGAAATACAGGCAAACAGAATGATGACGTTTTGTGTTTGTTCCGGACCGTCATTCTTAATAACGGCGATAGGAACGATTATGCTTCATAATACATCTATCGGAATAATTCTTTATGTATCACAAATTGTTTCAGCCGTAATCATAGCTTTTCTTACAGGCTGCCGTCAGCAATCCGCACCTGTCTGTTCCGAAAAGAAAGTTAGAAATAAAAGCATTGCGGAGTCTTTTGTAATATCATGTTCCGACGGAGCATATTCCGTTTTGGAGCTTACATCATTCGTGGTAATTTTTTCTATGTTTATGAGTATAATTGAAAAATCCGGATTTAATAATTTATTTTCTGATGCAATAAACTTTTTTGATATTACCGGCTCCTTTTCGGAAATTATAATGCCTATATTTTTTGAGGTTACCGGCGCCTGCCGCCGTATATGCGACGGTGGTTTTCAGCCTTGGGTCTTGTCTTTTGCGGTAGGATTTGGAGGACTGTGTGTTCATCTTCAAATTTTGCATATACTGAAGTCTGTGAAGATTAATAAACTCAAATTTTTTATTTTTAGATTTATCAACGCTGTTTTATCGTCAATAATAACTTATGTGATATTTTTGTTTATTAATCCGTCAGCAGAAGTTTTTTCATTTAAAATTGGCGAAAATACTTTTGCTGAATCTGTTTCCGGTTCGTATATCGGAGCAGCAGCACTAATTGTAATGTGTATATTGTTTTTACTATCGTTTAAACGTTCATATTATCCCAACAGGATAACAAAAGGTAAGTTTTTTCGGTAACAAATTATATAAGCGATAAATATAATAATTTAAGGGTGGTATTTTTTATGTGTGGTATTGCAGGTTGGTATGATAAAAACAAAGACCTTGGCAGTCAAGAAAAAACAATAAAAAATATGTCAAATACAATGATGCGCCGAGGTCCTGATGACGACGGTATTTATTTAAATAATCCGGTTTGTCTTATTCATAGGCGTCTTGCGGTCATTGATGTTGAAAACGGCAGACAGCCTATGGTAAAAAATCACAATAATCGCACCTGTGCCATTGCTTATAACGGTGAGCTATATAATACATCTGAATTACGCAGCGAATTACTTTCATACGGCTACACATTCAGTACACAAAGCGATACTGAAGTTGTCCTTGCATCATTTATGAGATGGGGGAGTGACTGTGTATATAAGTTAAACGGAATTTTTGCTTTTGCGATATATGATGAAGATAAAAAGACTTTGTTTATTGCCCGTGACAGAATAGGTGTAAAACCGTTGTTTTTTTTCAAATATGATACCGGACTCCTGTTTGCTTCCGAGGTAAAGACACTTCTTGCAAACCCAAAGGTAAAGCCGGAAGTTGACGAACAGGGTTTGTCGGAAATTTTCCTTATTGGTCCGGGACGCACCTTGGGGCAGGGAATATACAGAGGTGTACAGGAGCTTCTTCCGGGAGAGTGTGCCGTATATGACGGAAATATTCTTAACAGGCATAGATACTTCACTCTTACCGCACACGAACATACTTCCGATACGGAACAAAGCATTAAAGAGGTGCGTGACCTTATAACCGATTCAGTAGAAAGACAATTGGTTTCTGATGTCCCTCTTTGCTGTTTTCTTTCGGGAGGTCTTGATTCCAGTATAATATCTTATATTGCTTCAAGGCATAATAACAAATATAATATGAAACCCATAGATACCTATTCGGTAGATTATGAAGATAATGCAAAATACTTTCAAAAAAGCCTTTTTCAGCCGACTCCCGACAGTGAATTTATAGGAACTATGATTGATGCAATAGGTTCTGAACATCATAGTGTTACAATTGATAATTACAGTTTGTATAAGGCACTTACAGATGCAGTTGACGCCCGTGATTTTCCGGGAATGGTTGATGTTGATTCATCGCTGTTATTATTTTGCAATAAAATCAAGCAGGATTTTACCGTGGCTCTTTCCGGAGAATGTGCCGACGAGTTGTTTGGAGGTTACCCTTGGTATCATAATCGTGACATACTGTTTGATGATAATTTTCCGTGGTCACGTTCTCTTGATGTAAGACGGTCGATTTTAAAGAAAGGATTTTTGCCGTATGGTGACGAATATGTTCGCCAACGTTATCTTGATACATGTAACGGAACAGAAAAACTGCCCAACGATACAAAACTTGATGCACGAATGAGGGAAATGTTTTCTCTTAATTTTTATTGGTTTATGCAGACCTTGCTTGACCGTAAGGATAGAATGTCCATGTACAGCGGTCTGGAGGTTCGTGTACCTTTTTGCGATTATCGTATAGTTGAGTATGCGTATAATCTTCCGTGGCATTTAAAGGCATTAAACGGCAGGGAAAAGGGGATAGTTCGTGCCGCATTTCGCGGACTTCTTCCCGATTCAATAATTGATCGCAAAAAAAGTCCTTATCCAAAGACGCACAATCCCGTATATTTTAAGCTCTGTGCATTGCGTGTACAGGAAATTTTAAATGATAAATCCTCACCGATTTACGAATTACTTGATAAAAACGGTATAGAAAAAATAATTTCCGATCCCGACAAAATATCTTCACCATGGTACGGTCAACTTATGAAAGCCCCTCAAATACTTGCATATATAATTCAGGTGGATTACTGGTTTCGCAAAAATAATGTTGTTATTGTGTAAATAAAAAATATATGCTTTTTGTGGTGATTTTATGCAGGGATTGCAGAAACAAGTAAATTAAAATTGACAAACTTCAAACGGGTCAAAAGAAAAAGCCGCACCGTAGACTATTTTTTCTACGGTGCGGCTTTTTTCATTTTGTACAGTAATACAGAATCTTTAAAAGTGGGTACCCTTTCCATGGGCTTTCTTTATGATTTTTCATCTCGTAGATAAAATATCAGATCTGCCGGCTCTTCATCGTATAGCTGAAAAAGGCGGCGCAGAACAGATAATTTACTCTGTGTGCTTGTGTTTGTCCACACATAAATGCCATCGCCGATTTCCACACTTTTCTTAAAGGCATCAGGATTGGTATTAAAATGTATGGCAATATTATTTTCGTTAGAAAGCGCCAGCTTAGTGATGATTGCCTTATCTTCATCATATAGCATCTGAATGACTTTTTGAAACATTTCCACCCAGCTTGTGACCGGTTGCTCTGTACGTTTAAAAGCAAATCTGGCAATCAGTCGCCCTGTAAGTTCTGCATCATCATAAAGCGTATAAGAATCCATCTGTTTTTGTTTCGGTTTAAATTCAGTCACAGGCAGTGTCCAAATTGTTAGTGCACGATTTCTTAAATAAACGCTTCGTTCTTTTAGTTCCGCAAGCGTCCATTTGTCTTTCTTGGCAATCCATGTATTCATACGAATACCACTGTCATCAAATCCGTTTTGTATAGTTTTCTTTTCAAGAAAGGTACTATTGCTATATTTTGAATTATAGGCAGTCAACGTCAGATTTGCAATTCGATGTAGCCATTCCTCGTGTATCTGCTCATATTTCTCACCTAATTCTTTTTGCCATGTTGGAGTTAGATGCTGAGGCATAATATGTTCAATCGAGTAAGTACCTTCATCACAGTGACGATAAACATCTTTATCTTCAATTGTCCCAAAATTCTCCAGTCTTTCAAAAATATATATCTTATTTTTGCTGTTCATCAAATAAATTGGTTTGCGGGTAAAGGCATCAGCAAATTCCGCATCATCAGGGAAACGAGTACGTTCCTTTTTTGACATGAGCGCATACTTGAATTTTTCTACATAGTCTACCTCGGAACCATCATAGCGCATAATCTCTCTATGCAGCATGAGGAAAATTTTATTCAGCGAATTAGTAGGTAAATCACAAATGTTTCTGCGAAACAGATAGTTTTCGGTGGTCAGGAAAATGTCTGCAATCTGCTCTATTGACAGCTTATTTTCATCATACAGCCTAAGAACCTCAAGGAAGAATGGTCTTGTGACCGTTGTTTCCAGCCGATTCAGGCGAAAAATGCAGGCGTTGAGGACAGCGCTATCCGTCTTACCATCTAAAAGAATCTGATAACGTTTGGCATATTCCAGCATTTCTATTAAAAGAGGTTCAGTTTGAATTTTGCCAAGCTCTACATATTCCTTAAAATTGATATAAATCTTGCTTTGCTTCGGAATTGCTTGTTGTTTAACGCTCAGATAATCTCTGATAAAAGCGCTGACATCATACTTTGTACAAATTTCGATTTTGTACCAGTATTTATCATAATACTCATCTTGTTCTTTGGATGGCAACCCCATAAGAATGAAGTTTCTAATTTTATCTCCCTCGCTTAAATCAAGACCTGTGGAATTTAAACTTTCAAAAATAAGTTGTGGATTGTCCTCCATATCCAATCGTATATTGATGATTTCCAAACAACATATCGCATCATAAAGCTCATCAATAGTAATTTCTTGTTTCTGAATCCGATTGTAGAAATAATTATAGTTAACAGTCAGATTTGATTCCCTAATATGTTCTGATGAATCGGAAAAAAGTTTTCCAAAGGCTTTTTGGTCGTTCTTGACCGGCTTCAGTTTGATGCGGGTATCTTCCGGTTGCCATTTATCTACAAGATATTCTTCATAAAGACGTTGCTTCAAATTCGACGTTTTCGGTACAATAATATTTTTGTCCATCAAGTTATACATAGCAAGAAACAGTAGGGAAACAGTAGTCAATCGTTGTTGTCCATCGATAACAAGAAATTCTTCATTGTGTCCGTCCGGATTATAGACAGAAACAAGGCTGCCAAAAAAGTGACTTCTGTGGTGTTCCTTGATGATTTTTACAAGGTCGTCAAAAAGTTGCTTGCAGTTATCCATTTTCCAGTCATAATTTCGCTGGTAAACAGGAATAACAAAGCGTTTGTCCGACCCTTCCATGTATTTTACAAATTTACATTCCGATCCTTTCATAGCAATATCCTCACCATATCTGTATTTACTATTATTTATATCATATTTTATATAAATATGGATTGTTCCGAAAACAACCTGAGAGAAATTAAGTAGCCGGTCATTTTCAACGTTCTTAGCAATCCAAGCATTACCTCTCTGATAAATTATTATAAACTTGTACACTAATTTTGTCAAATTATACTTTTAATTATCTAAAAAGCGAGGAAAATAGAAATGCTTTCTTTGCTGTCTTTCTTTATTTCAAATTCAAAATCACACATTCGCAATCGGTATTTACCGCACTTTCAAAGCATATATTTTTGTGTAATGCTCTTTGGAGGTGCGGTATGAAATTTTTTAAAAAAACACTTTTGGTACTTTTGGTTTGTTTGTTTTCTGTGTATATTCCGTCCGACGTATCCGCTCTTTCGGACAATGAAATAACAGCTCCGTCCGCTGTACTTATGGATGCTGAAACGGGTGAGGTGCTTTATCAAAAAAATCCGCACGAAGTGCGTGCGTGCGCTTCTATCACGAAGGTTATGACTTTGACGCTTGTAATGGAAGCTATTGACAGCGGTAAAATTTCGTGGTCGGATAAGGTTACTGCATCGGCTCACGCATCGTCAATGGGCGGCTCGGATATATGGCTCGAACCGGGGGAAACAATGACCGTTGAAGAAATGGTCAAAGCCACTATTGTTGCAAGTGCGAATGACGCCGCCGTTGCTCTTGCCGAACATATATGCGGAACAGAAGACGAATTTGTTGCACAAATGAATAAAAAGGCAAAAGAACTTGGTATGAAAGAAACCGTATTCAAAAACTGCAACGGTCTTGATGAGGACGGACATATTACAAGTGCGTATGATGTTGCCGTTATGTCAAAAGAACTTATAAAACATAAAAAAATTCTTGATTACAGCGGAATATGGATGGACAATCTCAGGGGCGGCAAAACTCAGCTTGTAAACACAAATAAATTATTAAAAAGCTATAACGGTATAACCGGTCTTAAGACGGGTACTACATCACAGGCAGGAAGCTGTATAAGCGCAACGGCAGAACGTGACGGGCTAAGCCTTATTGCTGTTGTTTTGGGCAGTAAAACGGGAAAAGAACGTTTTTCAGATGCTTCAAAGCTCTTAGATTACGGTTTTGCCAATTATGAAATGTATACACCCGACATTCCGAAAGAAGCCGTAAAAGAGATAAATGTTAAAAACGGTATGAAACCGTCGGTAAAATCTAAAATAGAAATAAATTCACAAATACTTATCAAAAAAGGCGATAAAGAAAAAATATCTTATGATATATCACTGCCGAAAGAAGTAGAAGCACCGATAAAAAAAGGGGATAAAATAGGTAAAATAGTATATAAAAACGGCGACAAAAAGATAGCCGAGTATCCGATTGCCGCCGCCGATGACGTAAAGAAAATAACATTCGGTGATATATTTAACATTATTTTCAAATGTCTTTCGGGATCATGAAAAACCGTATTTATATTCTAAATCATTTGCTTTAAAGCCCTCATCAAACAAATAATTTACATCGTTATATTTTGCGTACAATGTTTGACCGTTCATAACGACCGCAATAAGTGTATGACCCGATATGGTTGCACTTGCGATAACAGATGATCCTGCCTCGTCCGTAAATCCCGTTTTCATTCCGTCACAGTATTCGGAATAAAGCTCGGTACCGCTTAACAGCAGTTTATTTGAATTTTCCCATTCAAGTATTCTGCCGTCATCAAGTTCCCATTTGGCGTATGGTTTTGCACAGGATTTTTTTATTAACGGAATCGTTTTTGCGTATGCGGTAAAACGGGCTAAATCTTCAGCCGTAGTGAAATGGTTGTTATCGTGCCAACCGTCCGGAGTGACAAAATGTGTATTTTTGGCTCCCAACTGCTTTGCACAGTCATTGACCAGTTCCATAAAAATTTTTACGGCATCTTTGTTTGGAATAGACTGGTCTTTTTTATATATCCTTGCACAATTAACTGCGACGGTATATGCCGCGTCATTTCCCGAGGGCAACATAAGTGCGTCTAACAATGTTTCAAATTTCAGTTTCATACCTTTTTCAAGTCCTGCAATACTTGATTCTTCGCCAATAAGTTCTATTTCATCGCCGACTGTTATTATTTTTTTCGGGTCACTTATTATTTTACAAGCTACAATTGATGTAAGTATTTTTGTTGTACTTGCGGGATATAATTTTTTTCCCGAATTTTTTCTGTATATTATTTCGTCTGATGTCATATCGTAAAGCAAAATAAATTCTGATGTTAATTTTTCATTCAATTCAGCTTTTTGTTTGGAAGTCAACTTTTCCGAATTTATCTTAAAAGTATTTTCAAACGTATATTGAGGCGTTGTGGGTTCCTTGGGCTTTGCAGGCAATTTTGAACTTTCGGTTTTACTTTCTGTTTTGCTTACATTGCTTGTAACTGCGTTGGCTGATTTTATACTTTTATTTTCAGCTGTATTTATTGTAGATACAAAAGAAACAGAAACCATAAGTATTACCATAACGCTTACAATAATTACTACTCTTTTGGCAATACTTCTGTTTTTACGTTTTTTATATCTATATGTTTTTTGTTTTGTTGCCGTAACATCGCTTTTTACATTTTTGTTATTGTTTTTTTGATAATTTGCCATATTTTCATATCCCTTCGGAATTTTTGCTAATTTGACTTAAAGTCAATATTAATATAAAACGACTTAATTATTATATTATAAAATTCGATAAATGTCCAATTATTTTTTGTCGATTTTCGTATTGAAAAAGATGCTTTGTAAATATCCGAATATCACTTTTACTACTTCCCTTTACTTCGCAAAATCTTTATTTTGCGAAGTAAATATAATTACAAAATCTACACAGTTTAACAACTTTTACTCTATCACCCTAAGTTTATTTTGAGCAGCTTAGGGTGATTATAAATATTTTATTTTTTGTTTGTTTTTTTAATTTTATTATCGGCAAGCGGATTAGCTTTAAGACCTTCAATTACCTGATCGTCCGCAATATGTGTATATATCTGCGTGGTGCTGAGAGTTGAATGTCCCAGAATCGCTTGAAGTGTCCGAATGTCTACATTGCCTTTTTGGTACATCAACGTGGCTGCCGTGTGTCTTAGTTTATGCGGAGAGTATCCTTGTCCGTCAAGACCTATTTTTTGTAGACGTTTGTCTAATACATACTGTACTCCTTTAGGTGTTATCCTACAATTTCTTCCGCTGATAAACAAAGCATTTTTATCTTTTACATTTTCTGTCGGTCTAACTTTTAAATAATCGTTCAATGCTGACACACATGAGTTATTTAGATACAATACTCGTTCTTTATTCCCTTTTCCTCTGAGCTTCAACATATTTTCATTGTTAATGTCAGATAGATTGATGCCGCAAAGCTCGGAAATACGCATACCACAGTTAAGGAAAAAAATCATCATACAATAATCACGTTCCTTATACTTTCCGTCAATCGACTCCAAAAATCGTAAGCTTTCTTCCAATGTAAGATATTTTGGAACGGTTTTTGGCTTTTTTGGTGGATCCAATGCCTCGGTAGGATTATTAGAAATTTTATTGACCTTAAGAGTTAAATATCGAAAATAGCTTTTAAGGCTCGAAGTCTTTCTTGATATTGTTGCAGCGGAATTTTTTCTGTCAATACGGCAATAATTGAGAAAAAGCAAAATATCCGTGAAAGTTATCTTTTTTATAAATTCAATATCTACACAGGAAATATCAATTTCATTCGGCTTGATACTATCAGGGACAGCCTCCCCCTTTTCTTTTAAAATAAACCTAAAAAATGTTCTCAAATCTCTGTAATATTCATCGACAGTCAAACCCGATCTTCCCCTGACATTTTCCATATAAGCCAGAAATTCCTGTATTATCGGCGGCGCTTCCTTTAAATATTCTTGTTTCATTTTTTCACCCGTTCTTCTCTCCATTTGCCCGTCAATTATAATATTTAATTATAGCACCGAATATACTCAATGTCAAAAATTTATGTACCCATTATAAAAGGCGTAAAATAAATATCCCCCGGTCATATCCGGGGGATAATATGGAATCAAATACAAAATCATTATCCGAAATATCTTTTAAGAAGACCTTTAAAGCCTGCACCGTGACGTGCTTCATCTTTTGCCATTTCGTGAACTGTATCATGTATAGCGTCCAAATTAAGTGCTTTTGCTTTTTTAGCAAGTTCAAACTTACCTTCGCAGGCACCTGCTTCGGCATCTGCACGCAATTCAAGGTTTTTCTTTGTGCTGTCGGTTACAACCTCACCCAAAAGTTCGGCAAACTTTGCAGCATGTTCAGCTTCTTCAAAAGCATACTTTGTAAAAGCGGCTGAAATTTCAGGATAACCCTCTCTGTCGGCAACCCTTGCCATGGCAAGATACATACCTACTTCACAACATTCACCGTTAAAGTTGGATACTAAACCATCGTAAATTTCCTTGTCTACGCCCTTTGCAATTCCAACTTCGTGAACCGTTGCGTAAGAAGCATCAGCATTTGTTTCTTTGAACTTTTCCTTAGGTGCTTTGCACTGAGGGCATTGTTCGGGAGCTTCGTTACCTTCGTAAACATAACCACATACTGAACAGACAAATTTTTTCATTTTAAATCCTCCGTTTTTCTTTTTGTTATATATCTAATATCATATAAATTATGATATTGACAGCCATTTAACATTTGTGTGAATTATTACACATACAGCATATACCATAAAAAATAATATTATGACTTTTAATCGTAACATTACATTCTTTTTCCACAAAAGAGTATATATTACCGTCAACAAACTTTTTTCCGCTCGGCACATCAAGAATTTTAAAACATTCCGTACAAATAAAGTGCGAATGTTGGGACATATCGGCATCAAAGCGTTCTTGACCGTTGAAAATTCCAATAGACTTTATGAGTCCCATTTCACGAAACACCGAAATGTTTCTGTATACAGTACCCAAGCTCAAATCGGGTATTTCAGGTTTAAGGCTTTCATATACCCATTCTGCTGTCGGATGATTTTTTGCGGAAACGAGCAATTTATAAATAGCCTCACGTTTTGCGCTGAAATTGCGTTTTGCATGCACGTTTCTCATCTCCTCAAAACGATCACCATTCTTAATTATTATTAAATATATCATAATTTTTTTTCTTTGTAAAGAGAAAATTTTAAATTTATGTTAAATTAATCGTAATTGCTCCTATTTATTAATCAAACCTTACGTACTTGGAATTTACATACCCTCTGTTTCCTTCATAATATGTCAAATACCAATTTCCGTCTTGTCCTATAACAGGAATCCGACTGCCTTTGGGGATCTTGCCTACAACATCTGCATTCATAGACGGTTCGGAACGCAGGTTCAGTGCAGTTTTTTCGGTAACGACTGTACCCGTCCTTGTTCCCTCCGGCAAATTTGCGGCAATACCCAAAAAGTCACTTACTGAGGTTGCAAGATTTTCAGCAATTGTTCCTATATTATCTCTTATCCATTGGGCGTCTTGCGGATTATCGTGGTACGCCAATTCTATAAGGATCGTTGGAGCCTTTGTCTTTGATACTTCAGCCAGGGTCGTTGTCGGGACGGTTTTAACTTTACTCGGATCCGGATATATTTCCTTAATGTTATTGGCAAAAATTTCGGCTGCCCTTTTTCCCTCGGTGCTTGACGGATAATAATAAACCTGTGAGCCCTGAACATTTCCGGCATTATTTGGAGCTGCCGCATTGGAATGAAGAGCCAAATGTAGATCATAATTGCCATTGTTTGACATTCGTATTGAATTTGATACGGTTTTTGAGGGATCGTTCCTATCATATTCGATACCGCTCGCTTCCAGATAAGGTATGAGCGCATCAGTTATGATATTCATATAATATTCCTCATTGCCGCCGTCAACATAAGGATTGTATTCCTGAGTGGACGGGCTTAAAAAAATTCTTGGCATAATATACCTCCAAATTTAAATTTTTGTTGACCCTATATCTACTTTATTCTCAAAGAATGTTTTTGATGACATATTATTTGGACGTAAAAATCTATGGATATTGTATAAATCTTCCGAGCTTTCTATATAATTCAGTTTTTCTTCGCAATCCATTACCGCCTTATAGCCAAGCTCTTTTACTACATTAAGAGCTATATCGTTTTTTGAACCGAAAGGATAAACAAATACACACGGTTTTTTACCGAGATTAGCATACATTTTTTCACTGAATTTAATTAGGTCGTTTGAAAGCATTTCCTTGTACTCCTTTTCGCTTTCGCCCGGTTTTATTGACGCCCCTTGCCTGTCGCCATTCAATTTATGGAGATTATAGGTATGATTTTGAATTTCCACAAGACCGGAATCACTCATTTCACGCAATTCTTTCCACCCGCATTGTGAATAATAAGGACTTTTATTTTTTTCTTTTTGGGCGTCGTCGGCTGTAATTCCTATTGGTGATATTATTGCTTTACAATTATATTTTTTTAAAATAGGATATGCGTAAAAATAATTATTGTAATATCCGTCGTCAAAAGTTAAAATAACAGGGTTTTTGGGAAGCTCTTTTCCCTTTTCAAAAAAGTCCGTAAGCTGTTCGGCAAAGATTGTATGGTAACCGTTCTCGTTAAGATATTTTAAATCCTCTTCAAAATACTTAGGGTCGATCATATATTGATTTTGTGCGGATTTATCTTTAATGAGTCCATGATACATTATTACGGCTATCTTTATCGGTTTTATTTCCGCCTGTGTTGAAATAGTCTGTTTTGTTGCAATAAAAGAACCTGCAAATATAGATAATGTTAAAATTAATATAATAATACGGTTAAGTTTAAGGCTGACAAACATTACAAACACCACCAGCAAAAATCTACACATATTACAAATTGTAAAAAAAATACAAATTACTATTGATTATAAGAATAACTTATATTATAATATCACATAACGAATATTTTTTATTCTTTAAAATCTATAAAGGAGAGCGTTTCGCTGACATTCGCATACAATTATGGTAAATAATATTTTAGATTTTTTTGTCGGAACTCCTTCATACAACGAAGATAAGGATTATTCCGACTACGCTTTCTTTACCGCACCTCTTAATATGTTTTTTCTTATATGTCTGCTTCTTCACGCATGTTACTTGGTGATATTTTCTATTTTCGGTATAGGTATGATGCAGTTATTCGATGCCACCGGAGTTGTACTTTATGCCACGTTTGTTATTCTGCTTAAATATTTTAAAGGTTCGTGGCTGCCCTGTACTCTTTTGACATTGTTTGAACTTTTCCTCCATCAAATATGCAGTATTTCTTTTTTCGGGCTTTCGTCCGGATTTCAATATCTTATGATACCGCTTATTTTTCTTACAGTCTTTATACGAAAAAAGGGGCGGTTAATCCACGATTTAAGAAATATAATAATCTTTCTTGCTTCGGTATCATTTATATTCATGGTTATTTATTTTAATGATTATACTCCTCAATACATACTTCCCTATGAAATAAATACTTTCTTGCTGATTTTAAATTGTTCAATGAGTTTCCTTATTACGGCTGTTTATACAAGCAGGGTATTTTATTCGGTAGATAATAAGCGCAGTGAACTTGACGAAAGTGTTACCGAAAAGGACAACGCAATTGAAAATATGCAGAACGAAATAATCATAGGTTTTGCAAATATAATTGAAGCCCGCGATGGCAACACCGGCAAACATGTAAAACGCACAAGCGAATATGTTGAAGCTCTTGTAAACGAGTTGAAGCGGAACGGAGATTTTGAAAATATACTGACCGAACAATATATGCACGATACTATGTTATCGGCTCCTCTTCACGATATAGGTAAAATAACTATTCCCGATGCTATTTTACAAAAACCGGGAAGGCTTACGGAAGATGAATTTTCAAAAATAAAAAACCATACCGTAAACGGTAAAAAAATTATAGAAGAATCTATGGGAGATATTGAGGACAGTGATTTTCTTAAAGTCGCAAAGTCGGTCGCTCTTTATCATCACGAGTGTTGGGACGGTTCCGGTTATCCTTACGGCATTGAAGGTGAAGAAATTCCGTTGTGTGCAAGAATTATGACGATAGCGGATTATTTTGACGCTCTTGTTGCAAAAAGGGCTTATAAAGAGGCAATACCTACTTCCGTCGTGTTTAAAAATATAAAGGAACAGCGCGGAAAAAAATTTGATCCGATTGTTACCGATGCTTTTCTTCGTATTCGTGAGCAAATAGAAGAAATAGCGAAAGCAAATGCGGATTGGTAATATAAAAAAATCAAATTGTTTTTAATCTTAATTTAAGATAAAAACAATTTGATTTTTTTTATTGCTTGAATTTAAACTTCTGAAGTTTACGGAACTTTAGGCAACTTATCAAATGCAATTTTAAGATCATCATCTGTGGGAATATAATCCTGCATTTTTCCCTCGTGGAATGCACTGTATGCAGCCATATCAAAATATCCTGTACCGGTAAGTCCGAAAAGTATTGTTTTTTCTTCACCGGTTTCTCTGCATTTTAACGCTTCGTCGATTGCACATTTAATTGCGTGGGACGATTCGGGCGCAGGAAGTATTGTTTCGACCTTTGCAAAAAGCGTAGCTACTTCAAATACCTTAGTTTGTTCATAAGAAACAGCTTTCATATAACCATCATGATAGAGCTTTGAAAGTATCGGTGACATACCGTGATACCTAAGTCCGCCCGCGTGGTTCGCCGAAGGTATAAAACCACTGCCGAGAGTATACATTTTTGCCATGGGAGTTACGCGACCGGTATCACAAAAATCATAGGCATATTTTCCTCTTGTAAGAGAGGGACACGACGCAGGCTCAACAGCGATAAATTCGACCGGTTTTCCGTCAACAATTTTATCCCTCATAAACGGTGCTATAAGACCTCCGAGGTTTGATCCTCCTCCCGCACATCCTATCACAATATCGGGGTATTCGCCGAGAATTTCCATAGCCGTTTTTGCTTCAAGACCGATTATCGACTGATGAAGAAGTACCTGATTAAGAACCGAACCGAGAACGTAACGGCAACCCTCGGTTTTTGTCGCTTTTTCCACCGCTTCCGAAATAGCACAGCCTAAGCTGCCCGTTGTGTCGGGATTTTCCTCAAGGATTTTTTTGCCTACATCTGTCGTGTTTGACGGACTTGGAACAACATTTGCATCAAAGGTCTGCATTACCGCTTTTCTGTAAGGCTTTTGGTCATAAGAGCATTTTACCATATAAACGGTTAACGGTAGACGAAAATATGCGCATGCTTCGGAAAGAGCCGTACCCCACTGACCTGCCCCTGTTTCAGTCGTTATTGACGTAAGACCTTGCTTTTTGGCATAGTAAACCTGAGCAATTGCTGAGTTGAGCTTATGGCTTCCGGATGTATTGTTTCCCTCAAATTTATAATATATCTTTGCTGGAGTTTTCAGTTCCTTTTCAAGATTGTAAGCTCGGATAAGCGGAGAAGGACGGTAAACCCTATACATTTCAAGTATTTCTTCGGGAATGTCGATATATCGTGTTGTACTATCCATTTCTTGATGTGCAAGCTCTTTGCAGAATATCGGATACAAATCTTCCTCTTTAAGAGGCTCTAAAGTTGCCGGATTTAGCATAGGGTCCGGTTGTTCTTTCATATCGGCACGGAGATTATACCACTGCTTAGGTATTTGATCTTCGGTAAGATAAAATCTGTACGGTATTTTAGTCATTTTTATCCTCCTTTTATTTTCGGAAATTATAATTTACATTTTAAATTATATTGTATAATAATAAATTTGTCAACTTAAACTGAAATATTTATTTTAAACTATTATTTATTGTCGATATGAACAAAATCAGCCTAATATTTTCTGCTACCGTGATTTATATTCAGATATTTTTTAACTTTGTTTTGCTTTTCGCCTGCATAATAATATATACACATTATAAAAACAGGCAACGGTTTATTTACCGTTACCTGTCCTTATATCAATTTTGTTTTCAGCTTAATTGTAATTTATCTTTATTTTCGCCTAACTTTACGGCGTGAATATAACATTCCCGTTTTGACGGGCAATATATTATTTTTTTATTATTCATTTTTATAAATAATAAATTACATACTTCTTTCGTAAGCCTCAATCATTTTCTTAACCATTTGACCGCCTACTGAACCTGCCTGACGAGATGTGAGATCGCCGTTATAACCCTGCTTAAGGTTTACTCCTACTTCGTTTGCACATTCCATCTTGAACTGTTCCATAGCCTGTCTTGCCTCGGGTACATTAAGTGAATTGGAATTGTTAGACATAATTATTTTCTCCTTTTTAATTATTTATTTTTATTTCTTTATTGATTGTTTGCGTTTGCATTATTATTGTTGTCGATTTTTAATATTTTATTAGAGGGAATTTTTTCAACGAAATTATTCGTTTCTTGTTGTGTTGCAGCATATATTTAACAAATGGGCAATTCCCGGTATACTCTCGCCTTGTTGTGACGATGTGGGAGACATAAGGGCTCCTGTCGCAACAAATAAAATATTTTTAAGCTCACAGCTTTTCAGTTTTTGCATTATATATGAACAAAACACTGAGCCGCTGCATCCGCATCCCGAACCGCCTGCGTGTACGTCTTGCCTTTTTAAATCATATATCATAAGTCCGCAATCATTGTGATTTTGCGAAATATCTATTCCGTCCCGAAGCAATATTTCTTTTAAAAGTTCCGAGCCTATCTTACCGAGATCTCCCGTAAGTATCAAATCGTAATCTTCAGGCTTTGTGTTTGTATCCGACAGATAGTTAAAAATAGTATCGGCAGCGGCAGGCGCCATTGCCGCACCCATATTGTTTGCGTCCTTTATATTTAAATCGTTAATTTTTCCTATTGTGACATTTCTTACATAGGGTCCGACATCGTCTTTATCAATAAGTGCCGCACCTGAACCCGTAACCGTCCATTGGGCTGTTGGGGTACGCTGTCCCCCATATTCTATCGGAAATCTGAATTGACGTTCGGCTGTACAAAAGTGTGACGACGTAACTGCAACCGCACGATTTGCCGCACCGCTGTCAACAAAAATAGAAGCAATTGCCAATGTTTGTGCCATTGTGGAGCAGGCACCGAATTGACCGAGAAGCGGAATGTCAAGAGCCCGCAGCCCAAATGTTGACGAAATGCACTGATTCAGTAAATCACCTGCAAAAATAACGTCAATATCACTCGCTTGCAGCTTTAGGTTGCCGAGCAGCGTATCTACGGCAGTCGTTTGAAGTGTACTTTCGGCTTTTTCCCAACTGTCTTGACCGAGCATATTGTCTTTAAAAACCTTATCGAAATATTCACCGAGAGGACCCTCGCCTTCCTTTTTGCCGACAATACCTACCGATGAATGAATATTAATATTGTTGCTTATTTTTATTGTGTATTTTCCTACTCTTTCGGGCATAAAAAAACCTCCTGCTTTTTTGTTTATTATATCCGAAAATCAAAAAATTAATACAAAATAAAAACAATTAAAAAATATAAAATATACTATCAAGCCTTGATGTATGTCATTTATTATTTTTTCCGTTTAAGTACACTGTATTCACGAATTTTGCGTAATAATTGCAAATAAAAAATCAGGCACCGTTAATTAGTACCTGATTTTTAATTAGAATGTAAAATATGAACATTGTTTCGATAAAATCAATCCTCTGAATATTCAAAATAATACAGATAGACTTCTTCAAGCGAAAGGTCGCTTTCACATTTATGGAATCTTTCGGGGCATTTATTACTTACAACTCGGAACACCATACCGTCTTTTCTTTGCAGAATATTACCGCATATATATTTTTTTTGCAAGGATTCCAATTCGTTTTTTGAACATTTGTATTCAAATACCTTATCGGATACAGAAGAAATCAGTTCGACCGAAGTACCGTCTTTGATAAGTCTGCCGTCTTTCATTAAAATTACACGATCCGCAATGCACTCAATATCGCTGACAACATGCGTGACAAGTATAACGATTCTGTCAGCCGCAATCTCACTTATAAAACTACGGATACGGATACGTTCTCTGGGGTCAAGACCTGCTGTCGGTTCGTCCAATATGAGAATACGAGGATTTCCGAGCATAGCCTGTGCAATCAGTATACGCTGTTTCATACCGCCTGAATAGTCCCCTAATTTTTTATGTGCCTCATTCTCCAGATTTACTATTTCCAAAAGTTCGGGTATTTGCTTTTTGGCATCTTTTTTTTGCAAGCCTTTAAGAGCCGACATATACCACAAAAAACGATTTGCGGTAAAATTATCGTAAAGCCCTTGCTGCTGAGGCATATAGCCTATATCGGAACGGTACTTTTTTCCGAGCCTGCGAATATTTTCGCCGTTCCACAAAATTTCCCCGCTGTCTGCGGCAAGATTGTCGGTAAGTATATTCATCAATGTTGATTTTCCCGCACCGTTGGCTCCCAACAGACCGTATACGCCCGGGGTCAGAGTAAGTGAAAAATCATCAAGTGCTTTTTTAGTTTTGCCGTACGTTTTTGATACATTTTTTATTTGCAGCTCCATTTTCTCTATCTCCTTATACTGTCATTTGTATAACGTCTTTTTGATACTATTATTAACACTGCAATAATTACAGAAATAACCACCGCTCCGGTTACAAAAGCCGTTATTCGTCCCATTCCGAGAATAGTATAAAATCTTAGTTCGGGGTTACCGCTAATAAGTATATAAACCACCAGTAATATGACCGTGGATAACATCAGCGTCAGAAAATAGTTCCTTGTCAACTCCGACATTGAACATACAAATAAGGCAATCAGTTCCGACATAATTAGATGTATAAGCCCAAGCAGCAAAATAAAAGTCAAAATTGTCATACCGCCGCAAGCCGATAGCTCCTGAATAGATGATACGGGCGCGTCAATAAGAATCGTCTTGAAGTTAGCAAGGTACTGTATCAATACGGGAGGATATATAAGCAAAAAACTCAATGTTCCGCAAAACAGCGCTGTGCCGAATTTTGCGGCAAATAAACGCTTTTTGCCGTTTGCCGAAGATCTTAGCAGCCGTTTCATATTCCGTTTGTATTCAATCGAAAAAATATTTCCAACAATAAGAATAAGAGCTGCACCGCAAATTACAAATCTTAATGTCGATCCGTCCCTATCGGTCAAAAGTGTAGAATACTTTTTCTCGTTTACAAACCATATTTCCGTACCGTTCTTTTCTTTTTGCTCTTTAAGATATTCATACTTGCTCATAATCTTTTGAAAGCCTTGATATTTACCTTTCAATATGTTATCAATATTGCTCAAACGGTTCTTATCTTCTTCACTCGGGTTTTCCTTTGCTTGAAGTTCAAAAAATTCATTTTGCAAATTGTCAAAATATTTCTGTTCATCTTGTATGAACTGTTCTTTTTCATCGGTCAGCTTTCCCTCTAACCTTTCAAGGTAAACATAGTAGGACACATCTTGCAAACTGTCATATTTAACATCTATGGTTTGTACGGATACCTGCACGGCAAAAATCAAAAGGGCAGCTAAAATAATGAATCCTTTGTCATGTATCAGCCTTTTATAAAGCTCATGTCGGAAAACACTGACAGTGCCGTTGATACGGAAAAAACGTCTTTGCAGCTTTTCAATAAGAGAGGACACAATACTCTTTGACGGGATTTGCGATTTGCGTGAAAAGGCAATGGCGGAAATAACCGAAAAGATTGCCGATAACAACAAAAAACATACAAGAAAGATTACCAAAATATTTATGGGCTTTGAAAAGAAATTCAAGTTTTCATAATCCGCAAGAAGTGTTTTTGAATCCAAAAAATAGAACAGATTTATAAAATGCGGGTGACAAAAACTGCTGTTTGCAGGAATAAATATGTAAAGAGCATATTCAAGAACAAGAGTACCTATGGACACAAGCCATATCAAAACCGTACTGCGAAACAGTCCGAAAACAGCGGCAAACAACAATGCTATAATAACAAGCGCAGCCAGCTTTGAGAGCAGCCATAGCACAATGTATTCAGCCACCGATATTTTAAGGGAACAGTCCATAAAATCACTCATTGACTGAACCGGAACATTCATATCCGGAAAACCGTAAATTATTCCCGAAACAACAAGTTCCGTACCGTAAAAAAGAACAACGGAAACTGCCGTAAATATCACGAGGGTAATCAATTTTGCGGAGGCGGTTCGGATATGACCGTTACGGCTTGATTTTACCAAAAGCAGCAAACCTTTGTCCCTCTCCTGCATAAACAAACACACACACAGAAGAAACAGCACAGACAGCACCATTACATCGGTTAGGAAAAAATTTGTTCCATGCTCTGCAAAGAGGAAGTTACCCGCCTGTGGAACTGTTCCTTTGATATTTTCATAATCTTGGACAGTCTTTTTTATATTGTTTTCGGAAAAAGCGTCATTATCCTTAAAGATTGAAAACTCAAGCTGTCGTTCCGCTCTGTTTTCCATTTCATTTATGAAAATATCATAGGTTTGTATATACCTATATTTTTTACCGATATAATCATACAAAAAACATTTTTTTTCAAAATCGGTATTTTCGTTGATTATTGACATAGCCTTGTCAAATGTAGCTTTATCCTGCTGTCTAAAACTGTCAAGCGCAGACTGCGTATCAGCGCCGGTATCGTCAATGCTCATTTCGTCAATTATCATTTTACACATTTCATAGAGTTCTTTCTTTTCATCTGCCTTTGCGACCGCTTTTTCCGCCGATAATCCGTCAAATTCGTTTAGAGCGGAATTATAGCTGTCCTTGTCAGACAAAAATATTTTTTCTTCGGAATAACCATTGGAACCCGCAAAGGACAGTTGTGTCCACGAAAAAGAAATAATACTGCCTGCTGCCAAACATATAAACAAAAAAATAAAAAATTTATTTTTCAACAACTTTAGTATTTCATAGAATATTAATTTCATATCAACCACCAAATATTGTATGTACTTCAAGATCTCCGTTGTTTTTCAACAATTCAGGCTTAGAAATGTAACCCATAAGGAAACTGACTGTGCCGTTATCGTTCAGCAAATAATCGTAAACTATAATTTTATCACCTTTTGAAAAAGGTATAAACTCAAACCACATTTTTTCTATTGTTTCCTCTCCGGTCAACTTAAGATTCATCGTTACGGTATTCAAAAGTTTGAAATCCTTAGTGTAAATTTTCAGCGTATTCGGACCCGTATTATCATCCATGCCATGCTCGTCTTTTTCGGTTCTATGGCTGTATATATAATAATATTTATCGTCAATAGCAAAACCATCGTATGTATCCTTTTTTTCTTTTTCTTTTTCAAAGACCTTTTTTATTTCTTTGCTGTCGGGAGAAACGGAATACAAGTTGGCTTTATCCTTTCCGAAAAACAGCAGCTTGTCTTTATCCATAAAAAAATAAAAACTCGGTTTTTGATTTAGCTTATTAGCACATACTTCGGATATATTGATTGTTTTGCCCCCGTTTATATTTTTTGAAATTGTAATATATCCGTTAGAAGAAGTGTAATTTTCACCGTTCGGGGTGTTAAAGGCGGTTTCCCCCGAAATATCCACAATGACATATTCTCCGCAGGCTCTAACCGCCTCTGGTCTCGGCATTGAATTTTCGCCCAGATGCTGCGACATTTCTTTTTTTGAAATAAACAACTCCGGTTTAAGATTATTGTCATTGAGATTTATCCTGTATATTCCAACATCATTGTCAATAATTGTATTTCCGTTACTGTCTTTTTGGTCGGTAATTATATATTTGTTGAGAGAATAATAAAGATAGCCCCTATGAACCATAAACGAATACGGAATATTAATTACATCTTCGTCATTTACAACTATATCCTTTTTTGATCCGTCACAAGACAAACGGCTTATCATATAATGCCAGTTTTCTAAACCTCCTGTAGTTGCTGCCTCCTCAAAATAAATATAACCGTTGTAGCAGCCTATACCCTGAGAAAAAACGTCTTCACCTCCGTTAACGTAGGCGTTACATTTTCTTTTTTTGTCTTTATCCTCCTGGCGGTCGTGCAGACAGTCGGGCTTATTGCATACAGGAGTATATTTCATAGTTTTAGCGTCCATATAATATATAAAGCTGCCGCTTGAAAAGTAATATCCGTCTGATGTTTTGTAAAACTTTGGAGAACGACTCTCTACAAATTCGTACTGATAGTCTTGGTCTTCGGCGTCAGCATTAATCTGCCCGACAGAACCGCCGCTTTCGTCGGACTTGTTGCTTTCGTTAGCACAGCCCGAAAAAAGCGCCGTACAGCATAAACAAATTATTAAAATTATTGAATTTATTACTTTTGATGCTTTTTTCATGTTTTCTCGCCCCACATAAAACATATTATTTCATATCAACCACCAAATATTGTATGTACTTCAAGATCTCCGTTGTTTTTCAACAATTCAGGCTTAGAAATGTAACCCATAAGGAAACTGACTGTGCCGTTATCGTTCAGCAAATAATCGTAAACTATAATTTTATCACCTTTTGAAAAAGGTATAAACTCAAACCACATTTTTTCTATTGTTTCCTCTCCGGTCAACTTAAGATTCATCGTTACGGTATTCAAAAGTTTGAAATCCTTAGTGTAAATTTTCAGCGTATTCGGACCCGTATTATCATCCATGCCATGCTCGTCTTTTTCGGTTCTATGGCTGTATATATAATAATATTTATCGTCAATAGCAAAACCATCGTATGTATCCTTTTTTTCTTTTTCTTTTTCAAAAACCTTTTTTATTTCTTTGCCGTCGGGAGAAACGGAATACCAGTTGGCTTTATTTTCTGTGAAAAACAGCAGCTTGTCTTTATCCGTAAAAAAATAAAAACTCGGTTTTTGATTTAGCTTATTAGCACATACTTCGGATATATTGACTGTTTTGCCCCCGTTTATATTTTTTGAAATTGTAATATGTTCGTTAGAAGAAGTATAATTTTCACCGTTCGGGGTGTTAAAGGAGGTTTCCCCCGAAATATCCACAATAACATATTCTCCGCAGGCTCTAACCGACTCCGGTCTCGGCATTGAATTTTCGCCCAGATGCTGCGACATTTCTTTTTTTGAAATAAACAGCTCCGGTTTAAGATTATTGTCATTGAGATTTATCCTGTATATTCCAACATCATTGTCAATAATTGTATTTCCGT